>NZ_JAMYBV010000013.1:0-146090 GCF_024126635.1 Pseudomonas sp. VA159-2 | reverse complement strand
AGGAGTTTCGCGTTCCGTTGTCGCTGGAAGTGGGGCGCATTATAAGGGGATCTGGAACCGCGTCAACCTTTAATTTCAATATTTTCAAATAATTAGGGGAAAGACCGCGCCAGGGGCGCCAGGGGGCCGCCGCACGCTTTGCAGCGCCTAGCAGATCGAGCGCCGCCCGCGCGGCGCTCGATCTACCAGGCGCTGAATACCTAACGGCGAACACCTCTCAACGCCAACCCAACCTCCAGACAAACACCTCTCAATACACCAACACCTCCCCAGACAGCCCCCTTAACCCCACGACAGCCCCCCCACCCAACACCTCTATATAAATAGCCCCCCAAAAACAAAACAGGGCGGCCTAGCGGCCGCCCCGTTTCCACTCCCTACCCCTTACAAACTAGGAAACGCAAACTGCGAAGCCTCATGACTGGCCCGCTGCGGCCAGCGCTGGGTAATCGCCTTGCGCCGGGTATAGAAGCGCACCCCATCCGGACCATAGGCATGCAAGTCACCGAACAGCGACCGCTTCCACCCACCAAAGCTGTGATAAGCCACCGGCACCGGCAGCGGCACGTTGACCCCAACCATGCCCACCTCAATCTCATCACAGAACAACCGCGCCGCCTCACCGTCACGGGTGAAAATGCAGGTACCGTTGCCGTACTCATGCTCATTGATCAACTGCATGGCCTGCTCCAGGCTGTTCACCCGCACCACGCACAGCACCGGCCCGAAAATCTCTTCCTTATAGATACGCATCTGCGGGGTGACCTTGTCGAACAAGGTGCCACCCACGAAATAGCCATCTTCATTACCCGCCACACGGTAGCCACGACCGTCGACCACCAGCTTGGCGCCAGCGGCAACGCCGTCATCGATGTAACCCACCACCTTGTCACGGGCAGCGGCGGTCACCAACGGCCCCATGTCCAACCCACAGGAGGTGCCAGCACCGATCTTCAGCGCCTTGATCTGCGGCTCGAGCTTGGCAATCAACGCATCGGCGACCTGGTCACCCACGCACACCGCCACCGAGATGGCCATGCAACGCTCGCCGCACGAACCATAAGCCGCGCCCATCAGCGCACTGACCGCGTTGTCCAGGTCGGCATCGGGCATCAGCACCGCATGGTTCTTCGCACCGCCCAGGGCCTGCACACGCTTGCCGCGCTTGGTGCCCTCGGCATAGATGTACTCGGCGATCGGGGTCGAACCGACGAAGCTCAGAGCCTTGACCTCCGGCGCCTCGATCAGCGCGTCGACCGCTTCCTTGTCGCCGTGCACGACATTGAGAATCCCCTTGGGCAGGCCGGCCTCCAGCAGCAACTGGGCGATATACAGCGTCGAGCTCGGGTCGCGCTCGGAAGGCTTGAGAATAAAGGCGTTACCACAAGCGATCGCCAGCGGGTACATCCACAGCGGCACCATGGCCGGGAAGTTGAACGGGGTGATGCCGGCAACGATGCCCAGCGGCTGGAAATCCGACCAGGCATCGATGTTCGGCCCGACGTTGCGGCTGTACTCGCCCTTGAGCAGCTCGGGGGCGGCGCAGGCGAACTCGACGTTCTCGATGCCACGCTTCAATTCGCCGGCGGCGTCCTCCACGGTCTTGCCGTGCTCCTCGCTGATCATTTGCGCAATCTTCGCCTCGTTCTGCTCAAGCAACTGCTTGAAGCGGAACATCACCTGGGCGCGCTTGGCCGGCGGCGTGTTGCGCCAGGCCGGGAAGGCGGCCTTGGCCGAGTCGATGGCTTGCTGGATGGTGGCGCGGCTGGCCAGCTCGACCTTGCGCACGGCCTGGCCGGTGGACGGGTTGAAGACATCGGCGGTGCGTTCGCCCTTGGTGACCAGCTCGCCGTGGATCAGGTGCTGAACAATGCTCATGCAGAACTCCAGATAAAGAAGGTAGAAGCAGGCGCGTGCAGTTCACCCGCCTGACGTCAAAAACGGAAAAATCAGTCGACCTTGTTCAGGGCTTCGCCCACGGCGTCGAACAGGCGGTCCAGCTCCTGCGGCTGGGTATTGAAGGTCGGCCCGAATTGCAGGGTGTCGCCGCCATAGCGCACATAGAAGCCGGCTTGCCACAGCTTCATGGCCGCCTCGTACGGGCGAACAATCGCGTCACCGTCGCGCGCGCCGATCTGGATGGCACCGGCCAGGCCGTAGTTGCGGATGTCGACGATGTTCTTGCTGCCCTTGAGCCCGTGCAACAGCTGCTCGAAGTGCGGCGCCAGCGCGGCGGCGGACTGCACCAGGTTTTCCTTTTGCAGCAAGTCCAGCGCAGCGATACCGGCGGCGCAGGCCACCGGGTGCGCCGAATAGGTGTAGCCGTGGGGGAATTCCACCGCGTACTCGGGCGTCGGCTGGTTCAGGAAGGTCTGGTAGATCTCGCCGGTGGCGATCACCGCGCCCATCGGGATGGCGCCGTTGGTGACCTGCTTGGCGATGCACATCAGGTCTGGGGTCACGCCGAAGGCTTCGGCACCGGTCATTGCGCCCATGCGGCCAAAGCCTGTGATCACTTCGTCGAAGATCAGCAGGATATTGTGCTGGGTGCAGATCTCGCGCAGGCGCTTGAGGTAACCCTTGGGCGGTGGCAGCACGCCAGCCGAGCCGGCCAGCGGCTCGACGATCACCGCGGCGATGTTCGAGGCGTCGTGCAGCTCGATCAGCTTGAGCATTTCGTCGGCCAGGGCGATACCGCCCTCTTCCGGCATGCCCTTGCTGAACACGTTGGCCGGCAGCACGGTGTGCGGCAGGTGGTCGACGTCCAGCAGTTGGCCGAACAGCTTGCGGTTGCCGTTGACGCCGCCCAGGCTGGTGCCGGCGATGTTCACCCCGTGGTAGCCGCGGGCACGGCCGATGATCTTGGTCTTGGTGGCCTGGCCTTTCAGGCGCCAGTAGGCACGCACCATCTTCAGCGCGGTGTCGGCGCACTCGGAGCCGGAGTTGGTGAAGAACACGTGGTTGAGATCGCCCGGCACCAGGTTGGCGATTTTCTCAGCCAACTGGAACGCCAGCGGGTGGCCGAACTGGAAGGCCGGCGAGTAGTCGAGGGTGGCGACCTGGCGAGCGACCGCCTCGCTGATCTCCTTGCGGGTGTGCCCGGCGCCGCAGGTCCACAGGCCCGAGAGGGCATCGAACACCTTGCGGCCCTTGTCGTCGACCAGGTAATTGCCTTCGGCCGCGACGATCAGGCGCGGGTCGCGCTGGAAGTTGCGGTTGGCGGTGTAGGGCATCCAGTGGGCGTCCAGCTTGAGCTGGCTGGCGATACCGGTGTGGACGGTCTCGGGCATGTTCATCGGGCGGTTCCTCGAAAGACGATTAGGCAACGATGGATGTTGTTGCAGCTAAATTGGCACGGCGATAAAGTCCAGAAAACCCAACATTTCTAACCTTCATTCCGCAGCGGGCTAAACATATGAGCCGACGTCCCGATCCCCTCGCCCAGGTCAGCGATTTCGATATCCGCTTGCTGAAAATCTACCGCAGCGTGGTGGAATGCGGCGGTTTCTCGGCGGCGGAGAACGTTCTGGGCATCGGCCGTTCGGCGATCAGCCAGCAGATGAACGACTTGGAGCAACGGCTTGGCCTGCGCCTGTGCCAGCGCGGGCGCGCGGGGTTTTCGCTGACCGAGGAAGGTCGCGAGGTGTACCACTCGGCCCTGCAACTGCTCAGCGCCCTGGAGAGCTTTCGCACCGAGGTCAACGGGCTGCACCAGCATTTGCGCGGTGAACTGAACATCGGCCTCACCGACAACCTGGTAACCCTGCCGCACATGCGCATCACCCACGCCCTGGCCGAGTTGAAGGACCGCGGCCCGGACGTGCGCATCCAGATCCGCATGATCGCGCCGAGCCAAGTCGAGCAGGGCGTGCTCGACGGCAGCCTGCATGTCGGCGTGGTGCCGCAGACCAGCCCGCTGTCCGGGCTTGAGTATCAGCCGCTGTACAGCGAGCGCTCGCTGCTCTACTGCGCGGTTGGCCACCCGCTGTTCTACGCCGACGACCAGCAGGTCGACGACCTGCGCCTGAACAGCCAGGATGCCATCGCCCCAACCTTCCGCCTGCCCGCCGATATCCAGGCGCACTACCAGGCCCTGTACTGCACCGCCAGCGCCTCGGACCGTGAAGGCATGGCCTTCCTGATCCTGACCGGGCGCTACATCGGCTACCTGCCCGACCACTACGCCAGCTTCTGGGTGCAACAAGGCCGCCTGCGCGCGCTCAAGCCTGCGCAGCGCTTCTACGACCTGGGCCTGAGCTGGGTGACCCGCAAGGGCCGGCGACCGAACCTGGTGCTGGAAAGCTTTTTGCAAAACCTGGCTGCGACACGTTGATACCCATCTGAGCCGCAAATGCTTGTCACTTCGGCACAGGCAGGTAATCTGTCGGACATTCGTAACGACCCGCCCGGAATCGTCCATGACCCTAGAAGTCCCTGCGCATCGCTCCCCCGCCTCGGGCAAGCCCGCCGGCCGCATCCGCCAGAAGAACGAGCAGGCCATCATCCAGGCTGCCGAAGACGAATTCGCCCGCCACGGCTACAAGGGCACGAGCATGAACACCATCGCGCTCAAGGCCGGGTTGCCCAAGGCCAACCTGCACTACTACTTCACCAACAAGCTGGGCCTGTACATCGCCGTGCTGAGCAACATCATCGAGTTGTGGGACAGCACCTTCAACGCCTTGAGCGTCGAGGACGACCCGGCCGAAGCGCTGAGCCACTACATTCGCACCAAGATGGAGTTCTCCCGGCGCAACCCGCAGGCCTCGCGGATCTTCGCCATGGAAGTGATCAGCGGCGGCGAGTGCCTGAGCGAGTACTTCAGCGCCGACTACCGCGACTGGTTCCGTGGCCGCGCCGCGGTGTTCCAGGCCTGGATCGACGCTGGCAAGATGGACCGGGTCGACCCGGTGCACCTGATCTTCCTGCTCTGGGGCAGCACCCAGCACTATGCCGACTTCGCCACCCAGATCTGCCAGGTCACCGGCCGCAGCCGCCTGACCAAGCAAGACATGGAAGACGCCAGCAACAACCTTATCCACATCATTCTCAAAGGCTGCGGCATCACCACGCCCGCCTGACCCGGACCTATGCCTTCTACCCTGCTCGAGCTCTGCGAGTTCCGCGAGGACATTCGCAAGAGCCGCTTCATCACCCTCGCCGGCCCGATCAGCAGCGCTGCCGAGGCGATGGCCTTCATCGAACGCCACAGCGACCTGGCGGCCACCCACAACTGCTGGGCCTGGAAACTCGGCGCCCAGTACCGCAGCAGTGACGATGGCGAACCCGGCGGCACTGCCGGCCGGCCCATCCTCGCCGCCATCGAGGCCCAGGATTGCGACCAGGTCGTGGTGCTGGTGATCCGTTGGTATGGCGGCATCCAGCTGGGCACCGGCGGCCTGGCCCGCGCCTATGGCGGCGGTGCCAACAAGTGCCTGCAACAGGCGCCGAAGCGGCTGCTGGTGCAACGCAGCGAGTTCAGCTGCAGTTGCAGCTTCAGCGAGCTGGCGCTGCTCAAGCTGCGCCTGGCCGAGGTGGATGGGCTGGTACTGGACGAACAGTTCACCGCCAATGGCGTCGACCTGCAGATCGCCCTGGGGGATACGCACCTGGACAGCCTGCAACAGCAACTGGCCGACCTCAGCCGCGGGCGGATCCTGCTCGAGCGCCGTTGAAGGTTGCCCACAACCACTGTGGGCGTGCCTGTGGATAAGCTTGGGGCATTTCACCGCAGGCCTTTACCAGCAAGGCCTGCAAGGCTTTGATCATATTTTGATCACACCTGTGTGACAGGCGGGTAAACCGAACGGGGTCAGTTAGTTATCCCCAGCCGGTGAGCGAAATAGCGCCCCGGACAATCTATTTCAAGGCGTTGCGCTTGCACACAAATACTGTGGAGCAGCCTGTGGATAACCCGTGAGGCAATGCGCCAGGCCCCGCAATCATGGGGCTCCGGCAACACTGATCACTTCTTGACCAGGCGAGCATCCAGTCCTGGGCTGGAGTATGCTCCTGAGCCAGCATTCACCTTTTCAGGAGCCCCGCAATGACCGCACAGAAAACCGCCCTGATCATCGGCGCCTCACGAGGCCTGGGCCTCGGCCTGGTGCAGCGCCTGCAAGAGGATGGCTGGAACGTCGTCGCCACCGTGCGTGACCCGCAAAAGCCCGGCGCGCTGGCCGAAGTACCCGGTGTGCGCATCGAGCGCCTGGAGATGAACGACACCGCGCAACTCGACGGCCTCAAGCAGCGCCTGCAAGGCGAGGTATTCGACCTGGTATTCGTCAACGCCGGGGTAATGGGCCCGCTGCCCCAGGATTTGGAAAGCGTGCAGCTGCTGCAACTTGGCGAGTTGTTCATGACCAACGCCGTGGCACCGATCCGGGTCGCCCGCCGCTTGGCCGGCCAGGTACGCCAAGGCAGCGGTGTACTGGCTTTCATGAGCTCGATCCTGGGTAGCGTGACCATCCCCGACGGCGGCGAGATCTGCCTGTACAAGGCCAGCAAGGCCGCGCTCAACTCGATGATCAACAGCTTCGTGGTCGACTTGCAGCGCCCGGACCTGTGCGTGCTGGCCATGCACCCGGGCTGGGTGAAGACCGACATGGGCGGCGAGAACGCCGAGATCGACGTGCTCACCAGCACCCGCGGCATGCTCGCGCAGATCAAGGCGCACAGCGGCAACGGCGGCCTGCGCTTCATCGACTACCAGGGCCAGACGCTGACCTGGTGAATTGAAAGCCGCGTGGCGAGGCAGTAGACTCCAAGCCTCGCCCCTGCGGCGAACCTGGATCAGCAGACAGGGCAACACTGAGCTGGCTAACCTGAACCCACTTTCAGAGGAGCCGGCACCATGCCTGCGACCCGTACCTGGTTGAAATCCCCCCTTGCCATCTTCACCGCCAACGCCGGCGACGCCCGTGGCGGGCTGGTCATCGAAGACGGCCGCATCACCGAGCTGCTTGGCCCCGGCCAAGCCCCCAGCGCCCCTTGCGACCAAGTGTTCGATGCCCGTGAGCACGTGGTATTGCCCGGCCTGATCAACACCCACCATCACTTCTATCAGACCCTCACCCGTGCCTGGGCGCCGGTGGTCAACCAGCCCCTGTTTCCCTGGCTCAAGACCCTCTACCCGGTGTGGGCGCGCCTGACCCCGGCCAAGCTCGAGCTGGCCAGCCAGGTCGCCCTGGCCGAGCTGCTGTTGTCCGGCTGCACCACCGCCGCCGACCACCATTACCTGTTCCCCGAAGGCCTGGACAACGCCATCGACGTGCAGGTCGAGGCGGTGCGCAAGCTGGGCATGCGCGCCATGCTCACCCGCGGCTCGATGAGCCTGGGCGAGAAAGATGGTGGCCTGCCGCCGCAACAGACCGTGCAGCAAGGCGAAGTGATCCTCGCCGACAGCCAGCGCCTTATCCACAGCTACCACGAGCGTGGCGACGGCGCGCGCATCCAGATCGCCCTGGCGCCCTGCTCGCCGTTCTCGGTCACCCCCGAGATCATGCGGGCCAGCGCCGACCTTGCCGAGGAACTGGACGTGCGCCTGCACACCCACCTGGCCGAAACCCTCGACGAAGAAGACTTCTGCCTGCAGCGCTTCGGCCTGCGTACCGTCGACTACCTCGACAGCGTCGGCTGGCTCGGCCCACGCACCTGGCTGGCCCACGGCATCCACTTCAACCCCGACGAGATCGCCCGCCTCGGCGCCGCCGGCACCGGTATCTGCCACTGCCCGAGCTCCAACATGCGCCTGGCCTCGGGCATCTGCCCAACCGTGGAGCTGGATGGCGCAGGCGCGACGGTTGGCCTGGGGGTAGACGGTTCGGCCTCCAACGACGCCTCGAACATGATCCTCGAAGCGCGCCAGGCCCTGTATCTGCAACGCCTGCGTTACGGCGCCGAGCTGATCACGCCGGAACGCGCCCTGGGCTGGGCGACCCGGGGCTCGGCCAAGTTGCTGGGGCGCGGCGATATCGGCGAGCTGGCCGTGGGCAAGCAGGCCGACCTTGCGCTGTTCAAGCTCGACGAACTGCGCTTCTCCGGCAGCCACGACCCACTTTCAGCCTTGCTGCTGTGCGGCGCCGACCGTGCCGACCGGGTGATGGTCGGCGGCCAGTGGCGGGTCATCGACGGCCAGATCGAGGGCCTCGACGTGCAGGGCCTGATCGCCAACCACCGCCAGGCCGCCGCCCAGCTGATCGCCGGTTGACGAACCAGGGCCTGGCCGGGCGCATTGCCTGGCCAGGCCCTGTAGAATGTCGGCCAACCGTACCTGATCGAGATTGCACACATGTATGAATGGCTGAACGCCTTGCCCAAGGCGGAACTGCACATGCACCTGGAGGGCTCGCTGGAGCCCGAACTGCTGTTCGCCCTGGCCGAACGCAACAAAGTCGCCCTGCCCTGGGCGGATGTGGAAACCCTGCGCGGCGCCTATGCCTTCAATAACCTGCAGGAGTTTCTCGACCTCTATTACCAAGGCGCCGATGTCCTGCGCACCGAGCAGGACTTCTACGACCTGACCTGGGCCTACCTGCAGCGCTGCAAGGCGCAGAACGTGATCCACACCGAGCCGTTCTTCGACCCGCAGACCCACACCGACCGTGGCATCCCGTTCGAAGTGGTGCTCAACGGCATCAACCAGGCGCTCAAGGATGGCCGTGAACAACTGGGTATCGGCAGCGGCCTGATCCTCAGCTTCCTGCGCCACCTGAGCGAAGACGAAGCCCACAAGACCCTCGACCAGGCCCTGCCCTTCCGTGACGCTTTCGTCGCCGTCGGCCTGGACAGCTCGGAACAAGGCCACCCGCCAAGCAAGTTCCAGCGCGTGTTCGACCGCGCCCGCAGCGAAGGCTTCGTGACTGTCGCCCACGCCGGCGAGGAAGGCCCACCCGAGTACATCTGGGAAGCCCTCGACCTGCTGAAGATCCAGCGCATCGACCATGGCGTGCGCGCCATCGAGGACGAACGGCTGATGCAACGCATCATCGACGAACAGATCCCGCTGACCGTCTGCCCGCTGTCCAACACCAAGCTGTGCGTATTCGACCACATGAGCCAGCACAACATCCTCGACATGCTCGAGCGCGGCGTGAAGGTCACGGTCAACTCCGATGACCCAGCCTACTTCGGCGGCTACGTCACGGAAAACTTCCAGGCCCTGCACGAACACCTGGGCATGACCCAGGACCAGGCCCGGCGCCTGGCACAGAACAGCCTCGACGCACGCCTGGTGCGCTAACCCACCTGCCGCGCCGGCAGCCGCGCGATGGCGTTGATGTGCTGCAGCCCGGGCGGGGTGAGCTGTACCGCCCGGTTGCCATCCTGCTCACGAACCCAGCCCGACTGCAGGAACAGCCGCAACAACGCCTGCCCCAGGCTGCCGCCCAGGTGTGGCCCCTGGTCGCTCCACTCGGTGCAATGGCAAGTGACGCAACCGCGCTTGCCATCAGGCACCAGGGCGTCGATGAAAACCCCCAGGGCTTCCAAGCGCGCCTTGCCTTCAGCGCTTACGCACAACTGCGCCTCGCTGCCTTCGAGCCAGCCGTCGGCGAGCAAGCGCTGGAACAGGTCGGCCGCCACCTCGCCGCCCAGGTGGTCGCCACACAGGCGCGCCTTGCGCATCGACAGAGGGATCTGCAGGGCATCACCTTTGCGCGCAGCGCCGCGCACCTGCAATTGCACGCTGGCAAGCGCCTCCACCGCGGCGCCCACCTCGGGGTTGGCCAAGCGAAAATAGCGCTTGCGCCCACGAGGCTCGAAGCGCAGCAAGCCCGCCGCCGACAACAACGACAGATGCGCGCAGGCCGACGGCGTACTAAGGCCGGTGAGCAGCGCCAGTTCATCCGCCGCCCGCGGCGTGCCGTCGATCAGCGCCCATAACATGGCACTACGCTTGGGGTCGGCCATCAGGCCAGCGACCTGGCTGATGCTGCGGACTTCGTTCATGAACCTGAAGCTCCCTGATGAATCTCGGCTGGTAGGCGGGGTAATGGCGCGATGTCGGGGCAGTATAAGACCACTCGTGGTTGACCTGCCGAGCCCTGTAGGAACGCCGCTGACCGCCCTGAGGGCACCCTCGCGGCGACGCGGCGAATCGGCTGGTCGCCCGTGATACAGCGGCTGCGGCAACGTGGGACCAGGTCGCCCGACGGCAGGCATAAACAATTCCTACAGCTGCGCACAACAATTACCTGCCGCAATGCAGAAAGCTCCCCTCCCCCAACCCGCCATGACCGTCAGTCAGGGTAGTGATCCCGGTCATGGCGAGCGCCTGGGGTGGCGCTAAACTTCATCGGCTCTCGCTCACTGGAGGTGAATCACGATGAAGATTGTCGTCAGTGCGTCGAACCGAAACCCTGCTTGCCCCTGGCAGGTCCAGCTGGACCAGCACGTGGTGAGTTTTCGCAACGAAGCCGAGGCGCGGGCCTTCGTCGCCTTGCTCGAAGCGCGCCTGAACGCGCCCCATGTGCTTACACCGAGCGCCTGGCCTGCAAGCGCCGGGTCAGCATTGCGACACTGACCACCAGCGCGCCGCACAAGCTGATCACCAGCGCCATGGGCACCGCGCTGCCATCATGCAGCACCCCGACCAGCGCCGCCGCAGCCGCGGCGACGCTGAACTGCAGGCAGCCCATCAGTGCCGAGGCACTGCCGGCCCGTGCCCCCTGGCCACTCATGGCGCACGCCGAGGCGTTGGGGATGATGCAGCCGAGGCTGGCGATGCAGACGAACAGCGGCACCAGCAAAGGCCACAGCGCCACCGGACGCAGCGCCGCCACCAGCAGCAGCGCCAGCGCCGCGGCCAGGTACAGCCAGACCGCACGGGCCAGCAGGAACGCCGGCCCACGCTTGGCCAAAAGACGCGCATTGACCTGGGCCATCAGGATGAAACCGGCGGCATTGGTGCCGAACAACCAGCCATAGTGCTCGGCCGGCACGCCGTACAGCTTGATGAAGACGAAGGGTGAGCCGGCGATGTAGGCGAACATCCCGGCGATGGCGATCCCGCCGGTCAGCGCATGGCCAACGAACACCCGATCACCGAGCAGGCGCAGGTACTGGCGCAACGCCCCCGACAGCGGCTGGCGCGGCACGTGCGCCGGCAGGCTTTCCGGCAGCCCCAGGCCGACGGCCACAAGGCAGGCGGCGCTGAACAGGCTCAAGGCCAGGAAGATCGACTGCCAGCCGGCCACATTGACCAGCACGCCACCGAGCATCGGCGCCAGAATCGGCGCCAGGCCCATCACCAGCATCAATTGCGAGAACACCTTGGCCGAAGCCACTGCGTCGCACTTGTCGCTGACGATCGCCCGCGACAGCACCATGCCGGCGCAGCCGCCCAACGCCTGGACGAAACGCGCCACGATCAGGCTGTCGAGGTTTGGCGCATAAGCGCAGGCCAGCGACGCCAGGGTGAACAGGCCGACGCCGAACAGCAGCGGGATGCGCCGGCCGAAGCGATCGGCCACCGGGCCGTAGGCCAGCTGGCCAAGGGACAGGCCGAGGAAGTAGGCAGCCAGGGTGGTCTGCACGTGCTTTTCATCGGTGGCGAAAGCGTGCGCCATGGCGGGGAAAGCGGGCAGATAGAAGTCGATCGCCAAGGGCCCGAACGCACTCAGGGCGCCGAGAATCAGCAGGGTTCGCAGGTTCATGGAGAATCCATAGCAGGCTAAGCAAGCGCTTAAGTCTACCTGCACTGGGTGCCCAGGCGATGAAAACCTTGGTAATAATTGCCGGATTTCCCCGGCGAACACCGCACAGCCGGTGCCATCCTGCGCGGCGCCTGGTTCGCCAGCAAGGCTGGCGCCTACCGGGCCGGGTTGGCTGAAAGAACCGCGTAGGAGCCGGCCGGCGAACACCGGCGCCATCCTCGACGGCGCCGATGACATGAGGTTTACAGGGTCAAACCCTGATCAGGCCAGCTCGGCCTGATACCCCTCCTGGCGAATCGCCGCAAGGATCTGCTCCGCTGCCAGCGTGCTGTCGACCCGCACTTGCCGTCCGGCCAGGTCCACTTCCACCCGCGCCGCGCCATCCTGCTCCTGCACCGCCCGGGTCACGCCTTTCACGCAATGGCCACAGGTCATGCCTTGTACATTGAACACTTGCATCGAGGTTGCCTCCTGGTGGGTTTTGCCCAGTCTCATCCTTGCCATCGGGGCAAGGTCAAGTTCTGCCGGCAACGGCCGGGCTGGAAATCCGCGCGCGGCTCGGCCAAGCTGCGCCTTTGACGTTTTTGCCAAGCAGGAGATTCTTCATGATCAAGGCAGCATTGGGCCTTGTCGGGCTACTGGGCGCACTCGCCGGGGTGCCAACGGCCAGCGCCGAGGGCAACACGGACTACAGCGTGCTGATGATTTCCCGGGAACGCCTGGAAGTGGCCACCAGTTGCGAGATCGGCATCTACCTCAACGATCAGTTGGCCGCACGGCTGTTCCAGGAACAATCCACTTCATTCAACCTGCCGCCCGGCCCGGTCGATGTGCGCATGCGCCTGCTGCCCGGGCAGATGCCCGGCTGCGCCGCGGGCGTCGAGGACCAGCGCAGCACGCGCTTGAACCTCAAGGCCGGGCAGATCAGCAAGTACCGTATCGCCACCGGCGTACATGGCCTGGAATTGCGGCAGGCCAAGCTGGGCTATTGACCTTGCCCGCATGGCAAGGTTGATGCTGCAGGCCAGTCCACGGAGGAGAGAGCCATGCCCGCATCCACCACCTTCGACCTGCCGATCGCCGGCATGACCTGCGCCAGTTGCGCAGGTCGGGTCGAACGCGCCTTGCGCAAGGTTACCGGTACCGAACACGTCAGCGTCAACCTGGCCACCGAGCAGGCCCGCGTCCAGGCCCCGGCCGACAGCCTGCCGGCATTGGTCGACGCCGTGCGCGACGCCGGCTACAGCGTCCCCACCCGCACCCTGGAACTGCAGATCGGCGGCATGACCTGCGCCAGTTGCGTCGGTCGTGTCGAGCGCGCCTTGCGCAAGCTGCCGGGGGTGGAGCAGGTCAGCGTCAACCTGGCCAACGAACGCGCCCACCTCGAAGTGCTCCAGGCCCTGGATGACAGCGCGCTGATCGGCGCGGTGGAAAACGCCGGCTACAGCGCCAGCCTGCCGCGCAGCCAGCACGACGATCAGGCCCAGGCCCAGCGCCGCCTGCGCAACGAGCGCCTGGCGGTGGGCGCTGCCCTGCTGCTGGCGCTGCCCCTGGTGCTGCCGATGCTGGGACAACCCTTCGGCCTGCACTGGATGCTGCCGGCCTGGGCGCAGTTCCTGCTGGCCACCCCCGTGCAATTCATTCTCGGTGCGCGCTTTTATGTCGCGGCCTGGAAAGCCGTGCGCGCCGGCGCCGGCAACATGGACCTGCTGGTCGCCCTGGGCACCAGCGCCGGCTATGGCTTGAGCCTGTACCAATGGGCCAACGCCCCTGCCGGCACGCAACCGCACCTGTATTTCGAAGCCTCGGCGGTGGTGATCGCCCTCGTGTTGCTGGGCAAGTACCTGGAAAGCCGCGCCAAACGCCAGACCGCCAGCGCCATCCGCGCCCTCGAGGCCTTGCGCCCGGAACGCGCGGTACGGGTACTCGACGGACGCGAGGAAGAAGTCGCGATCAGCCAGCTGCGCCTGGGCGACCAGGTACTGGTCAAGCCCGGCGAGCGCTTCCCCGTCGACGGTGAAGTGCTCGAAGGCAGCAGCCATGCCGACGAGGCGCTGATCAGCGGCGAAAGCCTGCCGGTGCCCAAGCAGCCGGGGGACGCGGTCACCGGCGGTGCGATCAACGGCGAAGGCCGCCTGCTGGTGGAAACCCGGGCGCTCGGCACCGAGACGGTCCTGGCCCGGATCATCCGCCTGGTGGAGGACGCCCAGGCGGCCAAGGCGCCCATCCAGAAACTGGTCGATCGGGTCAGCCAGGTGTTCGTCCCAGCGGTGCTGGTACTGGCGCTGCTCACCCTGGTCGGCTGGTGGCTGGCCGGCGCGCCGCTGGAGACCGCCCTGATCAACGCCGTCGCGGTCCTGGTGATCGCCTGCCCTTGCGCCCTCGGCCTGGCCACGCCGGCGGCGATCATGGCCGGCACCGGCGTCGCCGCCCGCCACGGCATCCTGATCAAGGACGCCGAAGCCCTGGAGCGCGCCCACGCGGTCAACCGCGTGGTATTCGACAAGACCGGCACCCTGACCTCGGGCAGCCCGCGTATCGTCCATAGCCAAGCCGCCAGCGGTGACGGCGGCGAACTGCTGCGCCTGGCCGGTGCCCTGCAACGCGGCAGCGAACACCCACTGGCCAGGGCCGTGCTCGAGGCCTGCGCCGAACAGGGCCTGGAAGTGCCGCAGGTGGCGGCCAGCCAGGCGCTCACCGGGCGCGGCATCGCCGGCCAGGTAAACGGGCGCGAACTGGCGCTGGGTAACCGCCGCCTGCTCGAGGAAAGCGCATTGTCGCCCGGCGACCTGGCTGCCAGCGCCCAGGCCTGGGAGGCCGAGGGACGCACCCTGTCCTGGCTGGTCGAGCGCGGCAACCAGCCGCGGGTACTGGGCCTGTTCGCCTTCGGCGACAGCCTCAAGGCCGGTGCCGACCTGGCCATTGCCGCGCTGCACCGGCGTGGCATCAGCAGCCACCTGCTGACCGGTGACAACCGCGGCAGCGCCAAGGTGGTGGCCGAGGCCCTGGGGATCGACGACGTGCACGCCGAAGTGCTGCCGGCCGACAAGGCCGCCACCGTGGCGGCGCTCAAGCGCGATGGCGTGGTGGCCATGGTCGGCGACGGCATCAACGACGCCCCGGCCCTGGCCGCCGCCGATATCGGCATCGCCATGGGCGGCGGCACCGACGTGGCCATGCAGGCCGCCGGCATCACCCTGATGCGCGGCGACCCGCGCCTGGTGCCCGCCGCCCTGGAGATCAGCCGCAAGACCTACGCCAAGATCCGCCAGAACCTGTTCTGGGCCTTCATCTACAACCTGGTCGGCATCCCCCTGGCCGCGCTCGGTTACCTCAACCCCGTGCTGGCCGGCGCTGCCATGGCGCTGTCCAGCGTCAGCGTGGTGAGCAACGCCCTGTGGCTGAAGACCTGGAAACCCACCGCCGACCATCAGGAGCTGCCATGAACATCGGCCAGGCCGCCCGCCGCAGCGGGCTCAGCGCCAAGATGATCCGCTACTACGAGTCCATCGGCCTGCTGCGCCCGGCCAAGCGCAGCGACAGCGGCTACCGGTTGTACCAGCAGGACGACCTGCACAGCCTGGCGTTCATCAAGCGCTCGCGCGACCTGGGCTTCTCCCTGGAAGAGGTGGCCAAGCTGCTCACCCTGTGGCAGGACCGCCAGCGCGCCAGCGCCGATGTGAAGGCGTTGGCCATGCAGCACATCGATGAGCTGAACCGGCGCATCGAGGAACTGGTGAGCCTGCGCGACACCCTGGGCGAGCTGGTAGCGCACTGCCAGGGCGATGATCGGCCAGACTGCCCGATCCTCAAGGACCTGGCCAATGGCGGCAGTTGCTGCCATTGACCCCGGCGGGGCGCAGCGGGGAGCTCAGAGCCTCAGTTCCCCCGGCGTCGCGCCGAACAGTTGCTTGAAGGCGGCGATGAACGCCGAGGTGGAGTCATAACCGCAACCCAGTGCCGCCTGGGTGACGCTTTCCCCTGCCTCCAGCAACGCCAGCGACGACAGCAGGCGCATGCGCTGGCGCCAGTTGCGAAAGCTCAGGCCCGTCTCGCGCTGGAACAGGCGCATCAAGGTTTTCTCCGACACGCCCAACTGCCCGGCCCATTGCTGCAGGGTCTGCACCTGGTCGGGCGCGGCGACCAGGCCATTGCACAAGGCCAGCAACCCCGGGTGGCGCGGCAACGGCAGGGAAAACCCCACTTCCGGCAGGGTGCGCAGTTGGTCCAGCAGCACCGCCACCAGCCGCGCTTGCACGCTGTCAGTGGCCGGGTAGTCCACGGCGAAGGTGCAGAACTGCTTGATCAACTCCCGCGCCAGCGGTGTCACCTCCAGCACCCGGCAGTGCTCCGCCGCCCAGGGGCAGGCATCGCGGCGCACGTAGAGGCTGCGCATCTCGGCCTGCATCGAGGTCACCACCTCGTGCTCGGTGTCGGCCGGAATCCACACGCCCCATTGTGGCGGGGCGAAGTAGCTGCCGCTGTGGGTATAGACGCCCAGCACACCGCTGATGGCATAGGAAAACTGCACCCAGTCGTGGCGATGGCGGGGGGTCCAGGAGCCGGCGTCCAGGCGCTCGGCGCGGGCGTAGAGCGGCCTGGGCAGCTCGGTCAGGGCGGGGATGGCGCGTGGTCCGTTGGTCGACATGAAAGGGCTCGATAATGCGAGGCGGACAAGCATACCAGCGGCAGCCGGCCTTGCCGGCGAACAGGGCTAGCGCTCGACGATCGCCGTGACCCCCTGGCCACCGGCCGCGCAGATGGAGATCAACCCACGCCCCTTGCCACGCGCCTTCAGCAGCTTGGCCATGTTCGCCAGGATACGGCCACCGGTTGCGGCGAATGGATGGCCGGCCGCCAGCGAACTGCCCTTCACGTTCAACTTGCTGCGGTCGATGGTCCCCAGCGCTGCGTCCAACCCCAGGCGCGCCTGGCAATAGGCCGGGTCTTCCCAGGCCTTGAGGGTGCACAGCACCTGGGCGGCGAAGGCTTCGTGGATTTCGTAGTAGTCGAAGTCCTGCAGCGCCAGGCCGTTGCGCGCCAGCAGACGCGGCACCGCGTACACCGGCGCCATCAGCAGGCCCTCCTGGCCGTGGACGAAGTCCACCGCCGCCGCCTCGCCATCCACCAGGTACGCCTGCACCGGCAGGCCTTGCTCCTGGGCCCAGGCCTCGCTGCCCAGCAGCACCAACGAGGCGCCGTCGGTCAGTGGCGTGGAGTTGCCCGGGGTGAGCGTGCCCAGGCCGCTGCGGTCGAACACCGGCTTGAGCTTGGCCAGTTGCGCCAGGGTCAGGTCCGCGCGCAGGTTATTGTCGCGCGTCAGGCCCAGGTAGGGCGTCAGCAGGTCGTCGTGCCAGCCATCGGCGTAGGCCGCCGCCAAGTGCTGGTGGCTGAGCAGCGCCAGGGCATCCTGGTCGCCGCGCTCGATTTGCCAGGTTTGCGCCATGCGCTCGCAATGCTCGCCCATCGACAGCCCGGTACGCGGCTCGCCATTGCGCGGCAGTTCGGGGCGCAAATGCTGCGGGCGCAATTTTAGAAACGGTTTGAGGCGTTCGCCCAGGGTTCTGCCGCGGTTGGCTTGCAGCAGGATTTGCCGCAGCCCTTCGTTGACCGCGATTGGAGCGTCCGAGGTGGTATCCACCCCACCGGCGATCGCACTGTCGATCTGCCCCAGGGCGATCTTGTTGGCCACCAGTAGCGCCGCCTCCAGCCCCGTGCCGCAGGCTTGCTGGATATCGTAGGCCGGGGTTTGCGGCGATAGCCGGGAGCCCAGCACGCACTCGCGGGTCAGGTTCATGTCACGCGACTGCTTGAGCACCGCTCCCGCCACCACCTCGCCCAGGCGCAGGCCATGCAGGCGATAGCGCTCGACCAGCCCTTCGAGGGTCGCGGTCAGCATCGCCTGGTTGCTGGCCTTGGCATAGGCACCGTTGGAGCGGGCGAAAGGTATTCGGTTACCGCCCAGGATCGCGACCCGGCGAATGGAATGCATGCCTGTTTCTCCTGAAACGATTTGATCCGTAAGCGTAGGCCGTTTCCAGCGATTCGAACGCCCCTTGGGCAAAACTGGTCCACACTTGCATGCTTGCCTTCAGGGAGAACCCTACATGAGCGACCGTTATCTGGGCTTTGCCAACTCCACCCTCGGCCGCAAGCTGGTCGATGCCCTGGGCCTGCCGCGCCCAGCCCCGCTGGAGCGCTGGCAGGCCGGCCGACTGCGCCCGATCGAGGGTGCGCTGGTGCTCGGTGGCGGGCCGCTGGCCTCGCACGTTGCCACCATCGCCCCCCGGCTCACGGCCGATTGCTACAGCTTCAACAGCGAGTCGCTGCCAGCGCCGGCCTGGGTCGCTGGCCTGGGGCCGAAGCTCAAGGCGGTGGTGTTCGATGCCAGTGCCATATCCGACAGCGACGCGCTCAAGCAGTTGCGTGAGTTCTTCCAACCCTTGCTGCGTAGCCTGGCGCCCTGTGCCCATGTATTGATCCTTGGCCGCGCCCCCGAGCTGCTCGCCGACCCAGCGGCCTGCATCGCCCAGCGCGCCCTGGAGGGCTTCAGCCGCTCGCTGGGCAAGGAGCTGCGCAATGGCGCCACGGCCAACCTGCTGTACATCGGCGAAGGCGCCGAGGCGCAGCTCGAGGGTGCGCTGCGCTTCTTCCTTTCGCCCAAGAGCGCGTTCGTCAGTGGCCAGGTGCTGCGCCTGACGGCCTGCGCCACCCAGGTCGAGGACTGGACCCGCCCATTGGCCGGGCGCCGGGCCCTGGTCACCGGCGCCGCCCGCGGCATTGGCGCGGCCATCGCCGAGACCCTGGCGCGCGATGGCGCCGAGGTCACCTTGCTCGACGTGCCCCAGGCCCAGCGCGACCTCGACGCCCTGGCCGCACGCCTGGGTGGCCGCGCCCTGGCCCTGGACATCTGCGCCGCCGACGCGGCCACGCAACTGCTCGACGCCCTGCCGGAAGGCCTGGACATCGTCGTGCACAACGCTGGCATCACCCGCGACAAGACCCTCGCCAACATGACCCCGGAATACTGGGACGCGGTGCTGGCGGTCAATCTCAAGGCGCCCCAGGTGCTGACCCAGGCGCTGTTCGAGGCCGGCAAGCTGCACGACAACGCGCGTATTACCCTGCTGGCCTCGGTCAGCGGCATCGCCGGCAACCGCGGCCAGGCCAACTATGCCGCCAGCAAGGCCGGGCTGATCGGGTTCGCCCAGGCCTGGGCGCCACGCCTGGCCCAACAGGGCGCCAGCATCAACGCAGTGGCGCCGGGCTTCATCGAGACCCACATGACCGCGGCCATGCCCATGGGCCTGCGCGAGGCGGGCCGGCGCCTGAGTTCACTGGGCCAAGGTGGCCTGGCACAGGATGTCGCCGAAGCCACCGCCTGGCTCAGCCAGCCGGGTTCGGGGGCGGTCAACGGCCAGGCCCTGCGGGTCTGCGGCCAAGCCTTGATGGGAGCCTGACCATGACCCGAGCCTGGCACGACCTGCACCACCTCGACTCGCGGGCGAACCTGTACCTGCGCGCCCTCGGCAAACGCAAGATCCGTGGCAGCCAGCTGCCGCAGCAAGGCCTGCGCTGCTTCCTGCGGGTAGATCCAGCCAACCTGGCGGCCTACCGCCGGCTCTGCCATTTCGCCGACGACGGCCGCCTACCGGGCACTTACCCGCACATCATGGCCTTCAACCTGCAATTGCAATTGCTCACCGCCGAGGATTTTCCCTTCCCGCTGCTGGGGCTGGTGCACCTGCACAACAGCCTGCAGGTGCTGCGCCCCCTGGGCGGCATCGACGGGCTGCGCTTCGCGGTGTATGCCGACAACCTGCGGCCCCATGAAAAAGGCGGCACCTTCGACCTGGTGACCGAGGCCGAGGACGGCCTGGGCCTGCTCTGGCGCGAGACCAGCCGCATGCTGGTGCGCGGTCTCAAGCTCGAGGCGTCGTCCACGGACCTGGCCGCACCGAACCCCGTCGCGTTGCCCGAGGCCACCCGCTGGTACGCCGACGGCGATATCGGCCGACGCTACGCCAGGGTCTGCGGCGACTACAACCCGATCCACCTGAGCCGCCTCACGGCACGCCTGTTCGGCTTCCCCAGGGCCATCGCCCACGGCATGTGGAGCAAGGCCATGGCGCTGGCGGCCTTGCAGGGGCATCTGCCCAAGGCCGGGTATGCCTTCGCGGTGGACTTGCACAAACCGGTGCGCCTACCTTCGGAGGTGATATTGAGCGCCAGCGCGGCGGCGCCGAGCGGCGAGCTGCGCCTGGACGGCCACGGCGGGCTGCTGCACATGCTCGGTAGTTGGCGCCCGCTCTGATCGGGCTTGCTTTGCAAGGCACCTCGCCGGAAGCTATGCGCCACGAGGAGAGCCCGATGAACCTGCAAGAACTGACCGAACGCCTGTACCGCATCCGCGACAACAATGCCTGGCGCGGTTTCCACAGTCCGAAGAACCTGGCCATGGCCGCCAGCGTCGAGATGGCCGAACTGGTGGAAATCTTCCAATGGCTGACCGAGGACCAGTCGCGCCAACTGCCCGCCGAGCAGCTCGCCCATGCCGGCCAGGAAGTCGGCGATATCGTCCTCTACCTGTTGCTGCTGTGCAGCGAACTGGGGCTGGACATGGACGCCGTGGTACGGGCCAAGCTGGCCGACAGCGAGAGGCGCTTCGCCAAATGAACGACCGTCACTTCGATGAGTTGGCCAGCCGCTTCGCCGAGAAGATCTACGGTGGCGCCAAGGGCGCGATCCGCCTGGCCGTGCTCCAGGCGGACCTGGCCGAAACCTTGCCCGAGCGCCCGCTGAGGGTGCTCGACATTGGCGCCGGCCTTGGCCACATGGCGCTGTGGCTGGCCCAGCGCGGGCACCACCTGACCCTGGCCGAACCCGCCGCGCCGATGCTCGACGGCGCCCGCGCGCGCTTCGCCGAAGCCGGCGCGACGGCGACCTTCATCCAGGCGCCATGGCAGGACCTGCTCGGCCAGCTCACCGAACCCTACGACCTGGTGCTGTGCCATGCCGTGCTCGAATGGCTGGCCGAGCCCGAGAGCATCCTGCCAGTGCTACACCAGCTGACCGCCCCGAGCGGCTGGCTGTCGCTGGCGTTCTACAACCGCGACGCGCTGGTCTACCGCAACCTGCTCAAGGGCCATTTCCGCAAGCTGCGCAGCAACCGCCTGGCTGGGGAAAAGCAGAGCCTGACCCCACAGAAACCGCTTGATCCCCGCGAGCTCAAGGCGCAACTTGGGCCTTACTGGCAGGTCGAAAGCGAAAGCGGCGTGCGGGTGTTCCACGACTACATGCCCAAGCAATTCCAGGCCCAGGCCGAGCTGCTCGACGTGCTGGAGATGGAACTGGCGCACCGCCGCCACCCCAGCTTCGCAGGGCTCGGCCGCTACCTGCACTGGATCTGCCGGCCCCACTGAAGCATCCGCCAGGAGGACTCATGGCGTACCGTCTGTTGTGCCTGGCCCTGTTGCCCTTGGCCCTGGCCGCCTGCCAGGGCAGCAACCCCTACGTCGCCAGCGGCAAGCCGTTGCCGCCGGCACCGCCCCAGGCCGCTGCCACCTTCGACGCCAGCGCCTACCCGGCCCCGGCACGTGACTATGGCCGTTATCGCAGCTGGCGCTGGCGCGACGACCAACTGCCGCAGGGCCTGCTGAACGCGGCCCCCGGGCAGTTGGCGGACGCAGTCAGCAATGCGCTCGACCAGCACGGCCTGCGCCCGGCCCGGGGTACCACCGCCGACCTGCTGGTAAGCGCCGACGTGCGCCTGGAGCGGCGCCTGCGCCAGGTACGTGACTACGACTACGACCCTTACTACGGCCCTTACGGCGGCATTGGCTACGGTGGCTACCGCAACGGTTACGGCGGCTATGCCAGCGTGCCGATCGTGCGCACCTACGAGGTCGAGGTGATGGTGGTGCGCATCGACCTGTTCGACGCTCGCGACGGCCAGCCGGTGTGGAGCGCCAGCGCCGAAAGCGGCAGCGACAAGGACGCGCCGCGTGAACGCGAAAGCGCCCTGCGTGAATCGGTGGGCAAGGCGCTGAGCGGCTATCCTCCCAGTTAACCTTGAACCGGAGAACCATCATGTTGCGCCGTCTCGTTCTACTGTCCCTCGCCCTGTTGCTGGCGGCCTGCTCGAGCAACAACGTGCAACAGGACTTCGATGCCAGCCGCGACTTCGCCGCCTATCGCAGCTGGGCCTGGCAGGAGCCGGGCCTGCAATACCGCCCGGACGACCCCCGCATCAAGAGCGACCTGACCGAACAGCGCATCCGCCAGGCCGTGGCCGGCCAGCTCGACCAGCGCGGCCTGCGCCCGGCGCAGGGCAACGCCCGGCCTGATGTGAAGGTGCGCGCCTACCTGATCGTCGAGGACCGCCAGCAGCAGATCACCACCAACTATGGCGGTGCCTGGGGCGGCTACTGGGGGGGCTACTGGGGTGGGCCGATGTACAACGAGACGCGCAGCGTCGACTACAAGGTGGCGACCATCCAGGTCGACCTGTTCGATGGTCGCGACGGCAAGCTGGTGTGGCGCGGCAGCGCCGAGCAGATCATGAACAACTACCCACCCAGCCCGCAGGAACGCAATGCGGCGATCCAGAAGACGGTGACCCAGGTGTTGAGCAACTATCCGCCGCACTGACCCGCTTGGGCAGTAGTACGGCGCCCTGTAGGAGCGGCCTGGTGTCGCGAAAGGGCTGCAGCGCAGCCCCCGGATCTGAGCAACAAGGCGACAATCGCCGGGGCCGCGGCGCGGCCCTTTCGCGACACGAGGCCGCTCCTACAGAGATCGCGCTGAGCAGGCAAGGCAAGTTGCTATCACCTTGACTACACTCCCTGCACCGCCGCCGTGCTGCCGGGCCCCTGGCCGGCAAAGGAGTGCCTGTGGTTACCCGTTCCGCTGTGCGTCAACGCGGCGCGATTGGCCTGATGGCCGCGCTGACCCTGGGCCTGGCGCTGGTGTTCATGCTGCTGACGGTCGACGGCGGGCGCCTGTACCTCGAGCAACGCAAGCTGCAACGCATCGCCGACATGGCCGCCCTCGAGGCCGCCGGACAGGGCGGCCAATGCGCGGGCAACGGCCCCCAGGCCAGCACCCTGGCGCGCACCGCCGCCACCCGTAACGGCCACTCGCCGCTCAACCCGCTGATCGCCAGCTGCGGCTACCTGCGCACCGGCAACGACAACCTGCGGGTCTTCACCGCCGATGCCACGCGCAACGAAGCGATCAAGGTCGAGGTCAGCAACGTCGTGGTCACCAGCGTGGCCGGCGGCGTCTATGCCCTGGTGCAGGGCGGCGCCCTGGCGCGTACCACCAACCTGCACGCCAGCGCGGTTGCCGCCAGCCCCGGGCCGCCCCAGGCGATGTTGAGCATTCGCACAACCTTGGCAACGATCAACTCAAGCCAAGGTTCGGTGCTCAACGGCCTGCTCAAGGCCCTTGGCAGCTCCACGCAGATCGACTTGCTGGGTTGGCAGGGTATCGCCAACACCCGCCTCAACCTGTTGCAGTACCTCGACCAACTGGCTGTCGACCTGAACCTGAACGTGGGCGATTACCAGCAACTGCTCAACCTCGACACCAGCGCCACGGTATTGCTGCAAGCGGCAGTCAAGGTTCTGCAGCAAAGCGGTGCCGCCGCCGATGTGCTGACCAATCTGGGCAAGGTGGCGCTGGACCTGCCCGCCAACGGCCTGCAACTGGGCGAGCTGCTGAACTTGCAGAACGGCACGACCCAGGCCGGGCTTGACGCCAGCATCCAGCTGTTGCAGTTGGTGCAGGGAGTGATCCAGCTGGCGGCCAGCGAGCGTGCAGTAAATGCCGACCTGCCGATCAGCGTCCTTGGCCTGGTCAATGGCAGGGTGCAACTACGGGTGATCGACCCCCAGCAGATCTCTGCCGTAGGCGATCCGCGTCACGACGACCTACAGGTGCATACCGCCCAGGTCCGAGCCCTGATATCCCTGGACCTGCCGTTGCTGAACAGCATTGCCGGGCTGGCCAACGCGGTGCTGGACCTGGCGGCGCCGCTGACCAACGTGCTCAACAACCTGCTCAACCTCAACCTGCTGGGTACCGTGCAATCGCTGACCTGCGCCCTGGGCGTACCGTGCAAGGTGAGCGACATCAAGCTGCTGGACAACCAGGTCCATATCGACGTCGGCCTGGAAGTCGCCGAGGGCAGCAGTCGCCTGCGACCGGCGCCGCCCGACAACTACAGTTGCACACCAAGGAGCCTGACCACCCTGACCCAGCGCTCGGCGGCGAAGATCGCCGTCGGCAAGTTCGACTCGCCTGCGGATTTCCTCGGCAACGGCACCACCGCAGTCAAAGCACTGCCGCTGATCGACATCGGTACCAATGTCTGCAGCCGCCTGCTGGTCCTGCCGCCCTCCTGCGGCACCCGTGTACCTTTTGCCGGCGGCGGGATCGGCCTGCGGGTCGACGCCAAGGTGTTGGGCAACGGTGCAACCGAAAAGCCTCTGGTGTTCAGCCGCACCACCCCAGCCTGGGAAATAGGTGATGAGCCGTTCTACCAACACCTGGACAACGACCAGGCCCAGGTGGTGGCCAGCCTCACCGACACCTTGGCCGGAATTCACCTGGAGGCCTACAAGCCCACCGGCAACAGTGGCCTGGGCCAGGTGCTGGTACTGACGGCAGGGTTGCTGGATAGCGTGAGGAACATCCTCGAGCCGCTGATCAAAAACCTGCTCAGCCCGCTGGTCGATCCTCTGCTCGACAGTCTGCTCAAGGCCCTGGGCATCGACCTGCTCAACGCCGAAGTCGGCGCCAACCTCAGTTGCTCCAGCGGCCACGCTCAACTGGTGCTGTGAAGCGGCAGTTCGATGCGAAAGCACGCCCCTTCGCCCGCGTTGCTCACCGTCAGGCGGCCGCCCATGTGCGCGACGATGCCGTGGCTGACCGACAACCCCAGCCCGGTGCCGACCCCGGCCGGCTTGGTGGTGAAGAACGGCTCGAAGATGCGCGCGTGCAAATGCGGGTCGATACCGCCGGCGTTGTCGTCCACCAGCAGGCACAGGCACTGCCCCTCCAGCACCTGGCGCACGCGAATCCACGACTGCGCCCGGCCCTGCTCGAGCAGGGCATCGCGGGCATTGACCAGCAGGTTGATCAGCACTTGCTCCAACTGATCCTGGTGCCCAAGCACCCGCGGTTGCGCGTCGGCGCATTCGAGCCGCAATTCCACGCCCTTGCCGCGCAGGCCCTCCTCCAGCAACGCCTGGGCCCCCGCCACGGCGGCCCAGGCGGCGAAAGGCACATGTTCGAGCGCCGAACGCCGGCCATACACGCGCATGTGCTCCACCAGCCGCGCGGCACGCTCGACCTGGGCCTCGATGCGGCGCAGCTTGTCCACCAGGTAGGCCGGGTCGGCGGCGCCGTTTTCCAGGCGCTTGAGGGTGTTGGCCACGGCCATGCGCATCACGTTGAGCGGCTGGTTGATCTCGTGCACCAGGCCGGTGGCCAACTCGCCCAGGGTGGCCATCTTGGCGCCTTGCAACAGCTGCTGCTGGCTGCGCCGCACCTCGGTATTGTCGCGGCCCACGGCCTGGACTTCGAGCAGACGGCCGTGGTCATCGAACAGCCCGCGGTCGGCCCATACCCACCAGGCATGCTCGCGCCCTGGCAATTGCAGGCAAATTTCCGCGCAGCTCACCGGGTGCTCGGGGGTCAGCGCCTGCAGGCGCTGGACAAAGCCTTCGCGCTGGCCGTCGGACAACCACTGGCCCAGGTCCGCGCCTTCGAGCTGCGCAGGCGTACAACCCAGGTAGTCGGCCAGGGGCCGGTTGCCGAACAGCAAGGTCAGGTCGGGACGGTAACGGCAGATCATCGCCGGTGAGTCCTCGACCAAGACCCGGTAGCGCTCCTCGCTCTGGCGCATGCGCTCGGCGGCTTCGCTGGCCTCGCTGACATCCAGCCACAGGCCGACCACTTCCAGCGGCTGGCCAAGGTCGTCACGCAGCAAGCGCGCCTCATCGAGGATCCAGTGATAGCCCCCCCGCTGATCGCGCAGACGGTAGCGGCACCGCACCTGGCCGTCGCGCAACAAGCTGCGGGTACGCTCCAGCCACAGCGCGCGGTCCTGCGGATGCACCGCCAGGCCAGGCTGGCGCGCCTGCTCGCTGTCCATCGCCCAACCCAGCACCGGTGCCAGGCTGGCGCTGAAGAACTCGCTGTGCAACGCGCCCTCGGCATAGCGTTGCACGTAGATCACCGCCGGCGAGCTGGCGATCAGGTTTTCCAGCCGGGCTCGCGCGGCGCCGGCTTGTTGCTCCTGGGCCTTGAGCGCGCTGATATCGAGCAAAAAACCACGCAGCTGGCCGCCCCGCCCATGGCCGGCCCAATGCAGCCAGCGCGGCGGCGCCTGGACGTCGTTGCCCAGCACCCGCACATTCAGGCTCAGTGCCTGCCCGTCGCGGGCCTGGGCCAGGGCCAGTTGCGCCGGCTCCCGGTCTGCGGGGTGCAGGCAGGCCAGCCACTGCTGCTCGCTGGCACGGCGCGGCAGCTCGAGGGCGGCAGCCAGGGTCGGGTCCAGTTGCAAGTCACCTTGCGCCGGCCATTGCCACCAGCCCGCGCCCAACTGTTGCTGCAAATCGTCAAGGTGGGCGGCCTGCTCGTGCAACTGCTGGCGGCGATGGCGCACCAGCAGCGGCTCGACCAGGGTGCGCAGCAACGCCAGCGCCATGTCGGCCGGCGGCAACTGGGGCGCACCGGCGCACAGCAACCACGCCTCGGCATCCTGGCCCAGGCGGCAGGGCACCAGGAACAACGACACCCCGCCGCACAGCGCCAGCAGCTCCAGGTCGTCATTGGCCTCGACCAGGCCCTGGGCCGGCCATGCCTGCAGCCGCGCCTGCAAGGTGCGGTCGGCGGGCCAGGGCCAGGCGCCCTCGCTGCTGGCGTAATGTCGCCAGCCATCGGCCTCGCGCAGCAGCAGGCGCAACGAGCGGGCCTGCCAGTGCTCGGCAAGCCGTTGCAATTGCGCCTCGGTGGTCTGCACCAGGCGCGCCGCGCCGCACTCACGCAGGGCATGGCCGATCTCGCCGAGCAATGGCCGTTGCCGGTCCCAGCGCTGCTCGCGCAGCAGGTCGCCGATGTCGAACAGCTGCAACAGCCACCCCTGGGCCTGGCGCAGCAACCAGCCACGGGTGTGCAGGGCCTGGCCGACGACCGTGTGGAAATCCAGGTCCAGCGGCTGGCCCTGCCAGTCGGCGGGCTCGCCTTCGAGCACCAGCCAGCTGTGCCGCAGCAAGTAGTCGTGCAGCCGCCCACCGGCCTGCCCGGGCAACGCCAGCAAGGTCCGCAGCGGGCCGGCCAGGCGCTGCACCCGGGCCTGGTCATCGAGCCACAGTTGCAGGCCGACCGCTGGCGGTACCTGCGGTTCGGACAGCGGGGTGGGCGCCGTGCGCCAGCGATCGAACAAGCCGCCACTCACAGTTGCAGGCTCGCCTGGGCCTGCAAGCGCGCGGGTAGCTTCGGCACCTCGCCCACCACGGGCAGCACCAGGGTCGGCAAGACCCGCGTGAGCCGCTCGCGCGGGTAGTCGATGACCACCGTCAGCACCTTGTCGGCGCCGACACTGACCCGGGTGTCGGTGATCACGCTGAAGCCCAGGGCACTGGGCATCCACGCCAACTGCTGGCCGATCACCTGGCGGGCCAGGCCCTGCACATCCAGGGCGTAGGTCTGGCTGCTCGGGTCCACCGCCACGCACCGGCGTACCGCCTCGCTACTGGCCTGGTTGAACGATTGCAGCATCAGCATCGGCAAGGCGTAGCTGACCAAACCGTAGAACACCGCGAAAAACACCATGAAAACCGCGACAAACTCGATGGCTGCCGCGCCTTTTTGCTGCCGCGCCGGGCTTGCTTGCATGTTCGCGTCTACCCTGAGTCTGAGTCTTGGGTAAAAGCATAGATCCGTTCAACGAATAGGGATGGCCATTTGCCAATGCACAGCATTGTTCTTCTGATGTGGCTTGCCTTGTGCACCGAACAAGATGTCCGTGAACGACAGATCTCCAACACCCTCACCCTCGGGGTCGCTGCCTGTGCCCTGGTCTGGCTGTTCGCCACCGGGCGCAGCTGGATCGGCGCCGAGGCCAGCGAGGCGGGCTGGGCACTGGCCATCGTCATGCTGCTCACCCTGCCCGGCTACATGCTCGGGCGCTTCGGTGCCGGCGACGTCAAGCTGATGGGCGCCCTGGCCCTGGCCACCAGCCCGCAGTACGTGCTCGGCACCTTCATCGGCGCCGGGGTCACGGTGCTGGCCTGGATCTTCGGCCGTCGCCGCTTGTGGACCCTGCTCAACCCCAAGGTGAAAAAACGCATGCAGGCGCTGGCCGAGCAGGTCGGCGACAAGCAGCCGTTTGCCCCTTATGTACTGGCCGGTTTCCTACTGACAGCCGTTTGGATCCAATAAACGACCGTATGGTCGGTTGAGGGGAAAGGCCGATGTACATAATTGCAAAGTGCGACTACTTTTCTACCTGCCAGAGCGTCTGGCCCGGGAGCAGGGCCGATACAACAGGGAGTTGATCGTGAATAAGTCCGTCAGTGAGGTGAAGATTCTGGTTGTCGACGACCAGCCGCTGATCGTCGAAGAGTTGTGCGAGTTTCTCGAAAGCCAGGGCTACCGATGCGTTCCCGCCCATTCCACGGGCCAGGCCATCGATTGCTACAAGGCCGACGAGGCCATCGGCCTGGTGCTGTGCGACCTGCACATGCCCGAGCGCGATGGCATCGAGCTGGTGCGCGCGCTGAAGCAGATCGCCGGGCAGCAGCGGATGTTCGAGGCGATCATGCTGACCGGCCGCGCCGACAAGCAGGACGTGATCCGCGCCTTGCGCGAGGGGTTCGCCGATTACTACCAGAAGCCCATGGACCTGGACGAACTGCTCGAGGGCGTGCGCCGGCAGGAGGCCGCGTTGCTCGAGCGGCGCCGCAACTTCCGCGAGCTGGGCAGCCTCAACCAGCGCTTGCAGGAGCTGGCCGAGTCGATCGACGACTTGTATCAGGACCTGGAAAAAGCCCGCGGCCAAGGTACCCACCGGCGCGCCAGCGATGCCGAGGACGGCGAGCCGGAGTTGCCGGCGGCGTTCGAGAAACTGTCGCCACGCCAACTGGAAGTCGCCCGGCTGGTGAGCAAAGGCAAGACCAACTACCAGATCGCCTGCGAACTGGGCATCACCGAGAACACGGTGAAGCTGTATGTGTCGCAGGTACTGCGCCTGACCCACATGCATAACCGCACCCAGCTGGCGCTGGCGCTGACACCGCGCTCTTCGCCGCTGCACCAGCGCTTTACCACGCATTGAATAACCCGCTGCCACCTCGCCAGGCTCGGCACGAAAAGCCTTGATACGCGTTCATGCTGCATTGCAAACAGCCTCGCCTGACCGTCGTCTCAAGACGTCGCATACAGCGCCTAAGTTTCCCGTCATGGCCCCCTCCACGGCGGGTGATCAGCGATCAGCCGCCGTTGTTGGATGAGTTGATCTTGGTCCAGCGGTAGAAATCCGGGATCGCGTACTTGTAGCTGTCCAGCCAGCGCTGCATGGCCTGGTCGCGCTCCTTGTCGGTCTGCACCTGGCGCACCGGCGAGGCCTGGCGATTGCTCGCCTGCACCTGCAACAGCGCCTCGGTGGCGGTTGGCGCCTGCGCGTCAGGGTCTGCCAGGGCCAGCAACGGGGTGATGGCGCAGGCCAGGACGATCGCTTGCTTGAACATGTTCACCTCCAGGTCAATTGAGCGTGGCCGCCGACGCAGTCGCGCTGGCCGCTATCGGCCCGCGCCCGCTGGCGCGGATGCGCTGCGCTCGGGCCTGGGCCTCGGCGAACTGCTCGGGCTGCAAGTGCAGGCGCTTGACCAGGTCCTCGGCCTGGTCCCAGTGGTCTTGCAGCAGCGACAAGGTCACCAGGTTCACTGCCGGCAATGGGTTGTCGTCCTTGAGTTCAATGGCGGTGAGGAACTCGAAGCGTGCCTGCTCGTGGTTGCCCAGGTTCATCTGCACCACGCCCAGGTCGTTGCGCACCTTTTCGTCGGTCGGCGCCAGCCGCGCTGCCCGCTGCAGGTTGCGCAGGGCCTGGGCGTCGTCGCCACGCGCAGCGGCCAGTTGCCCCAGGCCATGTTCGCCCTCGGCCGCCAGGCATCCCCCGAGCAAGCTGCGGTACAGCGGCTCGGCCTCGCTACGCCCCAGCACCCGGAGTACCTTGGCCTTGCGCAGGCGCACCGGGTCGAGGGTATCGGGCAACTGTTCGAGATGAGCCAGCCCGGCATGGGGCCGCCCCTCGTTGATCATCTGGTCGGCCATGTCCAGGCTCAGTTGCTGGTCGGCATCGGGCTTGGCGCAACTGCCACCGCCGAGCAGGCGGGCCAGGCCCTCGGGCTGCTGGCCAGCGCAACCGGCGAGCAACAGCAGGCTGCTGAACAACAGGATCGCTCTCATCGCATCTCTCCTTCCCATCGCATCGTCTGTAGGCCTCACCCTGCTCACGACCCCAACGCCCGCGCCAGCGCGGAAAAGCCCGGCCCGGCCAGGACAATGAGCAAGGCCGGGAACAGGAACACCATCATCACCGCCGACATCTTCGCCGACATCTTCGATACCCGCTCCTGCAGGCCCGTCAGGCGCCGGTCGTCGAGCAACTCCTTGAGCGCCAGCAACGACTTCATCGAACCACTGCCCTGAACCAGCAACTGCTGGAGAATCACGCAGGTGTCGATCAACGCGTCCACCGCCAGCAGCCGCGCGCACTTTTCCAGCTCCGGCCCCAGGGCCAGGCCCGAGTCGACCCGCTGCAACACCAGGCGCAGTTCGTCACTGATGTTCGGCACCAGGCTGCGGCCTTCCTGGGCCAGTACCCGCAAGGCCTGCTCCACCGCCAGGCCGGTCTCGAACAGGATGCGCAGCAACGGGATCAGCAGGCTGACCTCTTCGGCGATCTGCCGCTGCCGACGCGCCGCCGCGACAGCCAGCAGGCGCTTGGGCAACAGATAACCGGCGCCCAGGCCGCACAGCACCAGCACGCCCCAATGCCCACGATTGTCCCCGGGCATGCCATGCACCAGCAGCAGCACCACGCCGACCGCCAGCAGCGGCAGCCCCAACTGCACGGCGGCGAACAGCGCGCGCTGCCGGCTGCGCCGCCAGCCGAGCCGGTCGAGCAAGGCCTGGGTCTCGCCATCGAGGCGTTGCAGGCGCCGCCCCAGTGGGCTGCTGCCCAGCCACTGCAGCCAGTCGCCGAGGCGCTCGTCACGCCCCAGGCGCCCCTGCAGGCGGCGCAGCACCCGTTGCCGCGCCTGCACCTGTCGCGCCACCTGCCAGCCCAGCAAGGCGAAGCCGGCGAACAGGCACAGGGCGCAGAGCAACAGGGCGCCGCTCACAAGCGCCTCATCATGCGCCACAGCACCAGGCAGCCAACGGCCTGCAGGGCGAAGGCCAACAGCAGCATCAGTTGCCCGCTGGCGTCGCGCCACATGGCCAGCAGGTAGCCGGGGTTGGCGATCAGGAAATAGCCGACCATGGCCAGCGGCAAGGCACCGAGTATCCATGCGGTAATGCGTGTTTCGCCGGTCATCGCGCGCAGTTGGCGGTCACCCTGCTCGTGCTCGCGAATCAGCTTGATCAGGTTCTCCAGCAATTCGCTGGCGTTGCCGCCATGGCGCTGGTTGATGCGCAGCCCCAGGGCGAACATGCGCAGCTCGGCCTGGCCGTACAGCTCGGCCAGTTCGCTGACCGCATCCTCCAGCGGCACCCCCAGTTGCACGTTGCGGCGCACCCGCAGCATCGCCGAGCGCAGCGGCTCGCGGGTGCTGTCGACGCCGCCCAGCACCGCTTCGCTGAGGGTACGACCGGCCTTGAGGCTGCGCACGCTGTAGTCGAGCAGCCCCGGCAATTGCTCGATGATCCGCTGCAAGCGGCGACGGCAGCGCCAGCTCAGGTACAGGTGCCCCAGCAGCGGCAGGCCAAGCAGCAGCATCAATGCCGCCAACCCGCCGGCGAGCAGGCCCGCCAGCACCGTCAATGCCAGCCAGGCCGCCAGCCACGGGCGTGGCGAAAAGTCCGCATGGGCCAGGCCGGCGCGCTGCAGCAGCGGGTCGAGCCAGTCGCGCCGGGCATTGGCGCTGCGCGCCGCACGGTAGGCCCGGCCAAGACGCAACAGAATGCGCTCCTCGCCGCGCTTGTACAGGCCCAGGCGCAACAGCAGCAGCGCCATGCCCAGGCACAGCGGCGACAACGCCAGCAGCAGCGGCCCCATCACAGCACCCCCTCGTGACGCAGCTTGCTGCCCGCCGGGTTCGGCGCTTCGCGCAGGAAGCCGTCGCCGCTGCGGCGGTCGAGACGGAACAAGGTATTGGTGACATACACATCGTCGCGCACACCGACCACCTCCAGCACTTCGCTCACGCAGCGCCGGCCATCGGCCAGGCGGGTCAACTGGATCACCACGTCCAGGGCCGCGCAGATCATCTGCCGCAAGGTCTTTTCGGCAACCTGGCGGCCAGTGAGGCCGACCAGGGTTTCCAGGCGCAGCAAGGCATCCTGGGCGGTGTTGGCATGCACGGTGCTCATCGACCCGTCGTGGCCGGTGTTCATCGCGGTCATCACATCGAGCACCTCGGCACCGCGGATCTCGCCGAGGATGATGCGGTCCGGGCGCATGCGCAGGGCGTTGCGGATCAGCTCGCTGGCCTTGATCTCGCCATGGCCCTCGGCGTTCGGCGGGCGGGTCTCCAGGCGCACGACATGCGGGTGGTGCAGTTGCAGTTCGGCCACGTCCTCGATGGTCACCAGGCGTTCCTGGGGCGCGATCATCTGGCTGAGGATGTTCAGCAAGGTGGTCTTGCCGGTGCCGGTGCCGCCGCTGACCAGGATATTGCAGCGCCGGGCCACGGCCCGTTCGAGAAAGTCGTAGATGGCCTGGTCGATGGCCCGGGTGGCCAGCAGGTCGGCGCTCTTGAGCATGTCCTGGCGGAACTTGCGGATCGACAGGCACGGCCCGTCCAGCGCCACCGGTGGGATGATCGCGTTGACCCGGCTGCCGTCGGGCATGCGCGCGTCGACCATCGGCGACGACTCGTCCAGGCGCCGGCCCAGCGGCGCGAGGATGCGCTGCATCACCCGCTCGACATGGTGCGCATCGATGAAGCGCAGGTCGGTCTGCTGCAACAACCCGGCGCGTTCGACGAACACCCGGTACGGGCCGTTGACCAGGATCTCGGTGACGCTCGGATCGCGCAACAGCACTTCCAGCGGGCCGTAGCCGGTCAGCTCGTCGACGATCTCCTCGGCCAGGCGCTCCATCTCGTAGCGCGACAGCGCCAGGCGCAGCCGCGCCACGTAGTCGCCGACCTGCTCGAGGACGAACTGCGCCAACGCTGGGCGCGGGCCTTCGAGCAGGTTGCGGCCGCTGTCCTCGATGGCATCGATGACGTGCCGGTGCAAGGCGCGCTTGAGCACCTGCGGATCGCTGGCGGCATGGCGTGGCCCGCCAAAGGGTTCTTCGTGGTTCATCGGTTGCCCCACAGCCGGCGCAACCAGGCATGGGCCGGTGGCGCCAGGTTTTCCGAGCGCCGCGCCAGGCGCTCGCCGAGGCCGCGCAAGGCCTGGGTCAGGCTTTCCCGCGGGGCCAGTTCGAACAGGCTCAGGCCCTGGTTCTTGGCGTTCAGGCGTAGCTCCGGGCTATGCGGCATGACGTTGAGCAGCGCCAGGCCGTAGCGCTTGGCCAGGGTCTCGGCATCTGGCGCCACCTGGCGCTGGTAGCGGTCCACCAACAGGCTGGCATGCTCGAGCTTGATGCCGCGGTCGCGCCACTGCTCGAGCACGTCCAGGTTGCGCCGGCAGTCGAGGATGTTCTGGTCGGTGTACAGGATCAGCTTGTCGCAGTGGCTGACGATGGTGCGCAAGGCCTCGCTGTCGTCCTGCCCGGTGAGGTTCACGACGATGTGCTGGAAGTGCTGGCGCAGGGCGCCGAGCAGCATGTACACCTCGGCGGCGCTGGTCTGGCCGAGGGCCTCGTCGTTGTCGGCATAGGCGAGGATGCGCAGGCCGCCCTTGTCGCGGCTGAAGGCGCTGTCGATCAGGGTCGCGTCGAGACGGCGCAGGTGGCGCAGGGCATCGCCGAAATGGAACGAGGCCTCCAGCCCCAGCAGTGCCAGGCTGTCGCCGCGGGGCAGGCCGAGGTCGAGCAGCAAGGTTTGCTGGCCGCTGTCCTGCACCACCCGCGCCAGGTGGGTGGTGAGCAGCGCGCCATCGGCGCCGTGCTGGGCGCCATACAGCACGCTTAGCCCTCCCAGGTTGGGGTTGCTGGCCACCGTCGGCAGGCGCTTGCCCAGGCGTCGCACCAGGCCTGCCACCTCGCTGGCCCGCGAGCCGTAGGCGACGAAGTCGCGGGCACCGGCGCGCATGGCGTGCAGCACCAGCTGGTTGTCCATGCCATCGCCCAGGGCGACGATCGCCAGCATCGGCTTGGCCTCCAGCAGGCCTTCGATCAGCGCGCACTGGCCGATCAGTTGCTCACGGTCCAGGCCGATGAACACCAGGTTGCTGAAGGTCATGTCGACCAGCGCCAGCAATTCGTCCAGGCCCGGGCTGCTGGTGCCGATCACCTGGCCGAGAGGCGCCAGCGCGCCTTGCAGCCAGTTGAGGTCTTCCTCGTTGCGGGTCAGGGCCAGGTAGGTGTGGTTCAGGCTTTCGTTCATTGGGACAACCCGCCACGGCCTTCGAAGTTGCCGTTTTCCATGAAGAACAGGCGGCCCCAGCTGGGGTCGTAGGTGCGCAGGCGCTCGCCGGGCAGCTCGGGCAGGCGCGCGTTGGCGGCCAGCGGCTGGACCAGGTGCGGAGTAACGATCATCAGCAGTTCGGTTTCCTCGCGGTTGAGCGCCGACTGGCGGAACAAGGCGCCGATGATCGGCAGGTTGCCCAGGCCCGGCATCTTGTCCACGCTGGAACGCACGTTGCTGCTGATCAGTCCGCTGATGATGAAGCTCTCGCCATCGGCCAGGGAGATGCTGGTGTCGGTGCGACGCACGCTCAGCCCCGGCACCCGGGTGCCGGCGATGACCACCGCGTTGTTGAAGTCGAGCTCGCTGACCTCGGGCGCCACCTTCAGGGTGATGCGGTCGCGGCTGACCACGGTGGGCGTCAGCGCCAGGCGCACGCCGAACTCCTTGTATTCGATCGACACGTTGTCGCTGCCGCTGCTGGGCACCGGGATGGGGATCTCGCCACCGGCCAAAAAGCTTGCGGTCAGCCCACTGAGCACAGTGAGGCTGGGGCGCGCCAGGGTGTAGGCGAAGCCGCTGTTCTCCAGGGCATTGATCATGGCCAGGAAGCGCCCGTTGTTGCCGCCCAGGACGATGTTGAAGACCTCATCGTCGAGGCGCGCGCCGGGGATGTCGCTCGGGCGCACCGTGGCCCCGGGCACCGTGCCGGGCGAGCCGATGAGGCTGTTGGAACCCTTGAAGAACAGGCGCGCGCCGGCCTCCTTGTACTTCAGCCGGCGTACCTCGACGAAACGAATATCGGCCTGCACCTGCACCGGCAGGTCTGCCTGCGCCGAGGGCAGTTGCGCGGTGGGCATCATGTCGGCGCTGGCCCGGCCCTTGACGAACAGCATGGCCCGGTGCGGCTGGGCGGCGCAGCCGGTCCACAGCATCAGGCTGGTGCTGCCCTGGGCCACCGCCGTGAGCAGCACCGCGCGCTCGCCGCTGGGCTGCACGTCGGCGACCTTCGGCTCGCCCACCGCGGCGCGGGTGATCGCTACCGGCAGGCGCAATTCCTGTTGCAGGCCCTGGTCCAGCTCGATCACCGAGGGCAACTGATCGAACGCCGCGCAGCCCTTGCCGGCGGCCTGCGCCTGCGCTGCCAGCAGCAGGCACAGCAGCCCGGTACAAGAGGTCATACGCAAAGCGCTATGCAAAGAACTACGCATGGAATGCATCCTTGCCGGTCAAGGAGTCTTGTTGTTATCGCCGCTCTGCGCACCACGGATGATCTGCATGGCCGGCGCGCTGGCACCGGCGAGCGCGGCGGAGCTGGCCAGGGGCACCTGGGACAGCTGGCTGAAGCGGTAGAGCTGGCGGTTGGCGTTGTCCAACTGCGGGCTGGCAGCCTGGCCCGACCAGTAGGCCGCCAGGCGCTGCTCGTCGGCGCTGCGCACCGCCAGGCGCAAGGTGCCGGCCTGGGCCGCCAGCATCAGGCGGCTGGCCAGGGCCTCGGGCACCGCCAGGCCAACCGTGCGGGTGGCGTTGCTGTTCAACGACTGCTGGTCGCGGCGGGCCTTCTGCTCCTCGGCGGTCTGTGCCGGGCGGCCATCGTTGGCCAGCCCGGTCTGCTGGTCGACGCTGAGCACACGCAGGGCCGGCAGCACCACCTGGGCCGACGCTTGCGGGTTGTTGTTCTCTTCGCGCAGGAACAGCAGCACATCGACGAAATCGCCGGGGCGCAACTGCCCAGCGGCGCCGACCACATCGTCCACCGCCACCGCCACCGCGCGCTCGTCGGGGCGGATCATCCGCGCCAGCGGGCCGCCGGCCTGGAAGCTCGACTCCTCCAGCCAGCTGCCCGCCGCCAGTGGCCGCGCGCTACGGCGCCCGAGCACCTGGTCGAGTTGCTCGAAGGCCCCGGCCGGCACCACTTGCAGGCGCTCGACCAGCACATCGTCGCCCGTCAGTGGAGTATTGGCCGGCACTGCGCGGCGCATCACCACGATGGGCGAACGCGCCGGCTCAGGTGGCGCGGCAACGATCACCGGGGCGGGGGCGACCACCTCGGAGGGCGCCATGGGTGCTGCGGCAGGCACCGCGGCCGGACGGCTCAAGCGCAGCCCCCAGTACCCGGCCAGCAAGGCGGCGACGAGGAACAGGCCGGCGAGGATCATGGTCAGGCGACTGCTCATTTGCGCTCTCCCCTACGCCTGGAACCAATGATGGCAAAAGGTAACTATTTCGCTATTGGACGGTAGCTGAGCCGCAATCTTTCGCCATTAGCTGTGCCGTTTTTTTCGAGCCATGAAATTGACGCTTCGGCAAAACAGGCACTTGGCCCGGCTAATCGGCCCTAATACTTTTGGACTAATGCTTTGTTACATTTGCAGCCTGCCAGGGCTTGGCGATGCTCTGATGGCAAAGGGGTGTCACTTCTCAAACCCCGACGACCGGCGCCCAACGAGCGCAAGGAGCAATGCCATGCTGCTGCAACAGATCCTCCTCCATTGCAAAGCCTTCCTGCACGGCAAGGATGGCGCCTCCGGCATCGAGTACGCCGTGATCGCGGCCATGGTCGCGGTGGTGCTGGCCGGCTTCGTCACGCCCATCTCCACCGAAGTGTCGGCGATCATGACCACCATCAAGACCGCCATCACCCAGTGACCGCCAGCGCCCTGCATGACCTGTAGTCCCCTGACCAGGAGCCGACCATGCCCAACTCGTCGTTGCGTCAACAGATCCTGCTGGTCGACGACGAGGAAGAGGCCTTGCTGGAGTTGGCCGAACTACTGGAAAACGAAGGGTTCAGTTGCCACACCGCCACCTCGGTGAAAGCGGCACTGCAGCAACTGACCCGGCACCCGGACGTGGCGCTGGTGATCACCGACCTGCGCATGCCCGAAGAGAGCGGCCTGGGCCTGGTCCAGCGCTTGCGCGCGCACACCGCGCGCCAGCACCTGCCGGTGATCGTGATGTCCGGGCATGCCGACATGAACGATGTCAGCGACCTGCTGCGCCTGCAGGTGCTCGACCTGTTCCGCAAGCCGATCTACCACGCGCGCCTGCTCGAGACGCTGGACAACCTGTTCCCCAAGCCGTTGATGCAGGCCGCTAAATAGCTGGGGCTGTTGCGCGACCGGTCCGACGCCTCGGCCGCGCCTACAACTGATAACTGAAGCTCAGGTTCAACCGCGGCCGCCGGTTGAAGCTGTCCAAGGCGATGTCCGACATCGGCTTGGCCACCTCCACCGCGATGTTGTAGTAGCGCGCATCGCCAAAGCGCAGCCCCAGGGCCGCCGACGACATGTTCGCCTTCTGCACCTCGAGCTCATTGAACCAGGCCCGCGCCGCATCGAGGGCGAGGTAGGGCTGCACGACCTTGAGCCAGGTGCCCTCGCGCTTGACGCTGTAGTTGACCTCGTAGGCCAGCCCCCAGCCCTTGTCGCCGGCCCCCTGGTCGCTGGGGTAGCCACGCCCGAAGTTCTGCCCGCCAAACACCGCGCGCTCGCTGTCGGGCAGGCTGTCGTTGCTCCAGTAGGCCGCCGCCGATGCCACGCCCTGCCAGTTGTCGGCGAAGTCGTCGCTCTGCACCCCGGACACCCGCAGGCGCAGGAAATCCAGGTCGTAGCCGGCGTTGCTGCGCGCACCGAAGTGGTCCAACCCCTGGTACACGCCCGCACTGAGGATCCGCAGGCGCCGCGCCTCGGCCTTGCGCCAATCGCCCTCGAAGGACAGCGCGCGCAGGTCGGTGCGGCTGTGCAACTGCAAGGGCAAGCCCACCACCTGGTAATCGATGCGGTCGTTGACCACGTAGAAGCGCCCGACCACCTCCAGCCATTCGCTGGGCGAGGCGATCAGCGACTGGCTGATGCCCACCGCGTAGCGTTGGTTCTCGCGCTGCTGGGTCAGGTCGATGCCGTTGTCCAGGCGGATGCGCGCCTTGGGCTCGCTGCGGTAGCGCGAGGCCGACAGCAGCAGGCGCGAGCCCTCGGCATCGAGGTACTGGCTGTAGTCGAGGCGCAAGTAATGCTCCTTGTCCTCGCCCGGCGGCACCAGCACGCTGGCGCTCAGCTGCTCGCCGAAGCGGGTCTGCGCATTGCTGCTGGCACCCAGCAACGCCTGCAGGTCTTCGCGGCTGCCATCGTTGAGGCTCATGCTGGTGGTGAACGGCTGGCGTGAAACCTGGGCGACCAGCCGGGTCGCGCCATCGGTGGTGCCGGGCGGCGGAACCTGGGCTTGGAAGGTCACGCCGGGGATGCGCCCGGCCAGGCTGGTGTAGCGCTCGAAGCTTTGCCGGGTCAGCGGGCGTTCGGCCTTGAGCTTGTCGAACAGCTGCTCAAGATAGGCCCGTGCCCCACCGATCTCGCCCTCGATCTGGACATCGCCGATATAGCCTTCCACCAGCACCACGCGCACCCGGCCATCGGCAAAGTCCTGGGGCGGCAAGTAGGCATAGGACAACAGGTAGCCATCCTGCTGGTAGCGCTGGGTGAGGCGGCGGGTGATGTCGATCAGTTCGGCCAGGGCGACCTCGCGACCAATCAGCGGCTGGTAATGTTCGCGCAGCTCGCTCAGCGGATACACCGTCCCCCCTTCGAAGCGCACCTTGCGTACCGCGACCCGGGTACTCATCAACAAGGGCTGCTGGGCGCTCGGCTGCGCCTGCGGCAGTTGCGCGGCGCCAGCACCTGGGCGATAGGCGTCCAACGGCAGGTTGGGGGTGGGCAGGCGGCGTTCGGTGTCGTTGCTGTTGAGGAAACTCGGCAGGGGCTCGCCGCGGGCCAGGCCGGCCCAGCTCAGCGCCAGCATCGTCACCAGCAATAGACGCATCGGGACACTCCATGATCCTGTGTTGGCAACGGTGCCTGGACGACCCTGCCGCCCAGGCACCTCATCTAGAGCGTAGCCCGTCGCCTCAGCGTTGCCCGCCGGCCAGGGCGCCAGTCACGCCATCGAGTACCCCGCCCAGCCCGCTGGGTTGCCCCGTGCCGCCATTGACCAGAGTGCCGGCCTGGCCGACCGTGCCGCCCACGGCAGTGACCGTGGTGCCGAGCTGGCTCACCACAGGATTGGCCGATGCGCCGGCCAGTTGCGTGCCGAGCGTGCCGACAGCACCGCCGACCTGGTTCAACAATCCCGCCACCGGGGCGCCTGCACCGGTACTGCTGCCGACCTGCTGCGTCACGCTGGCCACCCCGGAGACCACCGGCGCCAACCCCGTGCCCACTTGCTGGGTCACGGCGGCCAGCGGCGCCCCGGCCGCGGTGTTGGTCACGCCATTGCCGCCCAGCACCGTCCCCAGGCTGGCAACGGTGTTGCCGGTTTGTACCGTGCTGCTGCTGATGGCCGCCACCGCCGGGTTGCCGGTACTGCTGGCCAGGCCGCTACCGGCGCCGGCCACCACGCCGCCGACGGTTTCCAGCAAGCCGCTGCGTGGGCCGCCGGTAGCGGGGGCCAGGCCGCTGCTGGTGCTGACGGTCGTGCCGGTATTGGCGACCAGTTGGCCGACGCTGGCCGCCAACGGATTGCCGTTGCCAGCGACCTGCTGGCCAGCCTGGGTCAATGCCCCGCCCACCTGGCTGAGGGTCTGGTTCAGCGGCGCCGCGAGCCCGGTCTGGCGGGTGGCATTCGCTGCCGTGTTCTCCACCAGCGAGACCACCGGCACCAACGCGTCGCTCAGCCCTTGGCTGGTGCCGGCCAGCGGGCCATTGCTGGCGACTGGCGTCAGGGTGTCGCCCAGCATGGTCACCGCCTGGCCGACCCGGTCGACCCCTTGCCCGGCGCCGGCGACCACCTGGTTGACCAGCGGCACCTGTTCGACCGGCCCGCTGCTGGCCAGCCCGGCCACGCCCTGGCCCAGGCCGGAGACGCCGGTGCCCAGGTCGGCCGTGGCGGCGCCGAGCACGCCCACCGTGGTGCCCACGGCATTGTTGCCTGTGCCCAGTTGCCCAAGGCCATCGCTCAGGCCACTGCCGACGCTGTTCACCGCATCGCCGGTGGACGACACCAGCGCGCCCACGCCACCGCTCAACGAGGTGCTGCCAGCGATGGGCAGGCCGCCAATCACCTGCCCCAGGTTACTGACGCCGTCACCGACAGCGGAAACCGTGTTGCCCAGCTGATCGACCACCTGGCCAGTGACCAGCGACGCGGTGCTAGGCCCACCGCCCGTACCGCCGTCGCCACCACCCGGGGTGCTGCCACCGCCTGTGCCACCGCCGGGCGTGGTTCCCCCCGCAGTGCCACCGCCGGCCCCGGCACTCCCCTCACCGGGTGTGGTGCCGCCTGTACCTCCCGAGCCGCCTGCGCCATCGCCGCCGCCACCGGCCGCCGCACCGCCGTCGGCAGACGAGCCGTCGACCTCGCTGTGGTGCCCACCGCCGCCACTGCTGCAACCTGCCAGGCCCAGCGCCATGATCATCGCCAGCGCCGTGGCGGTTCTGCTCCACGCTTGAGTGTTCATGGGAATGACTCCTGCTGCTCGTGTGATGGGGCGACGGCATCGTCGCCCTGCTGTCAGCAGTGAAGCCCGAAGGTTGCAAAGGGGTAGGCCACGACTTGGTATTAGTACCCAGGTTAGGGCTCAAGATACGGCGAAAAGGGCTGTAACTTCATGAAGTTGCAAAATCGCCTGAGCGACGCTCACCAAGGATATAAGCCCATGTCATTAGTACCGCGCCAGGCGCAGGCGCCCAGCAACACCCTACTCGCTGACCTGGAACTCCACCCGCGCCGTTTCACCGCTGACATCCAGGGCACTGAGCTCGATCCGCCCGGCTTGCTCGAAGCGCACCAGCAGGCTGTCCTGCCCCTGGGTCTCGCCCAACGGCTGGCCATTGACGAACCACCAGCGCTGGCCACTACCGCCCAAGGCCGAAACCCGCAGTTGCAGTGGTTCGCTGCTGGTCGCCGGGCGGCGCAGGTTGTCGCCGGGGCGCACACCGACAATCGACAACGGCGGCGCGCTGGGCGCCACCTGCGGCGGGCAGCTTGGGTCCTGCGCCGGCAAGCGCGCGGCACGCCGCTCCAGACGCGGCAGCCAGGGCTCCAGCGGCGCCGGCCACAGGGCGATATCGCGGGCCTTGGCGCCGGGGCAACCGGCGTCCACGCGCAAGCCCTGGTCGTTGAGCCATACCGTTTCGCGCAGGCCCAGGCCCAACGGCTGGTCGGCCGCCTGCAAGGTCGGCGGGGTGGTGTTGTCCAGGGTCCAGGCAAAGCGCTGGCGCCGGCAGTTGCCGTCCTGGCGGTTCATCGGCTGGCCCAGCGGCCAGCAGATCGCGGCCACGCCGACCGAAGCCGGCACCGGCGCCACCGGTACCTCGATGCCGCGCTGGCTGTCGCGGTTGCTGAGCAGGTCGTGCACCTGCAGCATCAACGGCGCCGCCGAGGCCAGGCCGAACTGGCCCGGCACCGGGGTGCCATCGGGGCGGCCGATCCACACGCCGATCAGGTAGCGCGGGCCGACGCCCACCGACCAGGCATCGCGAAAGCCATAGCTGGTGCCGGTCTTCCATGCCAGCTGCGGGCGCTGTACCAGCTCGGCCTGGGGGTCGCGGTCCGGGCGGGCCAGGCCGCTGAGGATGCGCCGGGTGATCCACGCCGAGCCCGGCGACAGCAGGCGGCGCTCGAGCAACGGGTCCTGGGGTTGCAGGCGGATCTTCGCGCTGTGCCCTCCCCGGGCGAACGCGGCGTAGCCGCCGACCAGGTCTTCCAGGCGGCTGCCCGCGCCGCCGAGGATCAACGACAGGTTCGGTTCGGCCAGCGGCGGCAACAGCAACGGCATGCCGCCCATGCGCATCTGCGCGGCGAAACGCTTGGGCCCGTAGGCCTCGAGCAGTTGCACCGCCGGCAGGTTGAGCGACAGCGCCAGCGCCGAACTGGCCGACACCGGGCCACTGAAGCCCATGGAGAAGTTGCCGGGGCGATAGTCGCCGTAGCGCCGCGGCACATCCTGCAACAGCGACTCGGAATGGATCAGGCCATCGTCCATGGCCATGGCGTAGAGGAACGGCTTGAGGGTCGAGCCGGGCGAGCGCAGGGCATGGATCATGTCCACGTGGCCGAAACGGCGTTCATCGCCGAGGTCGATCGAACCCAGGTAGGCGCGCACCGCCATGCTCTGGGTCTCCACCACCAGCAGCGCCGCCGAGGTGCGTTCGGGCAGGCGCGCGCGCCAGCCCAGCAGCAGGTCTTCGAGGCGCCGTTGCAGGGCGGCATCGAGGGTGGTGCGAATCAGCGGCGGGCTGTTCGCGGTGTTCAGCCGCCGCGCCAGCAACGGCGCCAGTGCCGGCTCCTGGCGCGGCGCCAGCAACAAGGGTTCTTCACGGGCTTCGGCGATGCGCTGGCTCGGCCACACCTGGTACTCGGCCAGGCGCTGCAGCACCTTGTCGCGGGCCCGTTGGGCACGCCCGGGGTGGCGGTCCGGGCGCAACCGGCTGGGCGCCTGGGGTAGTACGGCGAGCAACGCTGCCTCGGCCGGGGTCAGGTGCCTGGGCGACTTGCCCAGGTACGCCCAGCTGGCCGCCGCCACGCCCTGCAAGGTCCCACCGAACGGCGCGCGGTTGAGGTATAGCTGGAGGATCTCGCGCTTGGACAGGTGCCATTCCAGCTGCGCCGTGCGCCACAGCTGGCGCAGCTTGCCCGCCAGCGTGCGGTCGTGCGGGTCGAGCAAGCGCGCCACCTGCATCGACAGCGTGCTGCCACCAGACACCACCCGCCCGCCACGCAGGTTGAGCCAGGCCGCCCGGGCCAGGGCCATCGGGTTGACCCCGGGGTGCTGGTAGAACCAGCGGTCCTCGTAGGCGAGCAAGGCCTCCAGGTACAGCGGCGAAACCTCATCCGGGCTGACCGGATAGCGCCACACCCCGTCGGCATCGGCGAAGCGCCACAACGGCGTGCCGTCCTCGGCCAGGACCACCCGCGCCAGGTCGTCGCCAGGCATCGGCAACGGCCACACGCGATCGGCCAGCCACACCAGGGCCAGGATCGCCAGCAGCGCAATCGCCGCACGGCGCAGCGGGCGCGCTAAGCTTGGCATCGGGAACCGAGCGGGCCAGGTGATGGCCAAAGGCTGGTTAGCCTTGATTCGTTCATCAGGAAGCGACTATGCATGTAGAAGGTTTTTTCGGTTGGCTGGGCCAGGCGCTGGGCGAGATGATCCGGTTCATCGTCGATGGCTTGGGCGGGTTGTTCAACCTGCTGGCCAATGCCGGTGGCAATTTCATCGACGGCCTGGCGCGCACGCTGGGCATGGACACCTCGCTGGTCAGCATCCTTGCGCTCATCGTGGGTCTGATGCTGCTGTACTCGGCAGTCCGCGCGTTCATGCGGGCGTCGATCATCCTCGGGATCATCTGGGCGCTGCTGGGGTTATGGGTATTGAGTTGGGTGGTGCACTGAAAGCTCTGTAGGAGCGGCCTCGTGTCGCGATAGGGCTGCAAGGCAGCCCCAGGGTATCAGCGTCGACGCAGACATTTTCAGGGCCGCTGCGCGGCCCTATCGCGACACAAGGCCGCGCCTGCAAAAGCTCAGCGGGCGCGTACCACCAATTCACCTTGGCTTTCGCCAATCGCCTGCAGGTTCGGGCGGTACATCGACTCCACCTGCGGCGGCGGGATGCGGTAGCTGCCCGGGGTCACCGCGCGGGCCAGGTACAGCAGGTGGGTGGTGCCATAGGCGTCCAGCTTGAGGGCCGCCACGTAGCGGTCGTCACGGTACTCCTGGTGCACCACGCCGGCGTTCTGCATCGACTCGCGCCACTGCTTCACCGCGCTGCTGGCGTTGTCCAGGCTGGCGGCGCTCTGCGCCAGGTTCTGGTTCTCCAGCTCCAGGCCCGCCGGCAACAGGTCCACCACCAGGGCGTCCGGCACCGGGGCCTGGGCCTTGAGCGCCAGGTGCACCAGCACCAGGTCGCCACTGCGCAGGTTGCGCACATCCAGCGCCTGGCCGTTCATGCCCAGGTACTCGCGGCGGATCTCCATGCCGTTGCCAACGGCGGCCGGGGCCTGGCGCGGGTAGCCGGACAAGGTCAGCTGCTGGTACAGGGTCTCGCTGCTTTCGTTCTGCACGGTCAACGGCGCGGCCAACAGTGGGCCTTCGAGCTTCATGCCGGTATCGCCGTTGTTCAATTCGCGCACTTCGCCGGCACTGTCCAGGCGCGCCTTCCAGTTGCCTTCCGGCTTGCCCAGCAGGCCACGGCCGGCGAGGAACAGCGCGTTGCGCTCCTGGGTCGACAGCCAGCGGTTGGCCGCCAGCTCATCGGACAACGCGAACAGGCGCTGGTCGACCTGGTTGCCGGCCAGGTTGTTCTCCTGCAACAGCGCCAGGATCAGCGCCTGGTCGCGTAGCGCGCTGCCGTAGTCGGCCATCCAGCCCTTGCCGCGGCTGACCGCCAGGCCTGCTTGCAAGGCTTGCTGGGAGCGGGTCTTGTCGCCCATCTTGTCCAGTGCCACCGCCAGCTGCACCAGCGGCAGGCCGGAGCGGGCGTCGGCGCGGCGTTCGAACAGGCTGCGCAGGGCACCCAGCGGCGCCTGTTGGCTGCGCGCCAGCACCAGCCCGGCATAGGCCTGCACGGCGAAGCGGGTATGCTCGGCGTTGTCGCTGTAGTCGACCTCGATCAGGTTGCGTTCCTGCACGTAGCGCAGCAAGCGCTCGCTGGCCTTCTTCACGACTTCGGCCGGTACACCGTAGCCCTGCTCGCGGGCACGCAGCAGGAAGTCGGTGACATAGGCGGTCAGCCAGTACTCTTCCTCGCTGTCCGAACTCCACAGGCCGAAGCTGCCGTTGTAGCGCTGCATGCCCAGCAGGTGCTCGATGCCCATCTCGATCTTGCGCTTGCGCACCTCGGCCGGTTCACCCTTGATGCCCAGGCGCTTGAGGCTGTCGGCGTCGGCGTACAGCGATGGGTATAGGCCGCTGGTGGTCTGTTCCAGGCAGCCGTAGGGATAGGCCTCGAGGGCACGAATTTGCTCGGCGAGGTTCAGTGGCGGGCGGCTCGACAGCGCCAGGCTGGCCTCAAGGCCGGCCGGCTCGAACTCGGCCAGGTCGCTGTCCGGCAGGCTCCAGGGCTGGTCCTTCAAGGCCACGCGATAGTGCTTGAGCATGGCCGGATAGGCCGGCCGCACGCCCAGGGTCCATTCACGTTCGAAGGCCTGGCCCGGCTCGCCCGGCAGTTGCAAGCCATCGACCCGCACCCGCACCTTGCCCTGGCCCAAGCCGCCCTGGGCCTGCACCGGGATCAGCAAGGTGCTGCGCTGGCCCTCGGCCAGGGTGACCTGCTGCTGCGCGCCACCGACCAGGCTCAGCTGGCCTTCGCCAGCCAGTTGCACGCTCAGTTGCTGGGCGCGCCCGGACAGGTTGGCCAGGTCCAGCGCCAGGTGGGTGCGGTCGCCACCGGCGAGGAAGCGCGGCGCCGACAGCTCGGCGATCAACGGCGCGGCAACCACCGTCTTGCCCTCGGCCATGCCGAAGTGCTCCTCGGTCCAGGCCTGGGCCATCAGCCGCAGTTCGCCATTGAAGTCGGGGATTTCGACCGTGGCCTGCCCTTGACCCTGGTCATCGAGGGTCACCGGCACGCTCTGCTGGGCGACGATGGTCACCGTGGTGTTGGGGCGCTTGCCGCCCTTGGCCATGGCCGCGTCGCCACCGAAGGCCAGGCTCGCCAGGCGGCCCTGGCCGGCTTCGATCAGCTGGCCGTAGATGTCCAGCTGGTCGGCGCCGTAGGCCTTGCGCCCGAACAGGCTGGCGAACGGGTCGGGGGTCTTGAAGTCGGTGATATTGAGGATGCCCACGTCAACCGCGGACAGCAGTACATGGATCTGCTTGGGCACGCTGCCATCGGCGTCGGCGACCTTGAACTTCACCGTCAGCGGCTGCTTGGGGCGCATCTTCTCAGGTGCCTGCAAGGTCACCGCCAGCTTGCGCTCGGCGCGGTTCAGCGGCAGGTGCAGCACGCCCACGGCGCGCTTGGGCGTGGCGTTGGCCTTGCGCTCGCCCGGGCGAATCACCAGGGCGCTGATGTACAGGTCGTGGCGTGCCCACTTCTTGTCCAGTTCGACCTCGAAGGTCTTGCCCTCGGCGGGCACCTCGATCTCCTGCCACCACAGCGGGCCATCGGCGGACTCGACCATCAGGTAGCCCGTGCCGGCGGCCGGCGGGGTCACGGTGACCTTGGCGGTGGCGCCGTCGGCGTAGGCCGGTTTGTCCAGGGCGATCTTCACCTGGTCGGGGCGCACGGCGCCGCCCTCGGCGTTGTCCTGGGCGCGGTAGCCGGCCCAGAAGCGCGCGCTGGAGACCAGGCCGGTCTGCGGATCCTCCACCTCGACGCGGTACGGGCCCCACTCGACCTGGAAGCTCAGCTTGGCGGTGGAGCCGGCCTTGACGCTGATGGTTTCTTCAGCCTGGGTGAGGAATTTCTCGTTGTAGTTGTAGCTCCAGCCGTCGCCCTGCGAGTAGTTCCAGTAGTAGTCGCGGCGCTCGCGGATCAACCGCACCTTGAGGTTGTCGGCGGCGAGCTTCTTGCCGTTGCGGTCGGCAACCAGGAACTCGAACTGCACCGGGCCGTCACTGTCGGTTTCCTCGCCGTCGAACAGGCCGCGCAGGCCCGGCAGGCGCTCGGCGGGCCAGATCGGCTGTTCCAGGCGGCGGGTGATTGGCCGGCCCCCGGACTCCTGCAGGCTGGCCTGCACGGTCAGTTGCAGCGGCGAGCGGGCTTCGCTCCAGCGGCTCTCGATATCGATGCGCGCCTTGCCGTTCTGGTCGAGGGTGACTTCATCGAGCTCCAGGTCCTGGTTCAGCTCGGTTTCGGTGACCGCGCCGAACTGGTAGCCCGGCAGCGCCTTTACCGCTTCGCGCAGCGGGCGCAGGTAAGCCTGGCCGCTGAGGCGGTTGCCGGCGGCTGGCGCACCGTAGAGGTAGCGGCCATTGACCTGGATGCTGGCGGTCTGGTCCGGCGCCAGCGGCGCGGCGCTGCCCTTGAGTTCCAGCGCCAGGCGCTCGGGGAGGAAGTCCTCGACGAGGAATTCGTAGACCTGCTTGCGGCCCCCGCCCAGGTCGAGCAGCAACTGCCAGCGGCCGGTCGGGGCCTCGCTGGCCAGTTGCAACTGGTACTGGAACAGGCCGTTCTGGTCGGCCTCCCAGACGAACTTGCGGCTGACCTGCTCGTCCGGGCGGCGGACTTCCACGGTCACCGGCTGGGCCTTGACCGGCTTGCCGTCCTGGTCGCGCAGCAGGCCGTTGAGCAGCACCGTCTCGCCTGGGCGGTACAGGTCGCGCGGGCCGAAGATGAAGAACTGCAAGGGGTTGGCCTGGGGGCCGGTGATGTCGAACTCGGCGAGGTCCAGGGCCGCGGTGTTCAGCCGCAGCAGGGTGGTGTGCACGCCCTGGGTGGCGATCAGGGTGTCGGCCTTGGCGGTGATCGGTAGCTGGGCATGGCCGTCGCCGTCGGTCTTGGCCTGGGCCAGCAGCTTGCCCTTGTCGTCGTGCAGCTCGAGGCTGACGCCATTGAGCGCCTTGCCGCCCTCGAGGGCCTGGGTGAACACATCGAGGCGGTCGCGGTAGCGGTGGGCGGACACGCCGATGTCGCTGAGGGTGAACAGGGTCGCCGGCTGCGAGTAGTCGTAGGTGCCGGACGCGCGCATCACCGCCAGGTACACACCCGGCGCTTGCAAAGGCTTGATCCCGGCGATCGGCAGCAGCACGGTCTCGCGGGTGTTGCGCGCCGGGTTGAGGTCGAAGCGGCCACTGTAGACCAGCTCGGCCATGTCCAGGGTTTCCTTGGACTGGTAGTAGTACAGGCTGGCGTTGCGGCCCCAGTTGACCAGGAAGGTCGAGAGCATCTCGGGTTTGACCCGGAAGAACTCGACGTCGACCTTGTCGACGTTCAGGGCGATCACCGGCAGGCCTTCGGCCAGGCGCGTGGGCAGCAGCGAGCCGCGGCTGGCGAAGCCCACGGTGGCTTGCATGTCGCGGGTCTCGAAGCGGCTGACCGACTCGGCGGCCAATGCATTGCCGTTGACCGCCAGCAGGCCCTTGTCGATGGTCAGGACCATCTTGCGCTGCGGTTCGAGGTGGCGCAGGCGCAGTTCCATCTGGTTGTCGGAGAGTTCCCAGGCACCATCGACCTTGCCCTTGACGGTGTCGACCAGGTGCAGCCTGGCGGCGAAGTCCTGGTTGGCATCCAGCGGCGCGGAGACGCTGACCGACAGGGTGCTGGCACCGTCGAGCTGGACTTCCGAGACATCCAGCACGGTCAGCTCGCGGCCGGCGTAGCGCTTGGCCAGCACGGCGGGGTCTTCGCGCTTGGCGGCCTTGGTTTCGGCTGGCGCGACGGCAGTGGCGGCGTCGGCCGGTGCCGCGGGCTTGTCCGGCGTGGAGGAATCACAGGCACTGAGCAGGGCCAGCGCGCAGGCCAGCAACAATCCTTTGTTGAGCATTTGAGTGGGAACTCTTCGGCAGCGTGTACATGAGGAGGGGCAACTATAGCGCAACGGCTGGCGGCTTACCTGGCGATGCGCGGCAAGTGAGACCCTGTTCGCGCCGTTTGGTTGCCGGGGCGGTACAATCCGTTCGGCCATCGCCGGGCAAGCCCCCCCGACGGCCCTACTGCATCCCGCTGGAGCCCGCATGTCTTCACTGTCCATCGCCTGGCGCGAGCGCCTCACCCACCGCAAGGTCTGGGCCCTGGCCGCGCCGATGATCCTGTCCAACATCTCGGTGCCACTGGTGGCGCTGGTCGACAGCACGGTGATCGGCCACCTGCCCCATGCCCACCAACTGGGCGCGGTGGCGGTGGGCGCCACGCTGTTCACTTTCATGGTCGGGCTGCTGGGTTTCCTGCGCATGGGTTCCACCGGCTTTGCCGCCCAGGCCGCGGGCCGCGCCGATGGCGCCGCGTTGCGCCAGGTGCTGGTGCAAGGGCTGCTGCTGGCGCTCGCCCTGGCCGTGTTGATTGGCCTGCTCGCCCTGCCCTTCAGCCAGCTGGCGCTGCAGGCAATGCAGCCCAGCGCCGCGCTGCAGGTATCGACCGAGGCGTTCTTCCATACCCGCCTGCTCGGCCTGCCGGCGGCGCTGGCCAGCTACGCCCTGGTCGGCTGGTTCCTTGGCACCCAGAACGCCCGGGCGCCGTTGGCCATCCTGTTGACCACCAACCTGCTGAACATCGCCTTGAACCTGTGGTTCGTGCTCGGCCTGGATTGGGGCGTAGTCGGTTCGGCGCGGGCCTCGGTGATTGCCGAATGGAGCGCCGCGCTGCTGGGCCTGGCCCTCACCCGCCCGGCGCTGCGCGCCTACCCCGGGCATGTCGCCTGGGCCGCGCTCAAGCGCTGGCAGGCCTGGCGCCCGCTGCTGGCGGTGAACCGCGACATCTTTCTGCGCAGCCTGGCGCTGCAACTGGTGTTCCTGCTGCTGACCGTACAGGGCGCGCGCCTGGGCGAGGCCACGGTGGCGGCCAACGCCCTGCTGCTTAATGGCCTGCTGCTCACCGCCTATGCCCTCGATGGCCTGGCCCATGCGGTCGAGGCCCTGTGCGGCCATGCCATCGGCGCCCGTGATCGCGAGTCGTTGCAACGCACATTGGTGGTGGCCTGTGGCTGGTCGCTGATCGTCAGTCTGGGTTTCGCGGAGCTGTTCGTGCTGGGCGGGCACCTGTTCATCGACATGCAGACCGACATCGCCAGCGTGCGCGCGGCGGCGTATCCCTACCTGCCGTACCTGGCGCTGCTGCCGTTGGTGGCGGTATGGAGCTACCTGCTCGATGGGCTGTTCATCGGCGCGACGCGGGCGCGGGAGATGCGCAATGCGATGCTGGTGTCGGTGTTGATTGCGCTGCCCGTGGCGTTTGCCATGCGCGGGTTCGGCAACCATGGGTTGTGGATGGCGTTCTTGCTGTTCATGGCGTTGCGGGCGATCACGCTGGGCTGGGTCGGGTGGCGCTTGCATCAACAGGATCGGTGGGTTCGGTGAAGCTGGGGCCGCTTCGCGGCCCTATCGCGACACAAGGCCGTACCCACAGGAGATCGCGGTCGTCTGTAGGAGCGGCCTTGTGTCGCGAAATGAGGGCGCAGCCCTCACCAGCTGACTCACAGCCAAACACAATCCCAATGTGAATACTCACCGGCACGCCGTACCAGGCCTGCCCTGATGGGATTCGCAACGATATATCGCGCGGCCATTCTCACATCCTCGTCTCGCCGCAAAGCCCGGTCGTGATATCCAGGCTGCCAAATGTGCTGTCGTGCAGCCCCCGCCTGATAAAGAGCACAGCTGCTTCGCGACTTGAAGGCACACATGAGTTTATCCAGGCTGGTAGGCCCAAGCTCGATCAACCAGTGCAGATGGTCTGGCATCAGAACCCAAGCCAATGTACGGCAGCTACCTTCATGATCACTCAGACGTAATTGATGGATGGCCGCTCGCGCAAACCAAAGGTTGTGGAACAGTGGGCTCCGTTGGCGGGTAACGGTAGTTAGCAGATAACGCCTGCCTGACTCTGAAAAGCGCCCTTGGCGCAGGCGATGATTGCCGTAACGGTCCATGTCGACGTCCTTTGGACATTGCATTCGCAGGATAGGTGTCTCGATGGGGGATGGCGTGAGCGGATCATTACCGGGTATGACGCGGTGAGGGCTGCGCCCTCAGATCGCGACACAAGGCCGCTCCTACAGGGGGATCGCGTATGGCAATTACTGCGCAATTGCCTGTAGGAGCACCTTGTGTCGCGAAAGGGCCGCAAAGCGGCCCCGGCGATTACGAAGACAGGTACGAAGACCGGGTCAAGCCAAGACGCAGCGCATCCAGGTACTGCGTGCGCTCGCGGGCGCTGATCTTGGCGCTGGCGACCTTGTCGCGGTAGTGGGTCATCAACTCCTCCGGCGACAGGTGCACGTAACGCAGCATGTCCTCGATGGTGTCGTGGGTCTCGATACCGGCGTGGTACACGCTGCCATCGGCGTTCTGGTAGATGTTCACCGAGTCGGTGTCGCCGAACAGGTTGTGCATGTCGCCGAGGATTTCCTGGTAGGCACCGACCAGGAACACGCCCAGCAGGTAGTCCTCGCCGTCCTTGACCGCATGCACCGGCATGCTGGTCTCGATGCTCTGCTCGTCGACGTACTGGTTGATCTTGCCGTCGGAGTCGCAGGTCAGGTCCTGCAGCACGGCCCGGCGCATCGGCTCCTCGTCCAGGCGGTGCAGCGGGATGATCGGCAGCACCTGGCCGATGGCCCAGGTATCCGGCAGGCTCTGGAATACCGAGAAGTTGCAGATGTACTTGTCGGCCAGCTTGTCGTTGAGCTCGTCCAGCACCTGGCGGTGCGAACGCTGGCGGGCCTTCAGCGAGTTGTGCAGGCGCCGGCACACGGCGAAGTAGCACTGCTCGGCCAGGGCTTTCTCGGCCAGGGTCAGCTTGCCGTCGGCATACTGCGCGGCCACGTCGCCCATGTAGTGGGTAGCGCGCCAGTAGGTCTCGGTGACCATCTCGATGTCGGTCGGGCCCAGCAGGTCGGCCAGCCACTGCACGGTCTCGGGCAGTGCCGCCTTGTTCTCGATGGTCGGCACTTCGTCATTGTGGCTTTCCACGTCGGTGACCTGGATCACCAGCATGGCATGGTGCGCGGTCAGCGAGCGGCCACTCTCCGAGAAGATGTGCGGGTGCGGCAGGCCCTGGGCATCGCAGAACTCCTTGAGCATGCCCACCACCACGCCGGCGTAGTCGTCCATGTCGTAGTTGATCGAGCTGGCGTTGCGCGAGTGGGTACCGTCGTAGTCCACGCCCAGGCCGCCGCCGACGTCGATATGGTCCACCGGCAGGCCCAGGGCGCGCAGCTCGCCGTAGTAGCGGATGGCTTCCTTGAAGCCGTGCTGGTAGTCGGCCAGGTTGGCGATCTGCGAGCCCATGTGGAAGTGCAGCAGGCGGATGCCCTGGTCCAGGCCGGCGTCACGGAAGCGCTGCACCACCGAGATCAGCTGGGCGGCGGACAAGCCGAACTTGGACTTCTCGCCACCGGTATCGGCCCACTTGCTCGAGGCCAGCGACGACAAGCGCACGCGCAGGCCCACCTGCGGCTTGACCTTGAGGTCCGCGGCTTCCTCGATCACCAGGGCGACCTCGGATTCCTTCTCGATGACAATGAACACATTGTGGCCGAGCTTCTGCCCCATCAGCGCCAGGCGAATGAACTCTCGGTCCTTGTAGCCGTTGCAGACGATGGTGCCGCCTTTCGGCGCCAGCGCCAGCACCGCCAGCAGCTCGGGCTTGGAGCCGGCTTCCAGGCCGATGGAGACGTTCTGGGTGGCGATGATGTTCTCCACCACTGCCTCTTGCTGGTTGACCTTGATCGGGTACAGCGCGGTGTACTGGCTCTGGTACTCAAGGCGCGCGATGTTGGCGTCGAAGGCACCGGTCAGCTGGCGCACGCGGTCCTGCAGGATGTCGGGGAAACGCACCAGCAGCGGCAGCGACAGGCCGCTCTGGCGTAGCTCCTGGACTTGCTCGAAGAGGTCGATCGGCGCGCTGGCCGGCCCGTTGGGGCGCACTTCGACGCGCCCGGCTTCATTGATGGCGAAATAACCCGCGCCCCAATGGCGGATGCCATAAACACTGCGGCTGTCGGCCACGGTCCACTGGCTACCATCGTCTTTGCGTGTGCGTCGTACGGACATTCAAGTCCCCTGTATGAAAAGTCGAAACACTGCCCCACCTTGTAGCGCTGGCAGTGTAGATACTGAAAATGACGATTCTTCCGTGTCAGGCATAGACCCTGCCCACGGGAACGAGTTTAGAAAGCGCTGGGCAAAAAATCGCGCGGCTGCACTCAGCCGCCGGATTTCTTCGCCTTGAAACCTTGCTTGATCAGCTCGGCGAGCAACAGCTCGACGTGATCGCCCTGGATTTCAATGACCCCGTCCTTGAGCGCGCCGCCGGTGCCGCAACGACGCTTGAGCGTGCTGGCGAGCTCCTTGAGCGGCTCAAGGGCCAGGGGGACGCCCGTGATGGTGGTCACGGTCTTGCCGCCACGGCCTTTGCTTTCACGGCGCACGCGGGCAATGCCATCCCCCTCGGGGATGACCTGCTGCTTGCAGATACAGTCATCCACCGGTTTGCCGCAGTCGGGACAGTGCCGACCGGCATCGGTGGAAAAGACGAGACCGCCAAGGGCGGAAAAGGAAGAAGCTTTCTTGGCCACTTTTGTTCCTCGGTGCTGAGGACAAAAACTGGTCGGCGGGTGCCGACCGCGAAGCCCCACTCTGGCAGGGGCGGCGCTACTGCCGCAAGGTCCTGCGGCAGCCCGAAAAGGGCGCGCAGTGTAACGATAAATCTGGCTGTTGCTAAGTACAGGATTGCGCCATTTTACGAAAGTTTTGCGACCTTTGGGCCACTGGGGCTGCTACGCAGCCCTTTCGCGACGCAAGGCCGCTCCTACAGGAGAACGTGATCCCCTGTAGGAGCGGCCTTGTGTCGCGAAAGGGGCGCAAAGCGCCCCCATTAGCTCAAGCCCGCCTGGTACCGCTGCAACGCCACCAGCGAGTCCGGGCAATACGGTCGTTGCGTACTTTCCGCCTGGGCCTGCTCGACACTGATGAACCGCGCCTCGATGACCTCCTCGGGCTGCAAGCGCAGCGCTCCGTCCCACACCGCCGAATACACCGCGCACCACAAGCGATTGCCCGGTTGCTCGAAGTAGAACGTCTCGTGAAAACGCAACTCGACGCCGCTCACGCCCAGTTCCTCGGCCAGCTCCCGGGCCGCCGACTGGTCATAGCTTTCCTGGCAGGCGACCATGCCGCCTGCCGCCACATCCCAGTACCCCGGATACAACGCCTTGCTCAGGGTGCGTCGGTGCACGCACAAGTCGCCTGCGTTGTTGAACAGCAGGATAAAGGTGCAACGGCCAATCAAACCGCGCTCGCGCAGCTCGGCCCTGGGCAAGGCGCCGAGCAGTTGATCGTGGTCATCGACCCAGGCCACCAGCTCGGCGTCGGAGGCCGAGCGGTGCGCGACCTCGGCGGGACTGACCGGCATATCAGCCCTGGGACAGCAGCTGGCGCAGGTCGATGACCGCGGCGTTGGCCCGGGAGATGTAGTTGGCCATCACCAGCGAGTGGTTGGCCCACATGCCAAAGCCGCTGCCGTTGAGCACCATCGGGCTCCACAGCGCTTCCTGCGAGGCTTCCAGCTCGCGGATGATCTGTCGCACGCTGACCGTGGCGTTCTTCTTCGCCAGCACGTCGGCGAAGTCCACCTCGATGGCGCGCAGCAGGTGCGACAGCGCCCAGGCCTGGCCACGGGCCTCGTAGAACACGTTGTCGATCTGCAACCACGGGGTCTCGACCACTTCCTCGTCGACCTGCGGCGCCTGGCCCGGGGCCACGGATTCGGTCTTGAGGGTGTTGTTCAGCTTGACCCGGCCGACACTGGCCGACAGGCGCTGCGACAGCGAGCCCAGGCGGGTGGCGACGTCACCCAGCCAGTTGTTCAGGTTGTCGGCGCGGGTATAGAAGATCGCGCCCTGGTCGCCCTTGGCCAGGCGGGTCTGGTAGCGGGTCAGCGACTTGATGCCTTCTTCGAACTCCGACTCGCTCGAGGGCAGGATCCAGCTCTTGTTGTCGAAGTTGAAGCGCGGCTCGGCCTTGGCCAGGTCGGCGTCCTCGGTGGACTGCGACTGCGAGCGGGCGAAGTCCTTGCGCAGGGCGCGGGACAGGTCGCGCACCTGGACCAGCACGCCATACTCCCAGCTCGGCATGTTGTCCATCCACAGGCCCGGCGGGAAACGGTCGTTGGAAATATAGCCGCCAGGCTTGTCGAGCAGGGTGCTGGCCACGGTCTTGAGGGTCTCGACGGTGGTATAGCCAATCACCATCTGCTGGCCGTTGCGTTCGGCGGCGGCCTGGGCGTTGTTCTGCACCGGGAACAGCGCCGGCTCCTGGCTCCAGTACCAACCCAGGCCGATGCACACCAGCAGGTACAGGCCGATCAACGTACCCAGGGCTCGGCTCCACAGGCCGCCCAGGTAGCTGCGGGTGGCGGCGCCACGGGTGTCGACCCGCTCACGGGGTTCGGCCTTGGCCTCGCGGTTTTTCCAATCCAGCATGGCAATTGTCCTTGATCAATCACGACGGTTAGGGGCTTGGACCACAGGCGTACGCCAGGGTGCCACGACAAGCCCGCGTGGCAGCACTATAAAGCAGACGTCGCCATTCGTATAAGCGACCATCGGGTCGGCAACTGAATAATAATTCCCTAAACACTTTGTTGACCCCAGGCACTCGCTTGCCAGAAAGCGGTGCTAGCATAGAGCCATCATCGAACCTGCACCCTCCCCTTTATAAGTAGTCAGGACATGACCCAGCCAGCCGAGCCGAGCCACGAACGCCTCAAGCAGCACTTTGCCCAGCGGGTGATCCACCAGGCCCGGCAGATCCTCGAGATCTGGCAGCGCCTGCAGCGTGGCGAGTGGTCCAGCGGCGGCCTGGGCGAATTGTGCGAGGCCAACCTGCGCCTGCAACGCTATGCCGAACGCTTCGAACAACCCGAGCACAGCAGCCTGTCGCAGGCCATCGGCCAGACCCTGCGCGCCATCGAGGCCAACAGCGCGCGGCTCAACTCCGAGCTGATCAGCGAACTCAACCGCCTGATGCAGCGCCTGTCGCGCACCGGCCTGCGCAAGGGCGACCAGCTCGACAACGTACCCCTGCCACCGCTGCGCAAGCCGGTGTACATCGTCCTGCAGGACCACGAACGCGCCGAGCGCCTGGCCCAGCAACTGGAGTTCTTTGGCCTGAGCGTGCAGGCGCTGTGCAGTGCCGAGGCGTTCCAGGCCTCGATGAGCGAGCGCCTGCCGTCGGCCATCGTCATGGACGTCGACTTCACCGGCGCCGGCCTCGGCCTGCACCTGGCGGCCCAGGCCCAGCAGGGGCTGGAGCTGCACATTCCGCTGCTGTTCTTCAGCCTCCACGAAACCGACACCCCGACCCGCCTGGCCGCCGTGCGCGCCGGCGGCCAGGAATTCCTCACCGGCACCCTGGACGCTTCCAGCCTGCTGGAAAAACTCGAGCTGCTGACCAGCGCCACCCAGTACGAGCCGTTTCGCGTGCTGGTGATCGACGACTCCCGCGCCCAGGCCCTGCACACCGAGCGCCTGCTCAACAGCGCCGGGATCATCACCCGCACGCTCACCGAACCGATCCGTACCATGAGCGAGCTGGCGGACTTCCAGCCCGACCTGATCATCCTCGACATGTACATGCCCGCCTGCACCGGCACGGAGCTGGCCAAGGTGATCCGCCACAACGACCGCTACGTCAGCGTGCCGATCATCTACCTGTCGGCCGAGGACGACCTGGACAAGCAGCTCGATGCCATGAGCGAAGGCGGCGACGACTTCCTCACCAAACCGATCCGCGCCCGCCACCTGATCACCACCGTGCGCAACCGCGCCGCCCGCGCCCGCCACCTCAAGGCGCGGATGGTCCGCGACAGCCTTACCGGGCTGTACAACCACACCCATATCCTGCAACTGCTCGAGGATTGCAGCTTCCGCGCCCGGCGCGAGGCGCAGCCGTTGAGTTTCGCCATGCTCGATATCGACCATTTCAAGAAGATCAACGACCGCCATGGCCACCCCATGGGCGACCGGGTGATCAAGAGCCTGGCGCTGTTCCTCAAGCAACGCCTGCGCAAGACCGACTTCATCGGCCGCTACGGCGGCGAGGAGTTCGCCATCGTCATGCCCAATACCGGGCTTGCGGCCGCGTACAAGGTGCTCGACGAAATCCGCCGGCGCTTTGCCGAGATCCACTACCCGGCGCAACCCCATGACCTGCAATGCACCTTCAGCGCCGGGGTGGTGCAACTGGATGACGCGCTCGATGCCCTGACCATGGCCAGCGCCGCCGACGAGGCGCTGTACCGGGCCAAGCATGCCGGGCGCAATTGCGTGGTCAGGGTCGAGCCGTAGCCGCCGGCATCGGCCGCGCTAATGGAACACTCGTAACCCATTGGTTTAACTCGCTCCTACAAGGGGACAGTTCCCTGCGTGTGACAGCGCAGCCCAAAGGGTTAAACACAGCAACCATCAAACAATACCGGCACTGTGCCACTTTTTTAGGGCGCCAGCCCTCCGTCGTCATCACCTCGTCACAAAATCGCAATAACTTCAGGCCCCGACCTCTCCACTCCCCCTCCGCAGGAAGTTCGCGGCTATGCGCCTGAAGTGGCTGACCAATTTCAACACCCTGTTGCTGGTGACCGTGTGTATCGCCCTGGGCGCGACCCTGTGGTGGTCGCAACGCGCCCTGGAACGCCCCTACCAGTTGATGGAGCGCTACCTGGGCCTGTCCCAGCAGTTCCAGCATGACGCGGCACGCAACATCGAGGCCTACCTGGGCAGCGGCGATGCCTTGCGCCATGCCGCGGCCAGCCAGGCCACCGGCGCCTTGCTGGCGGCCCTGGACGACTGGCCGCAAGCGCTGGCGGCCAAGCTGCGCCCGAGCCTGGACAGCTTGCAGGCCTTCAGCGCCAACGAGTTGCTTGGTGCCGGCAAGCTGGCCGGCGACCCGCAGGCCCTGCTGTTGCAGGCCGAGCGCGAACTGGGGGCGAACTTCGAGCAACTCGCCGGCTACGCCCGCGACAGCGCCAGCGCCGCCGCCGGCCCGTACCAGGCCGCACTGCTGGACGCCGCGGTGCACCTGGCGCGCCTGTCCCTGGCCCGCGACAAACTGGTCAGCAGCGGCCGCGCCGAGCTGGCCGACGAAGTCGACCGCGAACTGCAGCTGATCGCCGCCCAGGCCGAGCGGATCGACGCCTTGCCGCTGCTCGGCGTGACCCGCGCCGCCGAGTCCAACGCCGATGACTTCGCCGCGATGATGGGCCTGCAAACCCAGGCCAGCAGCCAGCAGGAGGACATCGCCGTGGGCCTCAAGCGCGAGCTGCAGAGCCTGCTCAAGCGCTACCCCGCCGAGCTGCAACGCACCCGCGCGCAGATCGAACGCCGCGCCGCCCTGGCGGCCAGCACCAACGAACGCCTGGACGCCGTGCGCCAGGCCATCGCCGCCCTGGAGCCGGAGGTACGCGCCCAGCACGGGCAGATCGCCGGGGAAGTGCGCATCATCCAGGGCCTGATGATCGGCCTGATCCTGCTCATCGCCCTGCTCATCGACACCCTGCAACGGCGCCTGGCCCGCACCCTGACCGGCCTGGCGCCGGCGCTGTCGCGCTGGGCCGAGGGCGACTTCGCCCATGCCATCGACCTGGGCCGGACCAACCGCGAGCTGCATGACATCGAGGAATCGCTCAACCGCCTGCGCCAGTACCTGGTGGAGCTGGTCGGCACCCTGCGCCGCAACGCCGAACAGGTGGCCGGCAGCAGCCACGCCCTGGCGGGCATGAGCAGCGCCTTGCACGACGGCGCCGAACGCCAGGCCGGCGACACCGCGCAGATCCGCGACGCCCTCGGCGAACTGGAGGCGACCATCCAGCAGGTAGCCGGCGACGCCAGCGCCGCCGCCGACGCCAGCCGCGATGCCGGCCAGGCCGTCGAACGGGGCCAGACGGTGATCGGCCAGAGCCTGTCCGGCCTGCGCGCCCTGGTCGACGAGGTGCAGGGCAATGCGCGCATGATCGAACAGCTGGCCGAGGAGTCGGCCACCATCGGCGGCGTGCTCACAGTGATCCGCGCGATAGCCGAGCAGACCAACCTGCTGGCGCTCAACGCCGCCATCGAGGCCGCCCGGGCTGGCGAAATGGGCCGCGGCTTCGCCGTGGTCGCCGATGAAGTACGCTCGCTGGCCCAGCGCACCACCGGCGCCACCGGCGAGATCCAGGCCCTGATCGACCGCCTGCAACAGGCCGCCCGCGACTCGGTGGACGGCATGCGCACGCAACTGGAGCATGCCGAGGCCACCGCCAGCCAGGCGCAGTCGGCCGATGGCGCGCTGGATGCGATCGTCAACGCCATCGGCACTATCGCCGGGACCGCGCTGCGCATCGCCGAGGTGACCGCCCAGCAAACCGGCGCGGTGAGCGAGATTCGCGATCACAGCGAGCGCATCCACGCGCTGGGCGAGGACAACCTGCAACGCATCGGCGAAGGACGCCAGCAGGGCGAGCAGTTGCTCAAGCTGGGGGGCGAGTTGAATACGGCGGTGCGGGCGTTCCGGCTATGACATCGGCAGGGCCTGGATTGCGGGGGCTCTGCCCTCGATCGCGACACAAGGCCGCTCCTACAGGAAACCGCGCTCCCCGGTAGGAGCGGCCTTGTGTCGCGATGGGCCGCGCAGCGGCCCCAATTTCGGCCAACTCCGCTATCATGCCGCCAGGTTCCACCTCGCGAGTCCGTCATGCGCCGCCTGTTTTTCCTGTTGTTCCTGCTGCTGGCCAGCCCCGTGTTCGCCACGGGCCTGCTCGACAACCGCCCCAGCGCCACCCTCGGCGCCGTCAGCAACAGCGCCGATTTCCTGCCGGTGCAGGAGGCCTTCAAGCTCAGCCTGGTCCAGGCCGACGCGCACACCATCAAGCTGCGCCTGGTCGCCACCGACGGCTACTACCTGTACCGCCACCGCCTCCAGTTCCGCACGGAACCGGCGGACATCACGCTGGGCACGCCGCACCTTCCCGAAGGCGAAGCCAAGCACGACGAGTTCTTCGGCGATGTCGAGGTCTACCACGGCGTGCTCGACATCGAGCTGCCGCGCAACGACCCACGCGCCTTCACCTTGCTGGTGGGCTACCAGGGCTGCGCCGACAAGGGCCTGTGCTACCCGCCGCAAACCGAGCGGCTGGGCATCGTCGGCGAAGGCCCGACGCAGCCGGGCGGCGCCGAGCAGGGCTGGAGCTGGAAATCCCTGGCGCTGTTCTTCCTCGCCGGGATCGGCCTGACCTTCACCCCCTGCGTGCTGCCGATGCTGCCGATCCTCTCGGGCGTGGTGCTGCGCGGCCAGGTCGGCGGGCTGCGCGGCCTGTCGCTGTCGCTGGCCTACGTGCTGCCGATGGCCGCCAGCTTCGCCGTGCTCGGCGCGCTGATGGGGCTGTTTGGCGCCGGCCTGAACCTGCAGGCGCGGCTGCAGTCGGCGTGGGTGCTGGTGCCGTTCGCGGCGTTCTTCGTGCTGTTCGCCCTGGCCATGTTCGGCCTGTTCGAGATCAAGCTGCCCCAGGCCCTGAGCAATCGCCTGGACCGGGTCGCCAACCGCACCCAGGGCGGCTCGCTGCTGGGCGCGGCGATCCTCGGGGTGTTGTCCAGCCTGCTGGTGTCGCCCTGCGTGTCGGCACCGCTGGCCGGCGCGCTGCTGTACATCAGCGCCAGCGGCGATGCCCTTGGCGGCGCGCTCAAGCTGTTCGCCCTGGGCCTGGGCATGGGCGCCCCGCTGCTGCTGGTGGCGACCGGTGGCGCGGCCTGGCTGCCCAGGAGCGGCCCGTGGATGAACACGGTCAAGAACGCCATCGGCGTGCTGTTGCTGGGCCTGGCCATCGGCCTGCTCAGCCGGGTGCTGCCAGGGCCGCTGACGCTGCTGCTGATCGGCCTGCTGGCCGCCGGCGTGGCGCTGTTCCTCGGCGCCCTGGAGTTCGTCGTCAAGCCTGCCCGCGAGCGCCTGGCGCAATTGCTCGGCCTGGTGCTGCTGGTCTATGCCCTGGCCTGTTGGTACGGCGCCCTGAGCGGCCAGGGTGATCCCCTGCGGCCGCTGCCGCCGCCCAACGTGGCCGGCACCGCAGCCGTGGCCAAGGCCGATGCCTGGCAGACCCTCACCAGCCCGGCCGAGCTCGACGCCGCCCTGGCCGAGGCCAAGGCCGCCGGCCAGCCGGTGCTGCTGGACTGGTACGCCGACTGGTGCATCAGCTGCAAGGTGATCGAACACGACGTGCTCACGGCGCCAGCGGTGCAAGCGCAACTGGGTGCGTTCCGCCTGCTGCGCCTGGACATCACCGCGAGCGACGCCGCCCAGCGCGCGCTGCTCGATCGCTACCAGCTGTTCGGCCCGCCGGCGCTGATGTTCTTTGCCGCGAACGGCAGCGAAATGACTGGCGATCGGGTGATCGGCGAGATAAACGCCGGCGATTTTGCCCAGGTCCTGGCCCGCGTGCGCGGCCAACTCGGGCTATAACTTCCCGCAGCCTGGGAAAAATCGCCAATCCGGTGACCAAAGTTAATCATCCGGTCACATACTTTGCGCGAATCTCGGACATCGTGCTGGCTATTGCCGGGAACTGGACACCCAGCGCCCGTTCCGGCATAGTCGCCGCGCTATGTCGAATTGCCCTACAAAAACCAAGGAACCGCAGATGGCAACCCTACTGGTGCTGCACGGCCCCAACCTGAACCTGCTCGGCACCCGTGAACCGGGCCACTACGGCGCGGCCACCCTCGCCCAGATCAATCAGGACCTGGAGCAGCGCGCCCGCGCCGCCGGCCACCACCTGCAGTACCTGCAGAGCAATGCCGAATACGAATTGATCGACCGGATCCACGCCGCGCGCAACGAAGGCGTGGACTTCATCCTGATCAATCCGGCCGCTTTCACGCATACCAGCGTCGCATTACGTGACGCGTTGCTCGCGGTGAGCATCCCATTCATCGAAGTGCACCTGTCCAACGTGCACAAGCGTGAACCGTTCCGCCACCACTCCTACTTTTCCGATGTTGCCGTAGGGGTGATCTGCGGCCTCGGCGCCACCGGCTATCGGTTGGCCCTGGAGTCTGCGCTGGAACACCTGGCTGCCAACGCACAGCCCTGATGACACAAGGCCTTGGCCCCAATGGGCCGAGGTCCGGAAGAAACGTTTTCGACACGTTTTCAAATTACGTCCCCGACCGAACCTTGGGAGTTGCTGATTAATGGATATCCGTAAAGTCAAAAAGCTGATCGAACTGCTGGAAGAGTCTGGCATCGACGAACTGGAGATCAAGGAAGGCGAAGAGTCCGTTCGCATCAGCCGTCACAGCAAGACCCCGGCCGGCGCCCAGTACTTCGCCGCCCCAGCACCGATGGCCGCTCCGGTTGCCGCTGCCGCCCCGGTCGCCGCCGCTGCCGCGCCAGCCGCTGAAGCTGCAGCCCCGGCGCTCAAAGGCACCGTGATCCGCTCGCCGATGGTCGGTACCTTCTACCGCAAGCCATCGCCGACCTCGCCGAACTTCGCCGAAGTGGGCCAGGCCGTGAAGAAAGGCGACACCCTGTGCATCGTCGAAGCCATGAAGATGATGAACCACATCGAAGCCGACATCGGCGGTGTGATCGACGCCATCCTGGTGGAAGACGGCCAGCCGGTTGAGTTCGACCAGCCGCTGTTCACCATCGTTTGATTCGCGGAGAGCCAACGATGTCTGGGAAGCTCGAAAAAGTTCTGATCGCCAACCGCGGGGAAATTGCCCTGCGGATCCTGCGTGCCTGCAAAGAGCTGGGCATCAAGACCGTCGCCGTGCACTCCACGGCCGACCGTGAACTGATGCACCTGGGCCTGGCAGACGAGTCGGTCTGCATCGGTCCTGCATCGTCCAAGGATTCCTACCTGCACATCCCGGCGATCATCGCTGCCGCCGAAGTCACCGGCGCCACCGCGATCCACCCGGGTTACGGCTTCCTCGCGGAAAACGCCGACTTCGCCGAGCAGGTGGAAAAATCCGGCTTTGCCTTCATCGGCCCGAAAGCCGACACCATTCGCCTGATGGGCGACAAGGTCTCGGCCAAGGACGCGATGATCAAGTCGGGCGTACCGACCGTGCCGGGCTCCGACGGCCCGCTGCCGGAAGACGAAGAAACCGCGCTGGCCATTGCCCGCGAGGTTGGCTACCCGGTGATCATCAAGGCCGCTGGTGGCGGTGGTGGTCGCGGCATGCGCGTGGTGCACAAGGAAGAGGACCTGATCGCCTCGGCCAAGCTGACCCGCACCGAAGCCGGCGCCGCCTTCGGCAACCCGATGGTCTACCTGGAGAAGTTCCTGACCAACCCACGTCACGTGGAAGTCCAGGTGCTGTCCGACGGCCAGGGCAACGCCATCCACCTGGGTGACCGTGACTGCTCGCTGCAGCGCCGCCACCAGAAGGTACTGGAAGAAGCCCCGGCCCCGGGCATCGACGAGAAGGCCCGCCAGGAAGTCTTCAAGCGTTGCGTCGACGCGTGCATCGAAATCGGCTACCGCGGTGCCGGTACCTTCGAGTTCCTGTACGAGAACGGCCGCTTCTACTTCATCGAGATGAACACCCGCGTCCAGGTCGAGCACCCGGTCTCGGAGATGGTCACCGGTATCGATATCGTCAAGGAGATGCTCAGCATCGCCGCTGGCAACAAGCTGTCGTTCCGCCAGGAAGACGTGGTGATTCGTGGTCACTCGCTGGAGTGCCGGATCAACGCCGAGGACCCGAAGAAGTTCATCCCGAGCCCAGGCAAGGTCAAGCACTTCCATGCCCCGGGTGGCAACGGCGTGCGCGTCGATTCGCACCTGTACAGCGGTTACTCGGTTCCACCGAACTACGACTCGCTGATCGGCAAGCTGATCACCTACGGCAAGGACCGCGACGAAGCCATGGCGCGCATGCGCAATGCCCTGGACGAGATCGTCGTCGACGGCATCAAGACCAACATCCCGCTGCACCGCGACCTGGTGCGTGATGAAGGTTTCTGCAAAGGCGGCGTCAACATCCACTACCTCGAGCACAAACTGGCCAACCAGGAGTGATCGCGTTAGCGTGATGCATGAACCCCGGCCTTGTGCCGGGGTTTTTGTTGCCCGCAAGGCAGGCACATCCCCCTGTAGGAGCGGCCTTGTGTCGCGAAAGGGCTGCATGGCAGCCCCGGCGGTGTTGCATGATGCCGATGCCTTGGGGCCGCCGCGCGCCCCTTTCGCGACACATGGCCGCGCCTACAGGGACCGTGCCACCCTCTGGCTTCTCTACAAACCCCCCACACTCGCGTAAACTGCCAGCCTTTCGCGCAGCCTCGGGCTGCCCCTGTCGATTTACCAAAGGTGCCCGCCATGCCCTGGCTGCAAGTACGCCTGGCCATCAGCCCGGAACAAGCCGAAACCTACGAAGACGCCCTGCTGGAAGTCGGCGCCGTCTCGGTGACCTTCATGGACGCCGAAGACCAGCCGATCTTCGAACCGGACCTCAACACCACCCCTCTGTGGTCGCATACCCACCTGCTGGCCCTGTTCGAGGCCGACGCCGAGCCTGAGCAGGTATTCGCCCACCTGCGCCTGCTGACAGGCACCGAGCTGCCCGAGCATGACGCCGAGGTGATCGAGGACCAGGACTGGGAACGCAGCTGGATGGACAACTTCCAGCCCATGCGTTTCGGCCAGCGCCTGTGGATCGTGCCGAGCTGGCACGAAGCCCCGGAAAAAGACGCGGTCAACCTGCTGCTCGACCCGGGCCTGGCGTTCGGCACCGGCACCCACCCAACCACCGCGCTGTGCCTGGAATGGCTCGACGGCCAACCGCTGCAAGGCACCCAGGTACTGGACTTCGGCTGCGGCTCGGGCATCCTGGCCATCGCCGCGCTGCTGCTCGGCGCCCGCCAGGCGGTCGGCACCGACATCGACGTGCAGGCCATCGAGGCCTCCCGTGACAATGCCCAGCGCAATGGTATCGCCGACGACAAGTTCGACCTGTACCTGCCCGAACAGATGCCGGCCATGCAGGCCGACGTGCTGGTCGCCAACATCCTCGCTGGCCCGCTGGTGGCATTGGCGCCGCAACTGTCCAGCCTGGTCCGCCCCGGTGGCCTGCTGGCGTTGTCGGGCATCCTCGCCGAGCAGGGCGAGGAAGTGGCAGCCGCCTACGCCGCCGACTTCGACCTGGACCCTATCGTCGTGCGCGACGGCTGGGTACGCATCAGTGGTCGCCGCCGCTAAGCGCGCCTAGACTCAACACCTGCCCAGCCTCCGGATCGCCGCATGACCGACAGTTTCGTCACCCAGTGCCCGCATTGCCAGACCAGCTTTCGCGTCACTCATCACCAGTTGAGCGTGGCGCGCGGCGTGGTGCGCTGCGGCAACTGCCTGCAGGTGTTCAACGCGGCCAAGCAACTGCTGGAGCAGAACCGCGCCGGCAGGCCGCCTGTAGAGCCACCAGCGCCAGCAACCGTGCAGCCGCCCAGCGAGCCGCCGGCGCCGGTGGCCAGCGAGCGGGCGCCGATGAGCGAAGAGGACTGGGCCGTCACCGCCGAGCAGCTGGACGCACTGGACCTCGACCAGGAACTGGCGCGCCTCGAACGCCGCAGCCCCGGCGACCGCCGCCAGGCGCCTGCGCAAGGCGTGCTGCAGGCCCGCCGTGACGACCAGGGCGCGGACGAAGCCGACGCAAAACCATTCGGCACCGCAACCGACGAGCGCCCCGAGCCCGCAGCGGAACCCGAGGAGGCGCCGGTACTGCTCGAACAAGAAGCGCTGGACCTGGAACCCGTCGTCGACGCGCGCACGGAGCCGACCCTCGGCGCCACTGACCTGGACCTGGACGACGAACCGTCCGTGCGCCATCCGTCGGCCGACAGCGATTTCAACAGCCCGCCCCTCTCCAACCACGACGACCTCGTGCCAGAACAGGGCTTGTCGGCCCTGGACGACGATGTACGCGGCGAACGTCTATCGGCCCGCGACGAGGACGAAGCCGAGGTGCGCCTGGCGCCGAGCCCGGTAGCGAAGGCCGAGCGCCCGCGCAAGGAGCCGCTGATCGACGTGGTCGACGACCCGTTGCAACTGGGCTGGGAAAAACCCGCGCCCAACTGGGGCAAGCGCCTGCTGTGGGGCGTGCTGACCCTGCTCGCCGCCGGCCTGCTGGCGTTCCAGTACGTCTGGTACCACTTCGACGAGATGGCCCGCCAGGACCAGTACCGCCCGTGGTTCCAGCAACTGTGCCCGATGTTCGGCTGCCAGGTGCCGACCCGCGTCGACATTTCGCGGATCAAGAGCAGCAACCTGGTGGTGCGCAGCCACCCCGACTTCAAGGGCGCGCTGATCGTCGATGCGATCATCTACAACCGCGCTCCGTTCGCCCAGCCTTTCCCGCTGCTGGAACTGCGCTTCGCCGACCTCAGCGGCCAGCTGATCGCCAGCCGCCGCTTCAAGCCCAGCGAATACCTGTCGGGCGAACTGGCCGGCCGCGGCGAGATGCCCAGCCAAACCCCGATCCATATCGCCCTGGATATCCTCGACCCCGGGCCGAAGGCGGTGAACTACAGCCTGAGCTTCCGCTCGCCGGAGTAAGCGACAAGCGGCAAGCTTCAAGCCGCAAGTAAAAGCCTGCCTGCAGGCCTCTTGCAGCTTGAAGCTTGCCGCTTGGCGCTGGGTGTCATAACGCCGCAACTGTTCAGATTTTATCCAGATTCATCTTTATCCGGTCATCGAGAGCGGGTATCATGCCAACCCTTTTTCGAACTCCAATGATTCGGCCCCACAACAGGGAACACCTATGTCGGCGGTACGCATCGGCCCTTACACACTGCAGAACAACCTGATCCTGGCACCCATGGCCGGGGTCACGGACCAGCCTTTCCGTACCCTGTGCAAGCGCCTCGGGGCGGGCATGGTGGTGTCGGAGATGGTTTCCAGCGACATGCGCCTGTGGAACAGCCGCAAGTCGAGCCTGCGCCGTATCCACGAGGACGATCCCGAGCCGCGCTCGGTACAGATCGCCGGCGGCGACGCGCAGATGATGGCCGAGGCCGCCCGCGCCAACGTTGCCGCGGGCGCGCAGATCATCGACATCAACATGGGTTGCCCGGCGAAAAAAGTCTGCAACAAGGCCGCCGGCTCTGCTTTATTGAGAGATGAAGCCTTGGTCAGCGAGATCCTCCATGCCGTCGTCGGCGCCGTGGACGTGCCGGTGACCCTGAAGATCCGCACCGGCTGGGACCGGGCGAACAAGAACGGCCTGAATGTGGCGAGGATCGCCGAGCAGGCCGGCATCCAGGCGCTGGCGGTGCATGGCCGCACACGCGCCGACCTGTACACCGGTGACGCCGAGTACGACACCATCGCCGCGATCAAGCAGGCGGTGTCGATCCCGGTGTTCGCCAACGGCGACATCACCTCGCCGGAAAAGGCCCGGGCGGTGCTGCATGCCACCGGTGCCGACGGCCTGCTGATCGGCCGTGCCGCCCAAGGGCGGCCGTGGATCTTCCGCGAGATCGAGCATTACCTGCGCACGGGCGAGCACCTGCCTGCCCCGGCGCTGGACGAAGTGGAACGCATTCTGCTGGAACACCTGGCCGCGCTGCATGCCTTTTATGGCGATGTGATGGGCGTGCGTATCGCCCGCAAGCACGTTGGCTGGTACCTGGCGACCCGACCCGGCGGCAAGGAGTTCCGCAGCCGGTTCAACGCTTTGCAAGATACACAAGCGCAGTGCGCCAACGTTCAGGCGTTTTTCGCCGAACGTCGACAGAGCCTTGGGACAGAGGACGAACAAGGGGTGGCCGCATGACGATGATGACCGAGACATTAGTGAGTGGAACAACGCCCGTGAGCGACAACGTCAACCTCAAGCAGCACCTGAACACGCCGAGCGAGGAGGGCCAGACCCTGCGCGGCAGCGTCGAGAAGGCGTTGCACAACTACTTCGCCCACCTGGAAGGCGCTACCGTCACGGACGTGTACAACCTGGTGCTCTCGGAGGTCGAGGCGCCGCTGCTCGAAAGCGTGATGAACTACGTCAAGGGCAACCAGACCAAGGCCAGCGAGATGCTCGGACTCAACCGAGGCACGCTGCGCAAGAAGCTCAAGCAGTACGATCTGTTGTAAGGCCAGAACCCCAACCAAAAAGGCGCTCGTCACGAGGCGCCTTTTTTGCTGACTCCACCGCGTTATGGAATCTGAAATGACCGACCAGACTACCCGCCTGCCGATCCGCCGCGCCCTGATCAGCGTCTCCGACAAGACCGGGATCCTCGAATTCGCCCGTGAGCTGCAACTGCTCGGTGTCGAGATCCTGTCCACCGGCGGCACCTACAAGCTGCTCAAGGACAACGGCGTCAACGCGGTGGAAGTGGCCGACTACACCGGCTTCGCCGAAATGATGGACGGCCGGGTCAAGACCCTGCATCCGAAGATCCACGGCGGCATCCTCGGCCGTCGCGGCACCGACGACGCCATCATGAACGAGCATGGCATCAAGCCGATCGACCTGGTCGCGGTCAACCTGTATCCGTTCGAAGCCACCATCAACAAGCCAGGCTGCGACCTGCCGACCGCCATCGAGAACATCGACATCGGCGGCCCGACCATGGTCCGCTCGGCGGCGAAGAACCACAAGGACGTCGCCATCGTGGTCAACGCCAGCGACTACGCCGGCATCGTCGAAGGCCTGAAGGCCGGCGGCCTGACCTACGCCCAGCGCTTCGACCTGATGCTCAAGGCGTTCGAGCACACTGCCGCCTACGACGGCATGATCGCCAACTACATGGGTACCATCGACCAGGCCAAGGACACCCTGTCCACCGAAGACCGCAGCGAGTTCCCGCGCACCTTCAACAGCCAGTTCGTCAAGGCCCAGGAAATGCGCTACGGCGAGAACCCGCACCAGAGCGCGGCGTTCTACGTCGAGGCCAAGAAAGGCGAAGCCAGCATTTCCACCGCCGTGCAGCTGCAGGGCAAGGAACTGTCGTTCAACAACGTGGCCGACACCGACGCCGCGCTGGAGTGCGTGAAGAGCTTCGTCAAGCCGGCCTGCGTCATCGTCAAGCACGCCAACCCGTGTGGCGTGGCGGTCGTGCCTGAAGACGAAGGCGGCATCCGCAAGGCCTATGACCTGGCCTACGCCACCGACACCGAGTCGGCCTTCGGCGGCATCATCGCCTTCAACCGCGAACTGGACGGCGAAACCGCCCAGGCCATCGTCGAGCGCCAGTTCGTCGAGGTGATCATCGCCCCGAAAATCTCCCAGGCCGCGCGCGAGGTGGTTGCCGCCAAGCAAAACGTGCGCCTGCTGGAGTGCGGCGAGTGGCCAACCGAGCGCGCTGCCGGCTGGGACTTCAAGCGGGTCAACGGTGGCCTGCTGGTGCAGAGCCGCGATATCGGCATGATCAGCGCCGATGACCTGAAGATCGTCACCAAGCGCGCCCCGACCGAGCAAGAGATCCACGACCTGGTGTTCGCCTGGAAAGTGGCCAAGTTCGTCAAGTCCAACGCCATCGTCTACGCCAAGCAGCGCCAGACCATCGGTGTCGGCGCCGGCCAGATGAGCCGCGTCAACTCCGCGCGCATTGCCGCGATCAAGGCCGAACACGCCGGCCTGCAGGTGCAGGGCGCGGTGATGGCCTCGGATGCGTTCTTCCCGTTCCGCGATGGCATCGACAACGCGGCTAAAGTGGGTATCAGCGCCGTGATCCAGCCGGGTGGCTCGATGCGTGATGCCGAGGTGATTGCTGCCGCTGACGAAGCCGGCATCGCCATGGTGTTCACCGGTATGCGCCACTTCCGCCACTAATCAGATGCTGGGCCGATCCCGGCCCCTGTAGGAGCGGCCTTGTGTCGCGAATGGGCCGCAAAGCGGCCCCGGCAATATCTGTTGCGAAGCTGAAAACCTGGGGCCGCTACGCGCCCCTATCGCGACACAAGGCCGCTCCTACACAGGGAACGCGGATCGGCGCCAAACAGAATTCGAGGTTTTGACATGAAAGTTTTGATCATCGGCAGCGGCGGCCGTGAACACGCCCTGGCCTGGAAAGTCGCCCAGGACCCACGCGTCGAGAAAATCTTCGTCGCCCCCGGCAACGCCGGTACCGCCACCGAAGCCAAGTGCGAGAACGTCGCCATCGACGTCACCGCCCTGGAGCAACTGGCCGACTTCGCCGAAAAGCACGTCGACCTGACCATCGTCGGCCCGGAAGCGCCACTGGTCATCGGCGTCGTCGACCTGTTCCGCAGCCGCGGCCTGGACTGCTTCGGCCCAACCAAGGGCGCGGCCCAGCTGGAAGGCTCCAAGGCGTTCACCAAGGACTTCCTGGCCCGCCACAAGATCCCCACCGCCGACTACCAGAACTTCACCGAGATCGAGCCGGCCCTGGCCTACCTGCGGGAAAAAGGCGCGCCGATCGTGATCAAGGCCGACGGCCTGGCCGCCGGCAAGGGCGTGATCGTCGCCATGACCCTGCAGGAAGCCGAAGACGCCGTGCGCGACATGCTCGCCGGCAACGCCTTCGGTGACGCTGGCTCGCGCGTGGTGATCGAGGAGTTCCTCGACGGCGAGGAAGCCAGCTTCATCGTCATGGTCGACGGCCACAACGTGCTGCCGATGGCCACCAGCCAGGACCACAAGCGCGTCGGCGACCAGGACAGCGGCCCGAACACCGGCGGCATGGGCGCCTATTCGCCAGCCCCGGTGGTCACCGCCGAGGTGCACCAGCGGGTGATGGACCAGGTGATCTGGCCAACCGTGCGTGGCATGGCCGAGGAAGGCAATGTCTACACCGGCTTCCTGTATGCCGGCCTGATGATCGACAAGGCGGGCAACCCCAAGGTCATCGAGTTCAACTGCCGCTTCGGCGACCCGGAAACCCAGCCGGTCATGCTGCGCCTGGAATCGAGCCTGGTGCTGCTGATCGAAGCAGCCTTCGCCAAGGCCCTGGACAAGGTCGAAGCACAGTGGGACCCGCGTCCGAGCCTGGGCGTGGTCCTGGCTGCCGGTGGCTACCCCGGCGACTACGCCAAGGGCGCCGCGATCAGCGGCCTGGACGCCGCGGCCAAGCTCGAAGGCAAGGTGTTCCATGCCGGTACCGCACTCAAGGATGGCCAGGTGGTTACCGCCGGCGGCCGTGTGCTCTGTGCCACCGCCATGGGCGCCACCGTCGAGGCCGCCCAGCAGCAAGCCTACCGCCTGGCCGAACAGGTCAAGTGGGAAGGCAGCTTCTACCGCAGCGACATCGGCTATCGGGCCATTGCCCGCGAGCGCGGTGCACACCAGCAGTAACCGTGCGGCCAATGGCCGTGGCGCCCGCGCGCCCGGCCCTCGGCTCGTCGACAAGGCCCCCTCGGGGCCTTGCCTTCGCCTCGGCGCGCCGCGCATAGTTGTGCTCCGGCACATCAGCTAAGAAAGGATTTCGTCGTGCGTCGGCTTCGGATTGCCACCGTCCTCATCGTCAGCCTGCTGACCCTGCTCTGCCTGTTGCCGGCGCAAGCCGAACCGGGCACCGGCTGGTCGGTGCTGCTCGACGAACAGGCCAGCCTGCAGCTCTCCGACGTGCGCTCCGAGCGCTACCGCAACCAGTTCAGCCCCCTGGCGCTGAACCAACTGGATGGCGCCCTCCCCGACCAGGCCCTGTGGCTGCACTATCGCCTCGAACCCGGCGAGCAGGAGCAACTGGTCCGTATCTTCGCCCCCGACCTGTCGCGCCTGGACCTCTACGCCCTCGAGGGCGACAAGCTGCTACGCCAGTTGCACCACGGCCGACAGGGCGAGAATGCCAGCCCCACCCTGCATGGCAGCGACCATGTGCTGCCGCTGCCGCGCAGCAGCCAGGCGGTGGACGTCTACCTGCGCCTGGTGTCGGAACACCAGCTGCGCCCGGCCATCAGCCTGGAGCCGGCGGCCAAGGCTGCCGCCGACCAGCGCCAGCCGCTGCTGTTCGGCCTGTTGTTCGGCGGCCTGGTGATGCTGATCCTGCATAACCTGATCCGCTACGCCTACACCCGCTCCACCACCACCCTGACCTTGGCGCTGTACCACGCCCTGATGCTGCTCAGCGCGCTGATCCTGCTGAACCTCAGCGGCCCCTGGTGGCACCTGTGGTACAGCGCCCAGACCCCGGCCGCCTACCTGACCCTGGTGCTGGCCGGGCTGGCCGGGCTGTTCTTCACCCTGCACTTCTTCACCCCGCGCAGCTCGGCCAGGCTGAACCGCCTGCTGCACATGGAGATGCTGGTGGCCGGGGTCAGCGGCCTGGTGCTGCTGTTCGTCGACACCCTGCCGCTGAACCTGATGACCTACGCCCTGCTCGCCCTGGGCAGCCTGAGCATGCTGCTGATCAGCAGCTACCACTGGTACAAGGGCTACACCCCGGCGCGGCTGTTCACCCTGGCCATGCTGGTGTTCAACCTCGGCGGCCTGGTGCTGCTGCCGGCCCTGCTCGGCCTCACCCGCACCTCCACGCCCTGGCTGCTGTGCGTGCTGCTGGCGCTGACCGTGGTCAGCGGCCTGTTGCTCAACCTGGCCGTCAGCGAACGCCTGCGGCGGATCAGCGAGGAGCGCTTCAGCGCCAGTCGCGCCCTGGCCGCCAGCGACGCCGAGATCAATGCCAAGGCCGAGTTCCTGGCCAAGATCAGCCACGAAATCCGCACGCCCATGAACGGCGTGCTGGGCATGACCGAGCTGCTGCTGGGCACGCCGCTGTCGGTCAAGCAACGCGACTACGTGCAGACCATCCACAGCGCCGGCAACGAGCTGCTGACGCTGATCAACGAGATCCTCGACATCTCCAAGCTCGAGTCGCGGCAGATCGAGCTGGACGACGTGCAGTTCGACCTCAACGCGCTGATCGAGGACTGCCTGAACATCTTCCGGGCCAAGGCCGAGCAGCAGAACATCGAGCTGATCAGCTTCACCCAGCCCCAGGTGCCACGGGTGATCAGCGGCGATCCGACGCGCCTGCGCCAGGCCTTGTCGAGCCTGCTCGACAACGCGCTGAAGAACACCGAGCAGGGCGAAATCCTGCTGGTGGTGGCCCTCGACCAGCGCGGTGACACCCCGCGCCTGCGGATCGCCGTGCAGGACAGCGGCGAGCCCATGCCCGCGGCCGAGCGCGATGCCCTGCTGCAGGCCGAGTTGCACAGCCGTCACTTCCTGTCCAGCAACAAGCTGGGCGGCCACCTTGGCCTGGTGATCGCCAAGCAACTGATCGGCCTGATGCAGGGCGAATTCGGCATCAAGACCAGCGCCAACATGGGCAACACCCTGTGGCTGACCCTGCCGCTGGATCCGCAACGCCTGGAGCAGCCGCCCACCGACCTCGACGGCCCGCTGCGCGATGCCCGGGTGCTGGTGGTCGACGACAACGACACCTGCCGCAAGGTCCTGGTGCAGCAATGCAGCGCCTGGGGCATGAACGTCAGCGCGGTGCCTTCCGGCAAGGAAGCCCTGGCCCTGCTGCGCACCAAGGCGCACCTGCGCGACTACTTCGATGCCGTGCTTTTGGACCAGAACATGCCCGGCATGACCGGCATGCAGCTGGCGGCGAAAATCAAGGAAGACCCGAGCCTGAACCACGACATCCTGGTGGTGATGCTCACCGGTATCAGCAACGCGCCGAGCAAGATCATCGCGCGCAATGCCGGGGTCAAGCGCATCCTCGCCAAACCCGTGGCCGGCTACACGCTCAAGACCACCCTGGCCGAGGAACTGGCGCTGCGCGGCCGCGAGCTGGCCATGCCGAGCGCACCGGCCGGCACCCCGCCAGCGCTGGACCTGCCCCGCGACTTCCGCATCCTGGTGGCCGAGGACAACAGCATCTCGACCAAGGTCATCCGTGGCATGCTGGGCAAGCTCAACCTCGAACCGGACACCGCCGCCAACGGCGAGGAAGCCTTGCAGGCGATGAAGGCGCGGCGCTACGACCTGGTGCTGATGGACTGCGAGATGCCGATCCTCGATGGCTTCTCCGCCACCCAGCAGATCCGTGCCTGGGAAACCGCCAACCAGCGCCCGCGCACGCCGGTGGTGGCACTGACCGCGCACATCCTCACCGAGCACAAGGAACGCGCGCGCCTGGCCGGCATGGACGGGCACATGGCCAAGCCGGTGGAATTGTCGCAATTGCGCGAACTGGTGCAGTTCTGGGCGGGGCAGCGGCAGGTGGTTACCGACCCCCTCGACTGAAACACCGCGGGCAGCGCTATCGGTGTAGGAGCGGCCTTGCGTCGCGAATGGGCTGCACAGCAGCCCCGACCATTTCTGCTATAGCTGAGATCCTGGGGCCGCTCTGCGGCCCTTTCCGACCGGTCCGACGCCTCGGCAAGGCCGCTCCTACAGGTTCCGTGCTATACAGATGCCTCTCTTTTCCGCCTGGACCCGCCCCCATGCTCCATGAGTTGTTCAGCGTCTATCTGAAAATGCTTGTGCTCTACAGCCCGTTCTTCGTGCTGTCGTGCTTCATCGGCCTGACCCGCGGCCACTCCAGCAAGGAACGCAAGCAGCTGGCCTGGCGCGTCGCCATCGCCACGCTGATCGCCAGCGTGCTGCTGTACCTGTTCGGGCGGGTGATCTTCGGCGTGTTCGGCATTACCGCCGACGCCTTTCGCATCGGCGCAGGCTCAGTGTTGTTCATCTCGGCCCTGGGCATGGCCCAGGGCAAGTCGGCGATCCAGACCGACAACGTGCAGCAGGACGTCACCATCGTGCCGCTGACCATCCCGCTGACCGTGGGCCCCGGCACCATCGGCGCACTGCTGGTGATGGGGGTTGGCCAGCCACACTGGGACGACAAGCTGCTGGCCATCGTCAGCATCGCCCTGGCCAGCTTCACCGTGGGCCTGGTGCTGTATCTCTCGCACCGCATCGAACGGTTGCTCGGCGACCAGGGCTTGCAGATCGTCAGCCGCTTGATGGGGCTGTTCGTCTGCGCCCTGGCGGCGCAGATCATCTTCACCGGGATCAAGGGCTACCTGGTGCCCTGATCGCGGGTCGCCTCAGGGCTTGGCCGGGTACCAGCGCGGGGTGTACACCCACTCGCCGCCGTCGGCACGGGGGAAGGTGCAGGTGGTCGAGGAGCCGACCAGCACCATGGTGCGCATGTCGACCATCTCGGGCACCAGCTCGCCCAGGGTGACCACCCGCAGGGTCTGCCCCGGGCGCCCGATGTCACGCCCCAGCACCACCGGCGTATGCGCCTGGCGATGGCGGCGCACCACTTCCAGTGCGTGGCCCAGTTGATGCGGCCGCGACCTGGAGATCGGGTTGTAGAACGCCAGCACCAGGTCGGCCTGGGCCGCCAGGTCGAGGCGTTTCTCGATGATCGACCAGGGCTTGAGGTTGTCCGACAGCGACATCACGCAGAAGTCGTGGCCCAACGGTGCCCCGGCTTGCGCGGCGGTGGCCAGGGAGGCCGAGACGCCCGGCAGGATCTCAAGCTCGACCCGCTGCCAGGCCGGGTCAGTGGATTCGTGCAGCGCCTCGAGCACCGCGGCGGCCATGGCGAACACCCCCGGATCACCCGACGACACCACCACCACCGAACGCCCTTGCGCCGCCAGCTCGAAGGCATGGCGGGCGCGCTGCATCTCTTCGCGGTTGTCGGTGCAGTGCAGCACCTGGTCGTCGCGGAACGGGCCGGCCATGCGCACGTAGGTTTCGTAACCGAGCACGTCCTGGGCACGGGCCAGCTCGGCCTTGACCGCCGGCACCATCAGCTCGGCGGCGCCCGGGCCTAGGCCGATCACGGCCAGGCGACCCCGGCGACGGCCCAGGCGCTCGACCTCGATCGGCGCGGGGGCAATGGCCACGGCCAATTCGCCAAGGCTTTCGATCCGCGCCTGGGGCAGTTCGGTGCCGAGCATTTGCTGCAGGCTCGCGCCTGCCGGCGCGAAGCGCAAGGCGACGTTCAGCGCCTGTGCGGCCTCATGCAGCGCAGGCTCGGCCATCTCGGTCTCGCTCGCCAGCAGGCAGGCCAGGGCCGGCTCGGCAATGCCTGCGGCCTGCAAGCGCTCACGCACCCGCTGCGCCAGGCCGGCCTCACCGGCCGCAACCGCCACCACCACGCAGCGCGCGTGGATCAGCAACTCGTCACGGCTGGCGGGGCGTGCAGCGCAGCCAACATGGATGGTGCGTTGCGCATCGGCGCTGGCCGGCAACTGCGCCTGATCCAGCCACGGCGCGTCGCCTTCGATACGCACGGCCTCGCCCGCCAACAGGTCGGAGACGAAACGCTTGCCCTGTTCCAGGTCCGCCAGGGCATAGCCTGGCGGTGGGTTGAGCAGGCAAGTGCCAAAGCGCAGCTCGCCACTGGTGGTGATTGCCGCTGGCACACCCAGCGCCTCGCCAAGCGCGCGCGCCATGACGTTGACCCCGCCCAGGCCACCCAGCAGCGGTACCACGGCGCTGCCGTCCTCGGCCACGGCCAGTACCGGTGGCTCGACGCCTTTTTCGCTCAACAGTGGCGCCAGGCTGCGAATGACGATCCCCGCCGCGCACAGGGCGATGATCGGCGTGTCTTGCCGATACAGCTCGCGCAGGGTGTCGCCGAAGACTGCGTAGTAACGCTCGGCCCCCTCCACACGCCCTTGCAGGCCATGGATCACCGCCTGTGGATAACGCTGCTGGATACGCTGCGCGGTGGCCAGGCTGCCCGGGCCGAGAATGACGATTGCCGGTGCCTCGATCATCCCTGCCATTTTTCACCCGGCACGATGATCAGCGAGAAGTAGGGCGAAGACTGTGGGTCGACCGCGTCCAGCGCGACGATCTTCTGGTTGGCCATGGTCGCCCGCTCGACGTACAGCGCACGGCCATCCAGGCCCAGCTCGGCGAGCACCTGGCGTACCTTGGGGAAGTTGCGCCCCAGCTTCATGATCACCGCCGCATCGGCGTCGGCCAGGCGGCGCTTGAGTTCGTCATGCGCCAGCACGCCCGAGAGCACGGTGAGGGTCTGGTTGCGGTACACCAGCGGCGCGCCGAGTACCGAGGCGCCCCCGAGCATCGAGCACACACCTGGAATCACCTGCGCTTCGTAGCGCGAGGCCAGGCGGTCGTGCAGGTACATGTAGGAGCCATAGAAGAACGGGTCCCCTTCGCAGATCACCGCCACGTCGCGGCCGGCGTCCAGGTGTTCGGCCACCTGCACGCTGGCTGCGTCGTAGAAGTCGCTGATCACCTGCTCGTAGGACAGCGGCGCCGGCAATGCCTCGGTGGTCACCGGGTAGACCAGCGGCAGCAGGGTCTGTTCGGCTTGCAGGTGCGCCTCGATGATGCCGAAGGCATTGCCGCGCTTGCCCTTGGCCACGAAGTACGCCACCACCGGCGCTTCGCGCAGCAGGCGCAACGCCTTGAGCGTAATCAGTTCGGGGTCGCCCGGGCCCACACCCAGGCCCAGCAGTCGTCCACGTGCGTGCATCATTCCACCTCCGTGGCCAGGGCGTTGACCGCGGCGGCAGCCATCGCGCTGCCGCCCAGGCGGCCCTGCATGATCACGAACGGCACCCCACGGCTGTCGGCGGCGAGCATGGCCTTGGATTCGGCGGCGCCGACGAAGCCCACCGGGAAGCCGAGGATCAGCGCCGGTTTCGGCGCCCCGGCGTCGAGCATTTCAAGCAGGTAGAACAACGCGGTCGGCGCGTTGCCGATCACCACCACGCTGCCTTCCAGGTGCGGGCGCCACAGCTCCAGGGCCACCGCCGAGCGGGTATTGCCCTCGGCCTTGGCCAGGTCCGGCACGCTTGGGTCGCGCAGGGTGCAGATCACCGGGTTGTTGGCCGGCAGGCGGGCGCGGGTGATGCCTTCGGCGACCATGTGCGCGTCGCAGAGGATCGGCGCGCCCTTGGCCAGGGCCTCGCGGCCGGCGCGGCCGGCGCCTGCCGAGAACTGCAGGCCGTCGATGGCCTCGACCATGCCGCAGGCATGGATCACTCGCACGGCGAGCTTTTCGAGATCGGCGGGGATGCGCTCGAGCCGGGCCTCCTCGCGGATGATGCGGAAGGAATTGCGATAGATCTCCTGACCATCGCGGATGTAGTCAATCATCAAGGTGCTCCGTCGGCAGGTCGAGCATGGCGCCTGCTTCTTCTGGGGTGAGGTTGGCGCCGTGCAGCCTGCCGAAGCCCGGCAGGCGCGCGTCGCGCAAGTAAAGGTCATAGCGGCCCGGGGCGCGGGCCAGCAGGGTGGCCGGGGCGGTGTGGGCCATGGCGCAGGAACGAGGGCAGGCAGACAAGTGCACGCTGCCCGGGGCACCGTGGCGCAACAGGGCGGCCAGGGTAACGGCGTCGGCCTTGGTGTCGGCCTGGGCCTTGGCGCAACCGCTGGAGCCGGTGCAGGCGACCACTCGCGCCAACGGATGCGCGTTGTGGCAGAGCATGCCGCAGGCCACCAGTTGCGCGCGTGCGTTTTCCAGCGCCGGCGGCTCGAGGGAGGTCAGCACCAGGCTCTGCCAAGGGCTCAGCCGCATGCTGCCATCGCCCCATTGCCGGGCGATGCGCGCGGCACTGCGCAGCATGGCCGGCGTCAGCCGCCCCAGGGGTGGCGCGACGCCCAGGGCCACGCCCTGGCGCTGGGGCAGCACGCCCAACCATGGGCTTGTCGTGGCCGGGCGCTGCCAGGCCATCGAGGTGCTCTCGACTTGGATCGCCAGCCCTTCCAGAAAGTGCGCCTGCGGGCACACCTGCAGCAATTGACGCATGCGCGACTGCTCGGGCGTCGCCAGGTCGAGGAAGCGCTCCAGTACCGCGCGCACCAGCGCCAGCCCTTGCTCTACCGGCACCGCCCCCAGCGCCTGGCCATTCGACAGGCTGCTCGCGAGCCCGAAGCGCAACCAGATTCGGCCTTCGCCTGGCATCGCGGACAACCACAGATCATGGGCATGTTCGCGCATCGTCAACGCTTCGCCGCCATCGAGTTGCACGGCGAACTTGGCCGACAGCTTGTGGAACCGGGGGGTGCTTTCCAGCAGGTCGAGGATTTGACCGGCCAATGGCCGGGTGTCGAACAACATGGCCGGATCGAGCCCGGCCAGAGGGCTGAGCATGAGGTTGCGCACATCATCGCCCGCCGCGTCACGCGGGCCGAGCCCGGCGGCCAGCAGATACTCGACCAGCCCGTCGTGATTCTGGCCTATGCCACGGATCTGCAGGTTGGCGCGGTTGGTCGCCTCGATCACCCCAGCGGCGAAGCGTTCGGCGGCGTCGGCCACGGCATCGGCCTGGTCGGCCAGCAGCAGGCCACCGGGCAGCTTGATCCGGCAGATGCCACCGTCGCGCGCGGCAACGATGCGCCACAACCCCGGGCAGGCCGAGGGACGGGGCAAAACTTCGGTGGGCAGGGGCGGCTTCAAGGAGGCATCCGGCAATCGTGAAAGTGCGCTTCAGTGTAGAAGGCGCGGTATTATGCCTGCTTTGTCCGACGGCATGAAAAACCGGTGGTCGCACGCTAAGACGAACCGCGGGACAAGCCTGCTCCCACGTCGCTTCCTGGGAGCAGGCTTGCCCCGCGATCAATGATTGGTACGAGGAACAGATGGCCCCCTGGCTGACAGTAATAGGTATCGGCGAAGACGGTTTCAGCGGCCTGGGCAAACAGGCCCGGCGCGCGCTGCTGTCAGCCACCCGGATCTTTGGCAGCCCGCGCCAGCTGGCCCTGCTACCCCGCTGCGTGACCGCCAAGCAACTGACCTGGCCCAGCCCTTTCTCCCTGACCCCGGTCATGGCCCTGCGCGGCGAGCCGGTCTGCGTGCTGGCCAGCGGCGACCCGATGTTCTACGGCGTCGGCGCCAGCCTGGCGCGCCAACTCCCCGCCGAGGAGCTGCAAGTGCTGTCGATGCCCTCCTCCTGCGCCCTGGCCGCCGCCCGCCTGGGCTGGCCGTTACAGGACGTGCAGGTGGTGTCGGTGGTGGCCCGGCCGCTGGCCGCGCTCAATGCCCATCTGCACAGCGGCATGCGCCTGCTGGTGCTGAGCAACGACGAAAGCAGCCCGGCGGCCATTGCCGCGCAGCTGCGCGAACGTGGCTTCGGCCCCAGCCGTCTGCAGGTGTTCGAACACCTCGGCGGCCCACAGGAACGAACGCTGAGCGGCAGCGCCGACGACTGGCCACATACCAACATCGCTCTACTCAACCTGGTCGCCATCGAATGCCAGGCCTCGCTTGACGCCCCGCGCCTGCCTCGCGTGGCCGGCCTGCCTGACAGCGCTTTTCGTCACGACGGCCAGCTGACCAAGCGCGACGTGCGAGCAATCACCCTGTCCCGCCTGGCACCGCAACCGGGCGAACTGCTGTGGGACGTAGGTGCCGGTTGCGGCTCCATCGGCATCGAATGGATGCGCGCCCACCCCAGCTGCCGCGCCCTTGCGATCGAGGCTGACGAGGGCCGCCAGGGCTACATCGAATACAACCGCGACACCCTCGGCGTGCCCGGCCTGCAACTGATCCGCGGCAAGGCACCCGAAGCGTTGGCCGGGCTGGAACGTCCGGACGCGATTTTCATCGGCGGCGGCGTTACCCGCGAAGGCGTGCTCGATCTGTGCTGGGAGCGCCTGCTGCCAGGCGGACGCCTGGTTGCCAACGCCGTCACGCTGCAAAGCGAAGTCGCCCTGGCGCAGTTTCGCGACCAACACGGCGGCGAGCTGACCCGTATCCATATCGCCCACACCCAGCCACTGGGCAGCTTCGACACCTGGCGCCAGGCCCTGCCGATCACTTTGCTCGACGTGGTGAAGCCCGTCGATGCGTGAAGAAACCCTCGAACAGCCCGCGCCCCTGCGCAGCGGCCTGACCACCGGCAGCTGCGCCACCGCCACCAGCCTGGCGGCGGCGCGCCTGCTGCTGACCGGCCAGCACAATGACGCGGTGCACATCACCCTGCCCAAGGGCAAAGTGGTAGAGATGCGCCTGGAGTTCTGCCATCTCAAAGGCGAAGCCGCCGAAGCCGGCACCCTGAAAGATGCCGGCGACGACCCCGATGTCACCCATGGCGCCCTGCTCTACAGCCAGGTGCGCCTGCTGGCCGAGCCCGGCATTCGCTTTGTCGCCGGGCAAGGCGTGGGGACCGTGACCCGCCCGGGGCTGGTGCTGGGCGTCGGCGAGCCGGCGATCAACCCGGTGCCGCGCAGGATGATCGGCGACCACTTGCAACAGTTGGCCAGCGAATGCGGCTATGGCGGCGGCTTCGAAGTCACGGTCAATGTCCAGGGTGGCGAGTCGCTGGCCCTGAAGACCATGAACCCGCGCCTGGGCATCCTCGGCGGGCTGTCGATCCTCGGTACCAGCGGCATCGTCCGGCCGTTTTCCTGCTCGGCCTACATCGCCTCGATCCACCAGGGCATCGACGTCGCCCACACCAACGGCTACACGCACATCGCCGCCTGCACCGGCAACGCCAGCGAAGACACCATGCGCCGGGTCTACGACCTGCCCGAGATCGCCCTGATCGAGATGGGCGACTTCGTCGGCGCCGTGCTCAAGCACCTGCGCAAGGTGCCGGTGCCGCGCCTCACGCTGTGCGGCGGCTTCGGCAAGATCAGCAAGCTGGCGGCCGGGCACATGGACCTGCACAGCCGCCATTCGAGCATCGACCTGCCGCAGCTGGCGGGCTGGGCAGCGGCCATCGGCGCCGATACCACGCTGCAACAGGCCATCGTCGGCGCCAACACCAGCCAGCAGGCGCTGGCTATGGCCCACGCCGCCGGTATCGCGCTCGGCGACGAGGTCTGCCGTCACGCCCTGCTCTTCGCCCGCAGCGTGGTGCCGGCCGAGGTGCAAGTCGAAGTGTTCGCCATCGACCGCCAGGGCGGTATCGTCGGCAAGGCGGGTGTGCAATGAACGGGCGCATCCTGCTACTTGGCGGCATTACCGAAGCCCTGGCCATCGCCCGACAACTGGGTCCGCTGCATGTCTACAGCCTCGCTGGCATCGGCCGTATTCCCCAGGACCTGGCGTGCCAGGTGCGGGTTGGCGGTTATGGCGGCGACGCAGGCCTGGCCAGCTATCTGCGCGCCGAAGGCATCGACCTGCTGATCGACGCCACCCACCCCTACGCCGCGCAGATCAGCGCCAACGCCGCTCTGGCCGCCACCAGCGCCGGCATCCCCTGCTGGGCACTGCGTCGTCCGGCCTGGCAGGCGCAGGCGGGGGATGACTGGCGCGAAGTGGCTGACTGGGCCGAACTGATCGAGGCGCTCGCACCCTTCGAGCGACCGCTGTTCACCCTCGGCCGTGAACCGCTGCAACATCTGAATGAAATACCGCACCACCAGTTCTGGACCCTGCGCGCCCTCGAGGCCTACCCCGGCAATGAACGCTGCGAGGTGATCGGTGCGCGCGGGCCGTTCCTCATCGACGATGAACGTGCCCTGTTCGAGCGTCGGCGGGTCGACGTGCTGGTGAGCAAGAACAGTGGCAGCACAGCCACCGAGCCGAAGCTCGAGGTGGCGCGGGAACGAGGTATCCCGGTGCTAGTGCTCAAGCGGCCGGCGCTGCCGGAAGTGGATCGGGCGTTTCAGGATGCAGCAGCGGTACTGGAGGCTCTCGGCCGGTTCAAGGCCTGACTCGCAAGCTGTATATCCCATTGACATATCCAATCCTCGAATTAAACTCCGGACATACATTTACGCTTTCAAGGAGGCCCATCATGGAGCAAGGTGCAGTCTTCAAAAGCAACCGCAGCCAGGCTATCCGCATGCCAAAAGCCCTCGCCCTTCCAGAAGACGTCACCCGCGTGGACATCGTCGCGGTGGGGCGTTCGCGCATCATCTCGCCTGCCGGCGAATGCTGGGATAGCTGGTTCGAGGGTGACGATGTGAGTGCGGACTTCATGGCCAGCAGGGAACAGCCAGCCGACCAGGAGCGCGAAGGATTCTGATGCTCAGGTACATGCTCGATACCAACATCTGCATTTTCACCATCAAGAACAAGCCACAGGTAGTGCGTGAGGCATTCAATCGCTACCACGGCCAACTGGCCATCAGCACGGTCACCCTGATGGAGTTGATCTACGGCGCGGAAAAATCCGCAGCGCCAGAGCGTAACCTGGCCATTGTCGAAGGGTTCGCCGCACGGCTCGATGTGCTTGACTACGACATTCAGGGCGCAGCTCACACCGCGCAGCTACGTGCGGAGCTGGCCAAGACCGGCACGCCCATCGGCCCCTACGACAGAATGATTGCCGGCCACGCCCGCGCTCGCGGCCTTACCCTGGTGACCAACAACCTGCGCGAGTTCCAGCGTGTACCTGGCTTGCGTGTGGAAGACTGGGTGACACACCCATGCTGACGGCCACGAGATGGCCCTGTGCCTTGATCCTGCCGTAGAATCACCCCTCCCCTTCTGGAAGGCTCCGCCCATATGGAAATGCAATGGTGGATCTGGCTCGTCTTCGGCGTGGCCCTGATCCTGCTGGAACTGGTGCTCCCCACCTTCTTCATTCTCTGGTTCGGCATCGGCGCCGTGCTGGTGTCGTTCGTCTCGCTACTCGCCCCCAGCCTGCAACTCGATATGCAGGGTTTGCTGTGGGTGGTGTTCTCGTCGATCACCACCGTGCTCTGGTTCAAGGTGTTCCGGCGCAAGAAAGCGGACGTGCGCTGGACCGCCGATAGCGTGATCGGCGAGGTCGGCCTGCTGACCAGCGCCGTGTCGCAGTTCCAGAAAGGCCGCGTGCGTTTCCAGAAACCGATCCTCGGCAACGAGGAATGGACCTGCATCTCGGACAGCGATATCCCCGCCGGCGAGCGCGTGCGCCTGGCTGCCATCGAAGGCAACACCGCCCGGGTCACCCGGGCCTGAATCCGCACTAAAAGGAAGTTCGCAAGCATGACCAGCCTCATCGTCGTCGCCACCCTCGCTGTATTCGTACTGATCACCGTGTTCAAGGGCGTGCGCATCGTGCCCCAGGGCGAGGAATGGATCGTCGAGCGCCTGGGCCGTTACCACAGCACCCTCAAGCCGGGCCTGAACATCGTCATTCCGTACATGGACGTGGTCGCCTACCGCCTGCCGACCAAGGACATCATCCTCGACGTGCAGCAGCAGGAGATCATCACCAAGGACAACGCGGTGATCGTCGCCAACGCCCTGTGCTTCGCCAAGGTGGTCGACCCGCAGAAGGCCTCCTACGGCGTGCAGAACTTTTCCTTCGCCGTGACCAGCCTGACCATGACCTCGCTGCGCGCCATCGTCGGCGCCATGGACCTGGACGAAGCGCTGTCCAGCCGCGAGCAGATCAAGGCGCGCCTGCGCGAGGCGATGTCCGAGCAGACCGAAGACTGGGGCGTGACCGTGCGCTCGGTGGAGATCCAGGACATCAAGCCGTCGCCGAGCATGCAGACCGCCATGGAGCGCCAGGCAGCCGCCGAGCGTGAGCGTAAAGCCGACGTGACCCGCGCCGAGGGCAACAAGCAGGCGGCGATCCTCGAGGCCGAGGCGCGCCTGCAAGCCGCCAAGCTGGACGCCGAAGCCCAGGTCAACCTGGCAGAAGCCTCGGCCCGGGCAATCACCCTGGTCAAGGAAGCGGTGGGTAGCGAGACCGTGCCGGCCATGTACCTGCTGGGCGAGCGTTACATCGGTGCTATGGAGAACCTGGCGGCCAGCGACAATTCGAAAGTCGTGGTGCTGCCGGCTGACCTGCAAGAGACCGTGCGCGGGCTGCTAGGCCGCGGCAAGGTCTGATAGCGCGGCTTGCTGGCGAACCACTCGCCCCCAGGTGCGGCACTTCACCGCACCCCGGCGTTTTTACCTATACTCCGCCGTACAATAGCCACCACGATTCCTGACCGGATCTCTCCATGCCCCCACGTCGGCACATCGCCTGGATAGCCTGCCTTGCAGTGCTGTTCAACCTGCTGGCCATGCCGCTGTCCTCTGCCGCGCCCAAGGGCCCGGCCGAACAGCTGCTGTGGGGGGCTTTCTGCTCCAGCATGGCCAACAAGGCCAAGGTCGATGTCCAGGCCCTGGCCAAGATCGACCTGGGGCCGCAAAGCGACGACAGCGCCAGCATGACGAACTGCTGGTGCTGCCTGGGCGCGGCGCCCTTGCTGGCCTTGCCCGTCTATCCGCCCCAGCTGCACAACCCGCCGCTGCTGCCCGCCGGGCACCTGCCACACCTCGCCGACTACCAACCCACGCCGCGCCAGCTCTGGCCCGCGCTCAATCCCCGTGCCTCTCCACTGGCCTGAGTTCACTACGCTGTCCATCAGAACCTGAACAGACCGGAGACTCACCATGCTCAAGCAAGCCCTCGTCCTGGCCGCCCTGCTGCTGCCCGGCGCCTACGCCAACGCCCACGAATACAGCGTCGGCGACCTGCACATCGCCCACCCCTGGTCGCTGGAACTGCCGCCGAACGCACCCAACGTGGCGGCCTACTTCGTCGTGCACAACAACGGCAAGGCCGACGACCGCCTGCTCTCGGTAAACAGCCCAATCAGCGACGACGCCCAGCTGCACGAGCACGTGATGAGCGCCGCCGGCGCCATGAAGATGCAACAGGTGCAGAGCGTGGTGGTACCCGCAGGCAAGGACCTGACCTTCGCCCCCAGCGCCTACCACGTGATGATCATGCAGCCCAAGGACCGCAGCCTGCTCACCGACGGCAAGCGCTTCGCGCTGACCCTGCACTTCGAGAAAGCCGGTGACGTCACCGTCGATGTCGCCGTGCAGAAGCAGCCTCCGGCCGAGCAAGGCGCGGCGCACGCGCACTGACCGACTGACAGGCGCTCGCCATGAGCCTGCCGCGCAACAGCTCCGCCCGCAGCACCCGCCCTGATCGCAGGCGCGTCGGTGGCGGCTGGCTGAGCCTGTTCGCCATGTGGATGATCTTCATCGGCCCGCTGGTGTCCCAGTCGATGCCGATGGAGCACCACGCCGGCATGGCCATGCCCATGGACATGTCGATGAACATGCCCATGGCCCAGGGTCACGACGCGCACCACGGCCACGGCAACGATGGCCAGCTGCATGTCATGTGGGAGAAGTGCGGCTACTGCAGCCTGCTGTTCAACTGCCCCGCCCTGCCCCAAAGCCTCAGCCCGCTCAGCGCAGGCAGCGTCACCCCACCCAGCCACCTCACCGTTGCCACGCGCCAGGGCCATGCCCGGCAGGCCGTCTTCCCCGGCGCCCGCAGCCGCGCGCCGCCCCTTTCGATCCTCGTCTGAACACAACGCTATCAATGCCCGAAGCCAGGAGGCTTCGCGCTGACTCATGACTGATCGACTGGAATCATTATGTCCGGCTGCACCCCTGTTTTTGCCCTTTCCCTGCGTGGGACCATCGCCGTGCTGTGCGGCTCGTTGCTCGCGCCACTGGCCCTGGCCGCCGAAACCGGCCATCAAGGCCAGGTACACGACACCGCCGAGCTGAGCCCGACGGTGATCACCGCCATCGCCCCAAGCTCGCCGCTGACCGTGGTCACCAACCCCAAGGACCCACGCCAGCCGGTGCCGGCCAGCGACGGCGGCGACTACCTCAAGACCATCCCCGGCTTCTCGGTGATCCGTGCCGGCGGCACCAACGGCGACCCGGTGCTGCGCGGCATGTTCGGCTCGCGCCTAAATATCCTCACCAACGGCGGCATGATGCTCGGCGCCTGCCCGGGCCGCATGGACGCGCCAACCTCGTACATCTCGCCGGAAACCTACGACCGCCTCACGGTGATCAAGGGCCCGCAGAGCGTGATCTGGGGCCCCGGCGGCTCCGCCGGCACCATCCTGTTCGAACGTGACCCGGAGAAATTCGGCGAGCTGGGCAGCCGGGTCAACGCCAGCATGCTGGCCGGCTCCAACGGCCGCTTCGACAAGGTGCTCGACGCCGCGGCCGGCAACCCGCTCGGCTATGTGCGCTTCGTCGGCAACCAGTCGCACTCGGACGACTTCGAGGACGGCAACGGCGACACCGTGCCGTCGCGCTGGAACAAGTGGAACGGCGACGTCACGCTTGGCTGGACCCCGGACGCCGACACCCTGCTCGAGCTGACCGCCGGCAAGGGCGATGGCGAGGCGCGTTCGGCCGGGCGTGGCATGGACGGCTCGCAGTTCAAGCGTGAAAGCCTGGGGCTGCGTTTCGAAAAATCCAATATTGGCGAGGTGCTCGACAAGGTCGAGGCGCAGGTCTATTACAACTACGCCGACCACGTGATGGACAACTACACCCTGCGCACGCCCGTCGGCATGGCCATGGCCAGCAACGTCGACCGCCGCACCCTCGGCGCACGGATCAAGGCGACCTGGCGCTGGGCCGATGTACAGCTGATCAGCGGCATCGATGCCCAAACCAACGAGCACCGCAAGCGCAACGGCATGGGCATCGACACGTACAAGGCCAAGCCCTGGGACAAGGACGCCGACTTCCATAACTACGGCGTGTTCGGCGAGTTGACCTGGTACGCCACCGGCGAGGACCGGTTGATCACCGGCGCGCGCCTGGACCGCGCCTCGGCCCGCGATTTCCGCAAGGGCATCGCTACCAGCGGCGACACCCGGGCCGATACCTTGCCCAGTGGCTTCGTGCGCTATGAGCATGACCTGGCCGCCGTGCCGGCCACCACCTACATCGGCCTGGGCCACTCCCAGCGCTTCCCCGACTACTGGGAGCTGTTCTCGCCGACCCTGGCACCCACCGGTTCGGTGAATGCCTTCGACGGCATCAAGCCGGAGAAGACCACCCAGCTCGACTTCGGCATCCAGTACCGCGACGAACGCCTGGAGGCCTGGGCATCGGGTTACGTCGGGCAGATCCGTGACTACATCCTGTTCGACTATGTGCCGGGCAAAGGCGGCATGGGCAGCAAGCTGGTGTCCCAGGCGCAGAACATCGATGCGCGCATCATGGGCGGCGAACTGGGCGCGGCCTACAGGCTGACCGACAACTGGAAGGCCGATGCCACCCTGGCCTACGCCTGGGGCAAGAACAGCAGCGATGGCAAGGCCCTGCCACAGATGCCACCGCTGGAAAGCCGCCTGGGCCTGACCTACAGCCGCGACACCTGGAGCGTCGGCGCCCTGTGGCGCCTGGTGGCGGAGCAGAACCGCATCGCCAAGAACCAGGGCAACGTGGTGGGCAAGGACTACGACAAGAGCGCCGGCTTCGGCGTGTTTTCCCTCAACGGTGCCTACAAGGTGAACAACAACCTCAAGCTCAGCGCGGGCGTCGACAACCTGTTCGACAAGGCCTACGCCGAGCACCTGAACCTGGCCGGGAACGCCGGGTTCGGCTACCCGGCGAACAGCGTGCAGCCGGTCAACGAGCCAGGCAGGACCTTCTGGACCAAGGTCGACTTCAGCTTCTGACAACAACAAACGGGCGCGGGGCCTGACCGCGCCCACTCAAGGTCTACGGGAGGCTCCCATGAGCAAACCAAATGTATCGTTCTACAACCTGGCGTGGCGCTGGCATTTCTATGCCGGGCTGTTCGTGGCGCCGTTCATGATCCTGCTGGCAATCACCGGGATCATCTACCTGTTCAAGCCGCAGCTCGATCCCTTGATGTACCGCGAGCTGATGGTGGTCGAGGCCGGCCATCACCGTCAAAGCGCCGACAGCCTGCTGGCCAGCGTGCGCCAGGCTTATCCACAGGGCCATGTCGGCCAGTACCTGCCACCACTGAATGCCGAGCGCAGCGCGCAGTTCGTGGTGCATGACGGCGGGCGCGAACTCAACGTCTTCGTCGACCCGTACAGCGCCAAGGTGCTGGGCGAGCAGGATGGCAAGCAGAACCTGCAGGCCATCGCCCGCGCCCTGCATGGCGAACTGATGGTCGGCACGCTCGGTGACCGGCTGGTGGAACTGGCGGCGGGCTGGGGCATCGTCCTGGTGGTGTCCGGCCTCTATCTCTGGTGGCCACGCGGGCGCAGCAGCGCGGGCGTGCTGTGGCCACGTTTCAGCGCGCGTGGCCGCTTGCTGTGGCGCGACCTGCATGCCGTCACCGGTTTCTGGGGCTCGGCCCTGCTGCTGTTGATGCTGCTCAGCGGCATGACCTGGACCGGGCTGTGGGGCAAGCAGTATGCCGACCTGTGGAACCGCTTCCCGGCGGCCATGTGGAATGACGTGCCCAAGTCCGACCAACAAGCGCGCGCGCTCAACAACGCCCATCGCCAGACCGTGCCGTGGGCGATGGAAAACACGCCGATGCCGGTATCCGGCGCCCACGCCGAGCATGCCGGGCATCACAGCATGGACACTGCCCCCGCTGCGCCGCAGGTCAGCCTGCAACAGGTCGAGGATGTCGCCAGCCTGCGCAAGGTCGAACCGGGCTACAGCATCACCCTGCCGACCAGTGCCGAGGGCGTGTTCACCATCGCGGTGTTCGCCGACGATCCGCGCAACGACGCCACCTTGCATGTGGACCAGTACACCGGCCAGGTGCTGGCCGACGTGCGCTGGCAGGACTACAGCCCGGTGGCCCGCGCCACGGAGCTTGGGGTGATGCTGCACGAGGGCAAGATGTTCGGGGCGTTGAACCAGCTCGTCATCCTGCTGGTGTGCCTGATGATCCTGCTGGGCTCGGTGAGCGGGCTGGTGATGTGGTGCAAGCGCAAGCCCACCGGTGGGCTGGGGGTGCCGCCGCTGCGCCATGACTTGCCGCGCTGGAAGATGGCGGTGGGGGTGATGGTGCTGCTGGGCATCGCCTTCCCGTTGGTGGGGATTTCGATGGTGGTGATGTGGGGAGTGGATAGCCTGGTGGTCAGGCGCCGGGGCATGGTTCGGGCTTGAGATTGCCGGGGGCGCTTTGCGCCCCTTTCGCGACACAAGGCCGCTCCTACAGGGGGACGCGGTCGCCGGTACGAGCGGCCTTGTGTCGCGAAAGGGCTGCGCAGCAGCCCCAGGATGTGTGCTCCATCCATTGACCGCGATCATGTCCCCGACCGCCCTGTACCGCCAAGATCGTGCCGATCTGCCACACCCGCGATTGGAACGCGACGTGATAGCCTACTTGGCTTTCGCTCACAAAAAGACTGACCCTCAATGGAATGCAGCCTATGACCCGGACCTCCCAGACACCCTCCGAAGAGCAGCACCTGCAACGCAACCTGACCAACCGTCACATCCAGCTCATCGCCATCGGCGGCGCCATCGGCACCGGCCTGTTCATGGGTTCGGGCAAGACCATCAGCCTGGCCGGGCCGTCGATCATCTTCGTCTACATGATCATCGGCTTCATGCTGTTCTTCGTCATGCGCGCCATGGGCGAGCTGCTGCTGTCGAACCTCAACTACAAGTCGTTCATCGATTTCTCCGCCGACCTGCTCGGCCCCTGGGCCGGCTACTTCACCGGCTGGACCTACTGGTTCTGCTGGGTGGTCACCGGCATCGCCGACGTGGTGGCGATCGCCGCCTACACGCAATTCTGGTTCCCGGAGCTGCCGCAGTGGATACCGGCGCTGAGCTGCGTGGCCCTGCTGTTGTCGCTGAACCTGGTGACGGTGAAGATGTTCGGCGAAATGGAGTTCTGGTTCGCCCTGATCAAGATCATCGCCATCATGGGCCTGGTCGCCACCGGCCTGTACATGGTCATCACCGGTTTCCAGTCGCCAAGCGGGCACACCGCGACCCTGGCCAACCTGTGGAATGACGGCGGCATGTTCCCCAACGGCCTGCTCGGCTTCTTCGCCGGCTTCCAGATCGCCGTGTTCGCCTTCGTCGGCATCGAGCTGGTGGGCACCACCGCGGCGGAAGCGAAGAACCCCGAGCGCACCCTGCCGCGGGCGATCAACTCGATCCCGGTGCGGATCATCGTGTTCTACGTGCTGGCACTGATCGCGATCATGGCGGTCACCCCATGGCGCGACGTGGTGCCGGGCAAGAGCCCGTTCGTCGAGCTGTTCGTGCTGGCCGGCCTGCCGGCGGCGGCGAGCATCATCAACTTCGTGGTGCTGACCTCGGCGGCCTCGTCGGCCAACAGCGGCGTGTTCTCCACCAGCCGCATGCTGTTCGGCCTGGCCCAGGAGGGCGATGCGCCCAAGGCGTTCGAGAAACTCTCGCGCCGCGCGGTGCCGGCCAACGGCCTGTACTTCTCCTGCACCTGCCTGCTGCTGGGCGCGGTGCTGATCTACCTGGTACCCAATGTGATCGAAGCCTTCACCCTGGTGACGACGGTATCGGCGGTGCTGTTCATGTTCGTCTGGACGCTGATCCTGCTGTCGTACCTGAGCTACCGCAAACAGCGCGCGGCGCTGCATGAGCAGTCCACCTACAAGATGCCCGGCGGGCGCTTCATGTGCTACGTGTGCCTGGTGTTCTTCGCCGGCATCCTGGTGCTGTTGAGCCTGGAGGCCGACACCCGCTCGGCGCTGGTGGTGACGCCGATCTGGTTCCTGATCCTGGCGGTGACCTATCAGTTCGTGCGTAGCAGGCGCCAGCCGCGTACCGCCGTGCGCGAGGCGTCGAACCGCTGATCGCGGGGGCTGCTGCGCAGCCCATTCGCCAGCAAGGCTGGCTCCTACAGGTACAGCGCACGCTCCGAAACCTGCGCGGGACCTGTAGGAGCCAGCCTTGCTGGCGAATGGGCGCGCAACGCCCCTACTGTCTCAACCCTGCTCCAACCCCTCGAGCACCGCCTCGGCCAACGCCAGGCCTTTCTCCAGCGAGTTCTCCGTCGCCGTCAGCAAACTGCGCAACGGCTCCCCCGCCTTTTCCAGCGCCGCGGCATTGCTCTCATACGCCGCCTTCAACGCCGCCACGGCGCACACCAGCGCATCCTCGCTATCGACCCCAGCCTGTACCGAAAGCATCGGGGCATGGGCGTGATTGCAGGTGCCGAAATGGGAACTGGCGGTGACAGGACGGGATTTGCCCGAGGTGAGGTTGACCAGCGATTCCTGGTTCATGGCTGCACCTCTCGATGAAAGGTGGCGAACCCAGCAAATGCGAACGGTGGATCTGGAACGATCTTCTTGAGCATGGTGCATCTCCTTGCAGCTCTCTCTTTTAGAAGCTTCGCGCCCATACGCCAGGATGGGTGGACGAAGCCGTGCGGGTTGGCGTGCCGGCAGAGAGAACCGGTGAGCCCGAAGGCTCCCACACACGGCTTCGCCCATAACGGGTGCAGCCATGCAGAACACCGCCGCAAGCTGCGTCAGTGCTCGATCTCTCTGAATACGGGACGCCAATCCCGAACCGCAGAATCTACTGCGGTGCGGCACGGTACTCAAGTAACTGGGGTGTGTCAAAATGTTCACCGTCAACGCCCACTAACAGTGCGCGAACTCAAACCCGCGCACCCAATCGGCGCACAAATTGCCCCGCCCCGGACAATTCCACGCCTACCCAGCCCGGCACGTGCCTTGCTTGAGCATCGAGCACAGTTTGCAGCCTTCCGCCTTGCGAGACCGCACCATGAATTATCAGCTGCGCGATGCCCTGCCCGACGACCTGCCGGGCATCCTCGACATCTACAACGACGCCGTGGCCAACACCACGGCGATCTGGAACGAAACCCCGGTGGACCTGGCCAACCGCCTGGCCTGGTTCGAGGCGCGTGCGCAACAGGGTTACCCGATCCTCGTCACAGTCGATGAATCCGGTGTGTTGGGCTATGCCTCGTTTGGCGACTGGCGGCCGTTCGAGGGCTTTCGCCATACCGTCGAGCATTCGGTGTACGTGCGGGGTGACCAGCGCGGCAAAGGCCTGGGCCCCGACCTGATGGAAGCGCTCATCGAGCGTGCACGCCATTGCAACAAGCATGTGATGGTCGCCGCCATCGAAAGCGGCAACGCCGCGTCGATCCGCCTGCACGAACGCCTGGGCTTCAACATCACCGGGCAAATGCCACAGGTGGGCGTGAAGTTCGGGCGCTGGCTGGACCTGACCTTCATGCAACTGTATCTGGATGACAGCCCCCTACCCCCTTCAAGGACCTGAAGCCCATGAAGAGCGCGCAACTGCACCGCGTGACCCACGAAGGCCTGGCGTATTACCGCGACAGCCTGGTGGCCCTTTTGCTGGATGCGGTGCGCCAGGGCGCTTCGGTGGGGTTTCTGGCCGATATCGACGAACAGCAGGCCAAGGCCTACTTCGATGAGGTGAAGGCAAAGCTGGCCAGTGGCGAGCAACTGCTCTGGGTCATCGCTCAGGGGCAGGAGGTGCTGGGTAGCGTGCAACTGGGGCTGTGCCTCAAGCCCAATGGACTGAACCGGGGCGAAGTGCAGAAATTGCTGGTGCACAGCGATGCCCGGCGGCGTGGGCTGGGGCAGCAACTGATGGGGGCGCTGGAGGCCGAGGCGCGACGGATCGGGCGGGGGATGCTGTTTCTCGATACCGAGGCAGGGTCTGGGGCGCAGGCGTTCTATCGGGCGCTGGGGTATAGCAAGGCGGGGGAGATTCCGGACTATGCCTGTGGGCCGGAAGGGGTTTATCGGGCTACGGCGTTGTACTTCAAGGTGATCGCGAAAGCGTCGTGAACCTGGGGGCGCTTTGCGCCCCTATCGCGACACAAGGCCGCTCCTACAGGGGAACGCGATCTCCTGTAGGAGCGGCCTTGTGTCGCGATAGGGCTGCGCAGCAGCCCCAGGATCTCACAGACCATACCCATCACATCTGGGTAAACCGCCCCAACCGCTGCTTCAACATGCTGTTCTCGCTGCGCAACTGCTGCACCTCTTCCAGCAACTCCAACGCCAGCGCCACCCCTTCCCACTCCAGCTCCAGTTGCTCATGCAGCTTCACCGCGCGCTTGAGCGTCACCGGCGCGCGGTCGTCGAACACCCATTCCTCAGGCGTTCGCCCCGACGGTTCGACAATGCCGTGCTCGACGATCTCGATCACGCAATCGGCCGTGAGATCGGCCTCCTGACACAGGGTACGCATGTCCAGTTGAACGATCAGGGTGCTGCTCATGATCACTTACTCCATTGAGTCCTCGGGTTGAACGCGGCTTTCTCGGAGAGCTGGGTCCACAGTGCGCGAGTTGCGTCATCGGATTGGGCGGGCATCACCACCTTGAGCTGGGCGTACAGGTCGCCGCGTTCGCCCTGCTTGTTCAACAGGCCCATGCCCTTGACCCGCAGGCGCTGGCCGCTCTGGCTGTCGGGGCGGATGGTCAGGTTGATCTTGCCGGTCAGGGTCGGCACGGCCACCTTGGCGCCGAGCGCCGCTTCCCACGGCGCCAGCGGCACGGTGATGATCAGGTCATGACCTTCGACATCGAACTGCGGGTGCGGTGCCATGCGAATGGTCAGGAACAAGTCGCCATTGGCGCCACCGCCGACGCCGGGCGCGCCCTGGCCCTTGAGGCGGATGCGCTCGCCGTCGGTCACCCCGGCGGGGATCTTCACGTTCAGCGTTTTCGTGGTGAAGCCGGTGCGCTGCCCGGCGGCATTGGTCTGCGGCACCTGGAAGCTGATCTGCTTGGATTCCTTGTTCAGGGTCTCTTCGAGGAACACCGCCAGTTCAAGCTCCACGTCCTGCCCCCGCCTGCCGGCACTGCGTTGTTGCCGGCCACCGCCGCCGAAAGGGTTGCCGCCCCGGGCGCCGAAGATCGAGCTGAAAAAGTCGGAGAAATCGCCGCCCTCGAAGCCGCCAGCAGCGCCGCCGCGCGACTCCCAGCCGGGTGGCGCCTGGAACGGCCGGCCATGCTGGCCGCCATACTTGCGGATCTCGTCGTACTCGGCGCGCTTGTCCTTGTCGCCCAGCACTTCGTAGGCCTCGTTGGCCTCCTTGAATTTGTCCTCGGCGTCACGCTCCTTGCTGACGTCGGGGTGATACTTGCGCGCAAGCTTGCGGTACGCGGCCTTGATCGCCTTGTCGTCCGCGCTCGCCTCGACGCCGAGTATCTTGTAGTAGTCTTTGAAGTCCATCTGGGGATCACCGATGTGAATGTGCGTATTGCTACTGAAGATTGGGGTCAAGCATAGCCTTTCAAGGTGCATCCGGGGTTGCGCTATCGCAGACGGCCGGTCTTGATTTAGCCGCAGAACGGCATAAACTGCGCGGCCGTTTTGCCTCCGGAAGCACTCCTCATGTCTGACGTATCCCCGGCCCGCGCCCTCGGCATCGACTTCGGCACCTCCAACTCCACGGTCGGCTGGCACCGCCCGGGCGTCGAATCGCTGATCGCCCTGGAAGACGGCAAGATCACCCTGCCCTCGGTGGTCTTCTTCAACATCGAGGAGCGTCGCCCGGTATATGGCCGCCTGGCCCTGCACGAGTACCTGGAGGGCTACGAAGGCCGCCTGATGCGCTCGCTCAAGAGCCTGCTGGGCTCCAAGCTGATCAAGCACGACACCAGCGTGCTGGGCAGTGCCCTGCCGTTCAAGGACCTGCTGGGCATGTTCATCGGCGAGCTGAAAAAACGCGCCGAAGCCGATGCCGGCCGTGAGTTCGAGCAGGTGGTGCTGGGCCGCCCGGTGTTCTTCGTCGACGAAGACCCCGCCGCCGACCAGGAGGCCGAGGACACCTTGGCCGACGTGGCGCGCAAGATCGGCTTCAAGGACGTGTCGTTCCAGTACGAGCCGATCGCCGCGGCGTTCGACTACGAGTCGGGCATCAGCCGCGAAGAGCTGGTGCTCATCGTCGATATCGGCGGTGGTACCTCGGACTTTACCCTGATCCGCCTGTCGCCCGAGCGCCACCAGGTGGCCGAGCGCCAGGACGACATCCTCGCCACCGGCGGCGTGCACATCGGCGGCACCGACTTCGACAAGCAACTGAGCCTGCAGGGCGTGATGCCGCTGTTCGGCTACGGCAGCCGGATGAAGAGCGGCGCGCTGATGCCCACCAGCTACCACCTCAACCTGGCCACCTGGCACACCATCAACGCCCTGTACTCGCAGAAATCGCAGTTGGCCCTGAGCAGCATGCGCTACGACATCGAGGACACCCTTGGCATCGACCGCCTGTTCAACCTGATCGAACAGCGCGCCGGGCATTGGTTGGCGATGGAGGTGGAGGCCAGCAAGATCGAACTGACCGAGCGCGACAGCCGGAGCATCGACTTTGGCCGGATCGAGCCGCAGCTGTCGGCCGAGCTGACCCGGGTGCTGTTCGAGGAGGCCATCGACGGGCTACTGGAGCGGGTGCGCGGCAGCGTCAGCGAGCTGCTGGCCAAGGCCGGCGTGAGCGAGGGGCAGGTGGACACGGTGTTCTTCACCGGTGGTTCCAGCGGCATTCCGGCGCTGCGCAACAGCGTGGCGGCGATGCTGCCCAATGCGCGGCATGTGGAAGGCAATATCTTCGGCAGCATCGGCAGCGGATTGGCCATCGAGGCGCGCAAGCGTTACGGCGCCGCCTGAGGCTCCCGTCCTGCAGGAGCCAGCTTGCTGGCGAACCAGGCGCCGCGGTGGATGGCACCGGCTACGCCGGTGTTCGCCGGCAAGCCGGCTCCTACACGTATAGCGTAGGAGCCGGCTTGCCGGCGAACAGGATCAAACCAGCTCCGCCCGCTTCAGCTCACTCTTCAGGTAGGCGTAATAGATCGGCCCCGCCACCACCCCCGGCAAGCCGAACGCCGCCTCGAACACCAGCATCGCCAGCAACAGCTCCCAGGCCTTGGCGCTGATCTGCCCACCGACGATCCGCGCGTTGAGGAAGTACTCGACCTTGTGGATCACGATCAGGTAGCCCAGCGCCGCCATCGCCACCCAGATCGACAGCGACAAGCCGACGATGGTGATCAGGGTGTTGGACATCAGGTTGCCGATCACCGGCAGCAGCCCGAGCAGGAAGGTCAGCACGATCAGGGTCTTGGTCAGCGGCAGGTGCACGCCGAACAGCGGCAGCACCACGGCCAGGAACACGCCGGTGAACAGGGTGTTGAGCAGCGAGATCTTGATCTGCGCGAAGACGATGTTGCGAAACGCCTGCACCAACAGGCTCAGGCGCTCGAACAGCGCCGCGGCCAGCGGCTTGCGCCGTGACACGTCGGGGATGCGCTGCAAGGCGACGATGGCGCCGAGGATCATGCCGATCAACAAGGTCACGAACATGTGCGCCATGCCCTTGCCCACCAGTTGCAGTTCGCTCAGGTGGCTCTTGAGCCAATCGCCGATGGCCACCTTGAACTCGGCGGCGCTGGCCGGCAGGTAGGCGTCGATGAACGGCGGCAACTGGCCACGGGCGCGCTCGACCAGGGCCATGAACTTGTCCAGCGAGGCCCCCGGGTTTTCGGCCTCGTGCAAAAGGAAACTGAAGGCGCCGGCGATCAGCAACGTCAGCGTGCTCACCACCAGGGTGCCGAGCAGCGCCACCGCCAGCCAGCGCGCGCGTTGCCCGGCGATCAGCGGCTGCAGGCGCGGAGTGAGCATGTTGACCAGCTCGAACACCAGCAGGCCGGCAAGCAGGCTCGGCAGCAGTTTCAGCGGCAGCGCCAGCAACAGCCCGGCGACGACGATGAGCAGGCTGGCAAGGGTGATCTGGCGGGGGGTGAAGGTCATACAGCCTCGACGGCAGACAGCGGAAAGACCCGCAGTCTGCCAGCCTTCCTGGCAGAGGCATAGGCGCAGGTCATTTCTTCTTCAGGCAGTCGCTCATGTAGGCCTTGCGCTCGTCGCCCTTGAGCGCCTTGGTGGTGGCGTCGGCGTTGCAGGTCTTCATCTTCTCCTGCTGGGTGGCCGGCTGGCTCTTCTTCAGGCAGGTGCTCATGAACGCCTTGCGCTCGTCGCCCTTGAGGGCCTTGGCGGTGGCGTCGGCGTTGCAGGTCTTCATCTTTTCCTGTTGCGCGGTGGCGGCGAATCCTTGCCCGGCGATCAACATGCCCAACACCAGCAGGGGTACGTGCAGCAGCTTCATGGAGTGGTCTCCTTGTTCCCGCGCCCGATGCGCGGTCGTCGAGCAGAGTGTAGACAACAATTCTTACATTTCTGTCCGCGCTTGCCGCCGGTACTGCTCCGGCGTGCAGTGGGCCTGGCGCTGGAACATGGCGATGAAGGCCGAGGCGCTGCTGTAGCCGAGGTCGAAGGCGATGGCCTGGATCGGCAAGCCTGCCTCCAGCGCCTCGATGGCTCGCAGGAAACGCAGGCGCAGGCGCCATTCGCCAAAGCTCATGCCCAGTTCGCGCAGGCAGTGGCGCGCCAAGGTGCGCTCGCTGACGTGCACCTGGGCGGCCCAGTCGGCCAGCGGGCGGTTGTCGCCGGGCTCGACATGCAACGCCTCGAGCACCTGGCGCAGGCCATCGCTGCGGGCGAACGGCAGGTAGCAGGTCTGGGTCGGGATCTGGTGCAACTGGTCGATGAGCACCTGTACCAGGCGCTGGTCGCGCGCGTCCTGGGCGACCTTGAGGTCGCGGCGGGCGAAGTCGCCGAGGATCGCCCTGAGGATATCGCTGGTCAGCAGGCTGCAGGCCTGGCGCGGCAGCTCGGCGCACAGGCTGCGGTCCAGGTACACCGAGCGGTAGACGATGGCCTGGGGGTTGTAGCTACCATGCTCGGCGTCCGGCGGCACCCACACCGCGTAGTGCGGCGGCGAGATGAAGCGCTGGCCTTCGACATCCAGGTGCATCAGGCCGTGTGAGGCATAGTTGAGCTGGCCCCAGGGATGGCGATGGGGGGCGCTGTGGGTGTCGGCGCCGAACTCGTCGTAGCGGAAGTACACCGGGGCCGGCAGTTGGTCGAAACGGGGGATGTCGAGGAATTTGCGGGCCATGCTGTCTGCTTCGCGGGGTAGGTTGTCTGGATGGAAGTATAGGCTTACTAACAGACAGACGATAATCATCGCCTGCCTGGGACCGCCTTGCGGTCCTTTCGCGACACAAGGCCGCTCCTACTGAAGAGCGCATCCCCTGTAGGACCGGCCTTGTGTCGCGAAAGGGCTGCAAAGCAGCCCCCAGGAACTCCCGCCTTACCGAGAACCTGTGCAACATGAACTACCTCTTTCCCCTTCTGGCCATCCTCATCTGGGCCGGCAACACCGTGGTCACCAAGATGTCCGCCGGTGCCATCTTCCCCGCCGAGATCGGCTTCTACCGCTGGCTGCTGGCCGGCCTGCTGTTCACCCCGTTCCTGCTGCCCAAGGTCTGGCGCAACCGCGCGGCGATCCGCCCGCACCTGGGCAAGGTGTTCGTCCTCGGCGTGCTGGGCATGGCCATCTACCAGAGCCTGGCCTACTTTGCTGCGGGCATCACCAGCGCCACCAACATGGGCATCATCCTTTCGCTGATGCCGCTGATGTCGCTGGCGCTGTCCATCGCCTGGCTCGGCCAGCGCCTGAGCTACGGCGCGCTGCTGGGTGCGCTGGTGTCGTTCATCGGCGTGCTCGAGGTGGTCTCGGCCGGGCAGCCGGCGACGCTGCTGCACCAGGGCTTGAACGGCGGCGACCTGCTGATGCTGGTGGCCACCCTGGCCTATGCGCTGTACAGCTTCCTGCTGAAGAAATGGCAACTGCGCCTGCCGCCGCTGCAACTGCTGTACCTGCAAGTGCTGGTGGCGATCCTGGTGCTGCTGCCGTTGTTCGTGCTGTCGCCCAAGACAGGCCTGAACGGCCAGAACCTGGGCCTGGTGCTGTATGCCTGCGTGCTCGCCTCGATGGTGGCGCCGTTGCTGTGGATGCAAGCCGTGCACCGCTTGGGGCCAAGCCGCACCACGCTGTTCTTCAACTTGCTGCCGGTGGTCACGGCGGTGATTGCTGCGGCAGTGCTGGATGAGCAGTTGGCCAGTTATCACCTGGTCGGCGGCCTGTTGACCTTGGTCGGGGTACTGCTGGCCGAGCGCTGGACCACGCCGGTACGGCGTTAGCACCCGGGGAGCGCTACGCGCTCCTTTCGCAACCCAAGGCCGCTCTCACAGACCAACGCAATCCCCTGTAGGAGCGGCCTCGTGTCGCGAAAGGGCCGCGAAGCAGCCCCAGGCTTCTCACAGCCCCGCAGCCTTGAGCCGCGCGGCGTGTTCGGTGAACAGCCGCACCGGCTCGGCGCCCTTGCCGACCGCGCCTAATGACTGGTTGACGATATCCAGGTGATCAAGCGGATAGTCGTCACCAATCACCTGGCCCAAGTGCGAGCTGAAGCGCCCGACCATGCCATCGCACTGCCCCTTCTCCCTGACAAAGCTGCGGGAGAACAAGCGGCAGAAGTAGTTGCTGCCGTCGAAGCGGTTCAGCCCCTGGTCGGTGCGCCCCGGCTGCAAGGTGCCTGACCAGGAGTAGTAGCGCACGCCGTTCACCTCGGCCGGCCCCTCACCGCCCCACACCTCGGGCAGCCCCTGTGGATAAGCCTGGTTGAACAGCGCCACCCCGGCGCGGGTCAGCGACTGGTGCGAGGCGTGCACGTCGATCGGCAGCGGATCCCGGCGCCAGCCGGTCTCCAGCCAGCCCAGCACTACCGCCAGGCCATGCAGAATCGCCTTGAGGATACGCCCCCGGGCCGAGTCCCCCGGTGCCGTGTGTTCGAGATGGTCGGCCAGCTCCGAGCCATGGTTGGGGCCAGCCACCGAGGTCACCGAGGCCACCCGGCCTGGCCGCTTCGCCGCCGCATAGCGGGCACTGAGCGCGCCCTGGCTGTGGCCGATCAGGTTGACCTTCTCGGCCCCTGTTCGGCGGCAGATGTCCTCGATGATGATCAAGAGCTGCTCGCCGCGCACCTCGCTGGAATGCAGCGGCGACACCTGCACCGGGAACACCTGCGCGCCGCCCCGGCGCAACGCCGGCACGATGCCGAACCAGTAGGGGTACAGCAGCGCCCGCACGAAGCCGAGCATGCCCGGCACCAGCACCAGTGGATAACGCGTGGCCAGCTCCTGACTCATCAGCCTTGCCCTCTTCCGTGGACGAGCGCCCCACACTACAGCGCGCCCCGGGTCATTCGCAATCGAACTCCCGGCGCGCCGTGCGGTTCCAAGCAGAACAGACCCTGAGCAAGGAGCGGGACCATGTACAAGCAGACCCTGGCCATCCTTCTGGCGAGCGCCACCCTGGCCGCCTGCGGCAGCCGCCCGGAAAACCCGGTGGACTACGTCACCTACCGCGACGAACCGCTGGTCAAGCAGGTCGAGCATGGCATGACCATGCAGAAGGTCATCGCCATCGGCGGCAGCCCGTCGAACGTGATCGACCTGCCCCACGGCGGCACCTGCAACGACTACATCCTCAACCGCGACGGCCACCAGCAGCCCTACTACGTACGCTTCGACGCCACCGGCCACGTCGATGCCAAGGGCTTCAAGACCTGCAAGCAACGCCAACAAGACAGCGACGCCGTGCACGGCGCATGACACCCCATGACCACCCTGATCGTTTCGGAGATGAACATGAGCGTTGAACTGACCGATGTGAAGACCCTGCGCGAACGCGCCCGCCAGCATGTCGAGCAAGGCGCGGTGACCGAGGGTTATCACGCCGACCGCGAGAAGATCCTGCGCCTGCTCAACGAATCGCTGGCCACCGAGCTGGTTTGCGTGCTGCGCTACAAGCGCCACTACTTCATGGCCAGCGGCATCAAGGCCAGCGTCGCCGCCGAGGAGTTCCTCGAGCATGCCAACCAGGAAGCCGAGCACGCCGACAAGCTGGCCGAGCGCATCGTGCAACTCGGCGGCGAGCCGGACTTCAACCCGGACAACCTGACAAAGAATTCCCACGCCCAGTACGTGGCGGGCAATTCGTTGAAGGAGATGGTGCTGGAGGACCTGGTGGCCGAGCGCATCGCCATCGACAGCTACCGCGAGATCATCCAGTACATCGGCGACAAGGACCCGACCACTCGGCGCATCTTCGAGGACATCCTGGCCCAGGAAGAAGAGCACGCCGACGATATGTCCGACCTGTTGCAGGGGTTGTGATTGCAAGGGATCGGGTAACTTGTGTGAGAGCGGCCTTGCGTCGCGAAAGGGCCGCAAAGCGGCCCTATTTCTTGCCCTTCACCGCCGCCGGCGCCTTGCCGGCGCGCATCTGCTGCAACAACGGCGTGCACTGGTTGGGCGCATCGCCGCTGCTCGGCGCGATCAGCGCCAGCAGCCCTGCCGCCGGCCCGGCCACCACGCCCAGGGCTACCATCCCGGCCCCGCGCAATGCCAGCGGCACGGCCTGCACCCCGGCGCTCGGCTTGGCGAACGGCCCGCGCACATACAACGGTGAACGCAGCGAGAACAAGCGCAGGCCTTTCGATTCCGGGGTGATCTTCAAATCCAACTGCTCGCTGGCGAAATTGGCCGTGCCGTTGATGTAGATGATCGCGTTCTCGGTATCGAACACGAACAAGCGGGTAGTGGCCAAGCCCTCCTTGATGCCGACATCGGCCGCCGCGCAATTGATCTTCACCTCTTCGTCACCGAACAACTTGCCGATCACGTAGTTGCCAACGTTGAGCCCGGCGATTTCCATCAGGCTGCGGCTGATCGCGCCATCGTTGATCAACAGGCGCAGGTCACCGTTGGCGGTGCCGAGCAACGCCGCCACCGAGTTGCCCCGGCCCGTGATGTCGGCGTCGCCATTGAGCTCGCCGAAACTGGTCTGCATGGGCGCGAAGCTGGGGAACAGCTGCTTGAGCTTGAAGCCGCGCGCGGTCAGCTGGGCCCGCCCCTGCATCGGCATGCTGCGCCCGTCCAGGCGGATGTTGGAGTCAAGATTGCCCCCGGCCACGCCGAAGCGCAGCGGCTCAAGACGCAGCAGGCCGTCCTCGAGGATCACATGGGCCGACAGGTCGTTGAATGGCAGCTTCTCGCTGTGCACGATGCGCTTGCCGGCAAAGGTCACGTCGGCATCCATCGCCCGCCAGCGCTCGGTGCGGAACGCCTCTACCGGCAACACCTTGTTGGCCGGCTGCTTGCTGGCCCCACCGCGGGCCTTCTGCTCGGCGTTGGAGTCGGCGCCGATCAGCGGTGCCAGGTCCTTGAACAGCAATTGATTGGAAACCAGGTTGCCGGACAGTTTCGGTCGGGGCTGGCTGGCGACGAAGGTCAGGTCGCCGTGGATATCACTGTCGCCGATCTTGCCGTTGAAGCCTTCATAGCGGAAATGCGCGCCCTCGGCGGCATGCAGGTTGGCGCTCAGGTGGCCGTCGGTGGCGTAGGGTGGGGTGTCGGGCAGGGTCACGCCGGTCAGCGGGTAGAGGTTGCCCAGGCTGCTGCCGGAGAGTTTCAGGCGCAGGTCGAGGGCACCCAGGTTGCGGGGGTCGGTCAGGGTACCGGCAAGGGCGACATGGGTATCGCCAATGCGCACGTCGGCCTGCAGCGGGAATGGCTGGCTGGCGTCCTGCAGCGCCAGCAGGCCGCCGATCTTGCCGGTGCCGGCCACCGCCTGGTCCTTGTAGCGACCCTGGGCCTTGAGGCCGAAGGCATAGTCCTGGGCCTTGCCGGCCTTTTCGGCGCGGGCCTTGCCGACGATGTCGCTGAACGGCACCGGTTTGCCCAAGGGGTCCACCTGGACCTTCATGCGGGTCTTGAGGGTCTGGTCGTCGAAGCTGATGTTGCCCTGGTCGAAACCGATGGCGCCGATATCCAGCTCCCAGCTGGAGGGTGCCTGGTTCTCGTCCTTGGGCCCGAAGTCGAACACCCAGTTGGCCCGGCCGTCGGCCAACCGGGTCAGGCTGGCAACGGGCTTGACCAGGTCGATCCGCGGAATGCTGATGCGCTGGACGATCAACGGCAGCGGCGCCAGGCGAAACTCCACCCGCTCCAGGCCCACCATGCGCGGTTCCTTGAGCCACTCGGGGTTGCCCAGGCTGAGGTCTTCGGCGGTGAAGTGCGGCCAGGGCACGAAGGCCCGCCAGCCGCCCTCCTCGGGCTCGGTGCGCCAATGCACGGCAAGGTTGCCGTTGATGGCGAAGGGGCGGTGCAGGGCCTGGGAAACTTTCTCGTTGAGCAGCGGCTTGACGCGGTTCCAGTCGAAGGTGGCGATGACCACCACCAGGATCGCCAGCAGGGTGACGAGGGTGGCGAAGGTCCAGACGAGGATTCTGGCAGGGCGCGTCATTGCGGGATTCTCCTGACTGCATGGCACAAGGGCGGCGCGATACTGGCACTCATTATGTCGGACTGATGAAAACCCGTCGGGTTTAATCCGCAGGCCATGATAACCAGGTTTTTCCTGACGTCTTTCTCAACTTTTGGTCGGTGGCGATCGCCTTTGTTACCGGGTCATTGGCGTGCCACTTTCTTGGGAAAGGCCTGTAAACATTGAACCAGAGCGCCTGCCATTCAGTATCAATCGCGTCGATTGTTACCATTATCCTGATGAACTTCTCTCTGCAGTTACCGAGCGTAGCATTGGCTCCGTACCCACTTTCCAGCCCCCGAGAGGAGCACCGAATCATGAAACGCCATCTGCTGCTGAGCCTGACCCTGTCTATCCTTGCTGCCAACGCTTTTGCCCTGCCGGCCGCCGACCAGCACCTGAACGCCGAATCGCGCTCCAGCGCAGCCACTGTCGCGCAACCGCTGAACACCTTGGCAGAAGGTGGCGCCGAACGCCTGCAAGAACGCGCAGGCCGCGTGGCCGAAGGGGGCTCGGACCGCCTGATCGAACGCAACAACCGTGTCGCCGAAGGGGGCTCCGATCGCCTGATCGAACGCAGCAACCGTGTCGCCGAAGGTGGCTCGGATCGCCTGATCGAACGCAGCAACCGTGTCGCCGAGGGTGGCGCAGAGCGCCTGAACGAACGTAACAACCGCGTGGCCGAAGGTGGCTCGGATCGTCTGCTCGAACACAGCCGCGTGAGCTGATCGCCATGGCCGAAAACAACAACCCGCCCCGCTGCGCCTGCTCCCCTCCCAGCCCGGTCCATTGACCGGGCTTCGTTTTTTTATCCACAATCGCAGGCCGTACAGTCAAAGAACCCTGCCCCATGCTGCCGCGCGCCGAACAGAAGCTGCAAACCCGCCAGGCCCTGCTGGATGCCGCCTGCCAGCTCATGGAGAGCGGCCGAGGCTTTGGCAGTATCAGCCTGCGTGAGGTGGCCAAGGCCGCTGGCATCGTGCCCACCGGTTTCTATCGCCACTTCCCCGACATGGACGCCTTGGGCCTGGCCCTGGTGGCCGAGGTCGACACCACCTTCCGCCAGACCATCCGCCTGGTGCGCCACAACGAATTCGAGCTGGGCGGCATCACCGACGCCTCGGTGCGCATCTTCCTCGATGTGGTCACCGCCCACCGCGCGCAGTTCCTGTTCCTCGCCCGCGAGCAATACGGCGGCTCGCAAGCGGTGCGCCAGGCCATCGCCCGCCTGCGCCAGGACATCAGCTCGGACCTGGCCACCGACCTTGCGCGCATGCCGCGCTGGCAGCACCTGGACGGCGCCGCCCTGACGGTAATGGCCGACCTGGTGGTCAAGACCGTGTTCGCCACCCTGCCGGAGCTGATCGACAGCAACGACCCGGCCGATCCACAGGCCATGAGCGCGCAGGAAAAGATCACCCAGCAGTTGCGCTTCATCTTCGTCGGCGCGCGGCACTGGCAGGGGCTGGGCAATCCAGGCTGACGCTGTTGCCCAACAGGATCGTGTGGAACGAACCGCTGGCCACTTCTGCTACCATGGCGCCCTGCCCGACCGTCACGAGCGTCACCATGTCCGACCCCTGCCCTGCATTGACCCGTTTCCGCCAGCATTTCGCCGAGCGCATCGTGCCGCTGTGGCAGGGGCCTGGCTGGAACGCCGACATGGCCCTGCCCTTCGAGGCCCTCGACGCCGAGCACCGGCCCCTGCCCGTGCAGCGCTACCGGGCCATGGCCTGCGCCCGCCAGCTGTACCTGTTCAGCAGCCGCATCGAGCAACCGGGCGCGGCGCAGCGCGCGGCAGCGCTGTTGCGCTCGCTGCAAAAGCATTTCCATGACGCCGAGCACGGCGGCTGGTTCTACAGCATCGACGCCCAGGGCAAGCCGCTGGACCGGCGCAAGGACCTCTACACCCACGCCTTCATCGTCTTCGCCTGCGCCCACTACTGGGGCAAGGTCGGCGACGGGTTGGTCGAAGCCACGCTCAATGGCGCGCTGGAAGTGATCGCCGGGCAGTTCGCCCGCGACGACGGCCTGTACGAGGCCAGCCTCGGCGAAGACTGGGCGGACCTGGGCAGCGGGCCGCTGCAGAACCCGCAGATGCACCTGGCCGAAGCCTTCTTGCAGGTGCTGGCCGTGCGTGAGGACGAGCCAGTGCGCCAGGCACTGCTGCAACTGTGCGACGCCTTGCAGGCGCAGTTCATCGACCCGGCCCACGGGCTGATGCTGGAGAAGCCACGCGGGGCTGTGGATAACTGGTTCGAGCCAGGCCACCAGTTCGAATGGTTCTACTTGCTGGACACCTCGCCGCTGCTGCGCGGCGGTGCGTTGCATGCCTCGATCAGCCGCGGCTTCGACTATGCCGAACAGGCTGGGGTGAAGGATTCGGCGGTGCTGGCGATGCTCGATGTGAACGGCAAGGTCATCGACGCGACCCAGCGGATCTGGGCGCAAGCCGAATACGTGCGGGCGCTGGCCTTGCGGCCGGACAGCGAAGCGAAGTTGCTGGCGCAGCTTCAGGCGCTGGCGTCGCGGTTCCTGCATGAAGGCGGCTGGCATGAGTGCCGGGATGGCGCCGGAGCAGTGAGCCGTCACGACATGCCTTCGACCACCCCTTATCACCTGGCGACCTGCCTGGAAGGCTTGCAGCGCCTGGCCTGAAGTAATCGCCTTGTAGGAGCGGCCTTGTGTCGCGAAAGGGCTGCAAAGCAGCCCCAGCAATGTGTGCGTTTGCGCTGTAATCCTGGGGCTGCTGCGCAGCCCTTTCGCGACACAAGGCCGCTCCTACAAGGGCGGGCGTGCCGGTACAGACGCCCTCGTATCAGCCCTTGGCCGACCGGTCGATGGAGAACCCAGCCCAGTCCTGGCTCACCGGCATCAGCTCGAGGCTGTTGATGTTGATGTGCGCCGGCTGGTTGAGGATCCAGAAGATGGTCTCGGCGATATCCTGCGGCTGGATCGGCTCGGCACCGGCATAAGTCGCATCGTACTTGGCCTGGTCGCCGCCGAAGCGCACCAGCGAGAACTCGCTTTCGCACAACCCAGGCTCGATGTTGCTCACCCGTACCCCGGTGCCGCGCAGGTCGCAGCGCAAGCTCAGCGAGAACTGGCCGACGAAGGCCTTGGTGCCGCCATAGACGTTGGCGCCCGGGTACGGATAGTTGCCCGCCACCGAACCGACGTTGAGGATCGACGCGCCGCGCCCATGGGCGATCAGCCGTGGCAGCAGCAGGCGGGTGGTGTACATCAGGCCCTTGATGTTGGTGTCGACCATGGTTTCCCAGTCGTCCAGGCTGCAGTTCTGCGCGGCATCGACGCCCAGCGCCAGGCCGGCGTTGTTGACCAGGCCCTGGAGCTTGTCGAAGCTTGGCGGCAGGCTGGCGATGGCGGCCTCCATCGCCTGGCGATCACGCACATCGACCACCAGGCCGTGCACTTCGGTCTTGGCCGAAAGCTCTTCGCACAGCGCATCCAGACGCTCCTTGCGTCGACCGGTGAGCACCAGTTTCCAGCCGGCGTCGGCGAACCGGCGGGCGGTGGCCTCACCGAAACCGGAAGTCGCGCCAGTGATGAATACGGTGGACGTCATGCTCTTCTCCTTTCCTTAGCGGTGGGTTGCCTTTTTGCAGGCCTCGCAGCATGCCCAACGCGCGGCTTGCCGACAACCGTTTCCCGCACTGAGCAAAAACTGAGCAGCTGTGCAGAACCCCCGCAATAGGCGGGTTTCACAAGGCTATGCGCATCTTATCCACAAGGCTTTCCCCATGGATTGGGGGCAACTCGTCGGGCCAGGGGAACCCAGGGCTGCAGCGCAGAACAGCGCATGATGGCCGAAGGCTTTCAAACATGCCGCCTGCGGCGCTCTGTCCAAGGTTTTTGCACAGAGTTATCCACAGGATTTGGCAAGGCTGTGCAGCAGTGCCGAATGGCCGAAAATAGCCCGTGCAACTAGCCCTGAAGGGCACCTGATCAAAAAACACACAGGTCACCACAGGCTTTGATAATCAAGGGATACAGAGAGATGCCACCATGTTTTCCACAGGCGGTTCCACATAATCGGTGGAAAGTTTTCCACCTGTGGAAACAAGGGTTTGCAGCGGGCTTGTGGAGTGTTTCAAGAAAGATATGCGACAAGTTGTCCACATGTTGCCAGGCGCCGCGATTCCCTGTAGGAGCGGCCTTGTGTCGCGATTGGGCCGCGAAGCGGCCCCAAGACGTCGGCATCATACAAAATCGCCGGGGCCGCTTCGCCGCCCAATCGCGACACACGGCCGCTCCTACAAAGGCCGTGCTTAATCCTCAGTGCCCGCCCAGATAGGCGCTGCGCACCTCCTCGTTGACCAGCAGCTCCTGCCCGGTACCGGTCATGCGGATCTGCCCGTTGACCATCACGTAGGCGCGGTCCGACAGCTTCAGCGCATGGTTGGCGTTCTGCTCGACCAGGAAGATGGTCATGCCGGTCTGCGCCAGCTCGCGCAGGGTCGCGAAGATCTGCTTGACCACGATCGGCGCCAGCCCCAGCGACGGCTCGTCGAGCAGCAGCAGCTTGGGCCGGCTCATCAACGCCCGGGCAATCGCCAGCATCTGCTGCTCACCGCCGGACATGGTCATCGCCCGCTGGTTACGCCGCTCCTTGAGCCGTGGGAACAGCTCGTACATGCGCTGCATGTCGGCATCGGCGTGCTTGTCGCCAATGGGAATGGTGCCCATCATCAGGTTTTCCTCGACGGTCATGTCGGGGAACACCCGGCGCCCTTCCGGGGACTGGGCGATGCCGTTGGAGGCGATGTAGTGCGACGACTTGCGGGTGATGTCGGTGCCGCGGTAGACGATCTGCCCGGACGCCGCCCGCGGCTGGCCGAAGATCGACATCAGCAGGGTCGACTTGCCCGCGCCGTTGGCGCCGATCAGGCTCACCGTCTCGCCCTCGTCGATGTGCATCGAGACCTTCTTCAGCGCCTGGATCGGCCCGTAGAACACGTCCAGGTCCTTCAGCTCGAGAATGGGTGCACTCATACCAGTTCCTCTTCGTCGGCACCCAGGTAGGCGGCGATCACCGTCGGGTTGTTGCGGATGTCCTGTGGCGCGCCCTCGGCGATCACGTTGCCGTGGTCGAGCACGACGATATGGTCCGAGATGCTCATGACCATGCCCATGTCGTGCTCGATCAGCACCACGGTGATGTCGTGCTCGTCGCGCAGCACGCGGATCATGCGGCTGAGCGCCTCGGTTTCCTGGGGGTTGAGGCCGGCGGCCGGCTCGTCCAGGCAGATGATCTTCGGCCGGGTGCACATGGCCCGGGCGATTTCCAGGCGCCGCTGCTGGCCATACGACAGCTCGCCGGCCAGGCGGTTGGCGCAGTCCACCAGGTCGACCACCTCCAGCCAGTAGAAGGCATGGTCCAGCGCGTCGCTCTCGGCCTTGCGGTAGCCGGGGGTATTGAGCACCCCGGCCAGCAGGTTGCGGTTGACCCACATGTGCTGGGCCACCAGCAGGTTCTCCACCACCGACATTTCCTTGAACAGGCGGATGTTCTGGAACGTCCGCGCAAGACCTGCGCGGTTCACCAGGTGGGTGCCGCCGAACATCTTGTAGTACAGGCGGTTGGCGAAGCGTGCCGGGGACACGAAGTCCACCGCCTGGAAGCGTTCGCCCAGCAGTTGGATGACATTGGTGGTGCTGCCGCGCACGTTCAGCTCGATGCGTCCGCCACTGGCCTTGTAGAAGCCGGTCAGGCAGTTGAACACGGTGGTCTTGCCGGCGCCGTTGGGGCCGATCAGGGCGAAGATCTGGTTGCGCTTCACTTTCAGGCTGACATCGCTGAGCGCCTTGATCCCACCGAACTGCATCATCAGGTTATCGACCGACAGAATGATTTCGTCGCTCATGGCGCCACTCCTTTACGCGGGACCACGCCGGTACGGCTGATGCGGATCAGCCCCCGTGGTCGCCAGATCATCATCAGCACCATCAGCACGCCGAACAGCAGCACCCGGTATTCCGAGAAGCTGCGCAGCAGCTCCGGCGCCACGGTCAGCACGAAGGCGGCGATCACCACACCCACGGTCGAACCCATGCCGCCGAGCACGACGATGGCCAGGATCAGCGCCGACTCGAAGAAGGTGAACGACGACGGGTTGACGAAGCCCTGGTAGGTGGCGAAGAACACCCCAGCCAGGCCCGCGGTGGAAGCCCCGAGGGTGAACGCCGAGAGCTTGACCAGCACATGGTTCAGGCCCATCGAACGGCAAGCGATCTCGTCTTCGCGCAGCGCTTCCCAGGCACGGCCCACCGGCATGCGGGTCAACCGGTGCTTGATGTACAGCACCGCCAGTACCACCAGGAACAGCACCGCGTAGATGAACACGAACTTGAGGTTGGCGTTGTATTCGAAGCCGAAGAACTCATGGATCGGCACCCCGCCGTCCTTGGCCCGGCGGCCGAACTCCAGGCCCAGGAAGGTCGGCGCCGGCGCCGGCATGCCATTGGGGCCGCCGGTGAACGACAGCCAGTTGTTCAGCACCAGGCGGATGATCTCGCCGAAGCCCAGGGTAACGATGGCCAGGTAGTCGCCATGCATCCGTAGCACCGGGAAGCCGAGTATGCATCCGGCCAGCGCCGCGGCGATGGCCGCCAGTGGCAGTACGCTCCAGAAGCCCAGGCCCAGGTACTGGTAGCCCAGCGCCAGGCCGTAGGCGCCGATGGCGTAGAACGCCACGTAGCCAAGGTCGAGCAGGCCGGCCAGGCCCACCACGATGTTCAGGCCCAGGCCCAGCAGCACGTAGATCAGGCCGAGGATGACCACCGTCAGCAGGTACTTGTTGGCGAAGATCGGGAACACGATGGCGATCACGATCAACGCCGGGATGATGTAGCGCAGCCGCGTCTTGTAGTTGGGCGCCAGCACATGCACGCCGGAGCCGCCGCTGTCGAAGCCTTGCTGGATGCGCTGGCCGGCGGCGGTCTGCAGGAACAGGCTGAGCACGAAGCGCCCCAGCATCACCGCGCCGACCAGCCAGGCCACGCGCGCGGGTTGGGCGTTGAAGCTGTAGCCGTCGAGCACCACGCCGACCACCGGGCCGAACACGATCAGCGCCAGCAGGCCGGCGACGACCGTTTCGATCAGGCTGCGCTTGAGGTCGAAACTCTTGGTTTGTGTAGCTTGGGCAGTATTGGCAACAGACATGTTCACACCTTAGCCACGAGTGGGCGGCCCAGCAGGCCTTGTGGACGGAAGATGAGGATGATCACCAGCAGCGAGAAGCTGAACACGTCCTTGTAGTCGGAGTTGATCATGCCCGAGAACAGCGACTCGGAGATCCCCAGGATGATCCCGCCGAGCATGGCCCCCGGCAGCGAGCCGATGCCGCCGAGCACCGCGGCGGTGAACGCCTTGATGCCGATGATGAAGCCGGCGTAGAAGTCGAAGGTGCCGTAGTTCATGGTGATCAGCACCCCAGCCAGGGCGGCCATCACCGCACCGATGACGAACACGTAGGAAATCACCCGGTCGGTGTTGATGCCCAGGATCGAGGCCATCTTGCGGTCTTGCTGGGTGGCCCGGCACATGCGTCCGAGCTTGGTGTACTTGATCACGTAGGTGAGCAGGCCCATGCCGACGAAGGCGGCCACGAGAATGAAGATCTTGGTGTAGGTCAGTTGCACGAAGCCTGTGCCCACCTCGACGCGCATGGCCCCTTCGAGCAGGGTCGGCACGCCTTGCTGGCGGGCGCCCTGGCTGATCTGCGCGTAGTTCTGCAGGATCAGCGAAATGCCGATGGCGCTGATCAAGGGCGCCAGGCGGGTGGAGTTGCGCAGGGGTTTGTAGGCGATGCGTTCGATGGTGAAGCCATAGACGCCGGTGACGACGACGGTGAACAACAGCGTGCCGAGCATCAGCAGCGGAAACGACTCGATGCCGAAATAGGCCAGCAATGCCAGGCTGATCGCCGCCAGGTACGCGGAGATCATGTACACCTCGCCGTGCGCGAAGTTGATCATGCCGATGATGCCATAGACCATTGTGTAGCCGATGGCGATCAGGCCGTAGACCGACCCGAGGGTCAGGCCGTTGACCAGTTGCTGCAGGAAAATACCATCCATAACGCAATCTCACCTGATTGAGATTGCACGAGCGCCGACCACGCAGGGCCCGGATGCAGCGGCCCTCGCAGCGCAGAACTGTGCACATCTACTGACAATGACAGGTACCGCGGGGCAGCGGCCCGGAGCGTCGCGCGCCCGGGCCGCGGGCCGTTGTTATTGTTGTTTTTCCAGCTGGTGGTACTTGCCGTTGGCATCCCACTGGTAGACCACGTAGTCGGAGACGGTCAGGTCGCCCTTGCTGTCCCACTTCTTCTCGCCCATGACCGTCTTGACCGGGTTGGCCTTGAGCCACTTGGCGGCGTCTTCGCCCTTGTTCGACTTGGCGCCGTTGAACGCGGCGGCCAGGGCCTGGACCGAGGCATAGGCGTACAGGGTGTAGCCTTCCGGCTCGGTGCCGTTCTTGCGGAACTCCTCGACCACCGCCTTGCTGTCGGGCAGCAGGCGCGGGTCGGCGCCGAAGGTCATGTACACGCCGTTGGTGTACTGGGCGCCGCCAGCGGTGGCCACCAGTTCGTCGGTGACGATGCCATCGTCGGACATGAACGCCACGTCCTTCAGGCCCTGTTCGCGCAGTTGGCGCACCAGCGGGCCGGCCTCGGGGTGCAGGCCGCCGAAGTAGACGACATCGGCACCGGCGGCGCGGATCTTGGTGACCACGGCGCTGAAGTCTTTCTCGCCGCGGGTCAGGCCTTCGTACAGCACCGGTTTGACGCCACGCTTCTCCAGCTGCGCCTTGGTCGCGTCGGCCAGGCCCTGGCCATAGGTGTCCTTGTCGTGCAGCACCACCACTTTCTTGCCCTTGAGCACGTCGACGATGTAGTTGCCGGCGACGATGCCCTGCTGGTCGTCACGGCCACACATGCGGAACATGGCGTTCAGGCCGCGCTCGGTGACCTGCGGGTTGGTCGAACCAGGGGTGATGGCGATCACGCCAGCCTCGTCGTAGACCTCGGAAGCGGGGATGGTGTTGGAGGAACAGAAGTGGCCGACCACGCCGCTCACCTTGTCCTGGTCGACCAGGCGGTTGGCCACGGCCACGGCCTGCTTGGGCTCGCAGGCGTCATCGCCCTTGACCAGGACGATCTTCTCGCCATTCACGCCACCGGCCTTGTTGATCACATCGGCCGCGGCCTGCGCACCTTTCATGTACTGCTCGCCAAACGCTGCGTTGGCCCCGGTCATCGGGCCCGCGACGCCGATCTTGATGTCGGCCTGAACATACGAAGAAACACCCAGGGCCGTGGCCACGGCCAGGGCCAGGAAACCTTTCTTGTAAAACGTCTGCGACATGAGGTGGTGCTCCTAGAGTATTTTTTTTGGTTGGCACTACAACTTCTCAGCCCTGTGCTCCGAGCAAGGGCCGTGCCATTGGATTTGTCTTCTGGGAAAACACACTGTGACGGGCGCGGGGATGCGACCGGCGGCCTTTTCTTTATTGAGCGTGCAACCGTCTGCCATGAGGCAAGCGCCACCGACACGCCTAGACAAGGAGCAACCGTCGAGTGCCATCATTGCAACCCTGGCAAGTGTTAACGTGCAACCACGCTGTAACAGCGGACGTCACCGAACTGCACACCACTGGTGCGCGACTGCTACAGGGAGCACTGTTTGAAGGCTAGCGGGTGCACGGAAAACTACCTGCTCGGCCACCTGCTGCAGGTTGCCTGTGGCGCCGGCTTGCCGGCGAAGAGGCACATCAAAGCCGCAAAGGCTGGCACAATACCCACCATTGCCCGCCCTGGAGCTTCCCCCTGATGAGCGAGAGCGCATTCGCCGAGCGCATCGTGCACAACCTGCTCGACACCGACTTCTACAAACTGACGATGATGCAGGCCGTGCTGCACAACTACCCGGACGCCGACGTCGAATGGGAGTTTCGCTGCCGCAACGGCGAGGACCTGCGCCCCTACCTGGGCGAGATCCGCCACCAGCTCGAGCGGCTCGCCGAGCTCACCCTGGATGACGGCCAGCTGGCCTTCCTCGAGCGCATCAGCTTCCTCAAGCCAGACTTCCTGCGCTTCCTGCGCCTGTTCCGCTTCAACCTGCGCTACGTGCGCATCGGCATCGACAACGACCAGCTGTTCCTGCGCCTGAAAGGCCCATGGCTGCATGTGATCCTGTTCGAGGTGCCGTTGCTGGCGATCATCAGCGAGGTGCGCAACCGCCAGCTGCATCCGCGCATGCGCCTGAGCGAAGCCCGCGACCAGCTGCACCGCAAGTTCGACTGGCTGCGCGCCCATGCCAGCGCCGACGAGCTGGCCGAGTTGCAAGTGGCTGACTTCGGCACCCGTCGGCGCTTCTCCAGCCGGGTCCAGGCCGAGGTGGTGCAGGTGTTGCGCGATGACTTCCCGGGGCGCTTCGTTGGCACCAGCAACGTCGACCTGGCCTGGAAGCTGGACATCAAGCCGCTGGGCACCATGGCCCACGAATGGATCATGGCCCACCAGCAACTCGGCCCACGGCTGATCGACAGCCAGATCGCCGCGCTGGACTGCTGGGTCCGCGAGTATCGCGGCCTGCTCGGCATCGCCCTGACAGACTGCATCACCATGGATGCCTTCCTGCGCGACTTCGACCTGTACTTCGCCAAGCTGTTCGACGGCCTGCGCCACGACTCGGGCGACCCGGTACAGTGGGCGGAAAAGGCCATCGCCCATTACCAGAAGCTCGGCATCGACCCGATGACCAAGACCCTGGTGTTCTCCGACGGCCTGAACCTGACCCGTTCGCTGGAAATCTTCCGCGCCCTGCGCGGTCGCATCAACGTCAGCTTCGGCATCGGCACCAACCTGACCTGCGATATCCCGGGCGTGGCGCCAATGAGCATCGTGCTGAAAATGACCGACTGCAACGGCTCGCCGGTGGCGAAGATCTCCGACGAAGCCGCCAAGACCCAGTGCCGCGACGCCAACTTCGTCGCCTACCTGCGTCACGTATTCAAAGTCCCCAGCAAGGAGTAACCCATGCAAGCCGTACAGCAAGAGATTGCCCAGGCCCTCAAGGTGCAGCCGCCGTTCGCCGATGCCGCCGCGCTGGAGACGGAAGTCGCCCGGCGTGTGGCCTTCATCAAGGACTGCCTGGCCAATGCCCGGCTCAAGACCCTGGTGCTGGGCATCAGCGGCGGTGTCGATTCGCTGACCGCCGCCCTGTTGGCCCAGCGCGCCATCAACGAGCTGCGCGCCGAGACCGGCGACAAGGCCTACACCTTCATCGCCGTGCGCCTGCCATACCACGTGCAGCACGACGAGCACGACGCCCAGGCCTGCCTGGAGGTGATCAAGGCCGACGAGGTGCATACCATCGACATCGCCCCGGCGGTAAAGGCCCTGGCGGCGGAAGTCGAGGAACTGAAGCACGGCTCGCCGAACCTGGTGGACTTCGTCGTCGGCAACGTCAAGGCGCGCATGCGCATGGTCGCCCAGTACACGGTCGCCGGCGCCCGCGCGGGCCTGGTGATCGGCACCGACCACGCCGCCGAGGCGGTGATGGGCTTCTTTACCAAGTTCGGTGATGGGGCCTGCGACCTGGCGCCGCTGAGCGGGCTGGTGAAAAATCAGGTGCGGGCTATTGCGCGCACTTTTGGCGCACCGGAATCGCTGGTGGAGAAAGTTCCGACCGCGGATCTGGAAGACCTCGAGCCGGGCAAGCCGGACGAGGCGTCACACGGCGTGACCTACCAGCAGATCGATGCGTTCCTGCATGGGCAGCCGGTGAGCCAGGAGGCGTTCGACATCATCGTCGCCACCTACCGCAAGACCCAGCACAAGCGCGAGTTGCCGTTCGCCCCTTGAGGCCAATGGGGCTGCTACGCAGCCCTTTCGCGACACAAGGCCGCTCCCACAGGGGATCACATTTCCCTGTGGGAGCGGCCTTGTGTCGCGAAAGGAGGGCAAAGCCCTCCCCTGCTCAGCCAATCTTACTTGACGACAACCTTGCCTTTCATCATCGAGATGTGGCCCGGGAAGGTGCAGAAGAAGCTGTAGTCACCACCGGCTTCCAGCTTGGCAGTGTCCAGCTTGATGGTGTCTTTCTCGCCGGCGCCGATCATCTTGGTGTGGCCGATGATCGCGGCGTTGTCGGCCTTGATGTAGTCCTTGTCCAGGCCCTGGGACATGCCTTCGGTGGCGATGGCCTGCATGTCGGCGGTCTTGCTGATCACCAGGTTATGGCCCATGACATTCTTCGGCAGGCTGCCACCGTGGGTCAGTTCGATCTCGACGGTCTTGCAGCTCTTGTCGATGGTGAATTCCTTGGTGTTGAACGACATCTGGTCGGTGGAGTCGACAGTCACCTTGCAGTCGGCAGCAAAGACCGAGGCGCTGGCGAGGGTCAGCAGGGATACCGCTACAGCTTTCGCAAACATCATGAATCTCCTTGGCAGGGTTTTATCAATTGCGAGACTGCCTGAAAACCGGACGCCCGTACCTGATGTGGGTCAAGGGGTGTCAAGTGGCCAGACAGTAGATTTGTTCAATGGATTGTATACAACCAATCAAAGTGCACATCATGCCCTCTTGATAGACGATGGGACAACCTCTCATTTAGGAGTTGAATGAAATGTCCCTTTCCAGCTTCATGAACAGCCTGCTTGCCGCCTACGCCCACGGCGCCAGTGGCGCCATCTGCGAGTTCGCCCGCCCCGAGTGATCTCCCCCTTGGAACCGACAGGCATGCGCCTTACCCTGTGCGCGCATGTAAAGGGAGATAAGCAATGCCTGTACGTTCCGTTTGTGTCTTCTGCGGCGCCAGCATCGGTGCCAACCCCGCCTATCGCGAAGCCGCCGTGGCCCTTGGCCAAGTCATCGCCCGCCGTGGCCTGACCCTGGTCTACGGCGGTGGCGCGGTCGGCCTGATGGGCACCGTCGCCGATGCCGCGCTGGCCGCTGGTGGCGAAGTCATCGGCATCATTCCGCAGAGCCTGATGAACGCCGAGATCGGCCACAAGGGCCTGACCCGCCTGGAAGTGGTGGACGGCATGCATGCGCGCAAGGCGCGCATGGCCGAGCTCAGCGACGCCTTCATCGCCCTGCCGGGTGGCCTGGGCACGCTGGAGGAACTGTTCGAGGTATGGACCTGGGGGCAACTGGGGTATCACGCCAAGCCGCTGGGGCTACTGGATGTGAATGGGTTCTATGAAAAGCTCGGCGGGTTCCTCGACCATATCGTCGAAGAGGGCTTCGTGCGGCCGCAGCACCGGGCGATGCTGTTGCTTGGGCAGCAGGCGGATGAGCTGCTGGAGGGGATGGATCGGTTCGAGTCGCCGGTGCTGCCGAAGTGGGTCGACAAGCAGCCTGATTGAACGCTGATATCCCGGGACCGCTTTGCGGTCCCGTGAAAGATCAATCAACGCGGAATGACAGGCTGGCGCGGCTTCTTGCCCTTGCCACCCTTGGCCGCCTCCTTGCGTTCCTTGGCCGCCTGCTGGTTGCGGGCGAATGCCTCGGCCTTGGCCTTCTCGCGCTTGTCCCACGGCTTGCTGCCATCGCTGGCGCGTGGCGGCAGGCCGGTGTGCTGGGTGAGGATCTTCTGGTCCTTGCCCACCTTGTGGCTACCGGCCGGGGTCGAGTTCTTGCGCCGGGCACTCTGGTAACTGTCGGTCGCAGGCTGGTGCAGCGGGATCAGCTGGTGCTTGCCCGGCCCGATCAGGTCGGCACGGCCCATGCGCTGCAGCGCCTCACGCAGCATCGGCCAGCCCTTCGGGTCGTGGTAGCGCAAGAACGCCTTGTGCAGGCGGCGCTGCTCCTCGCTCTTGACGATCTGAACCCCTTCGCTCTTGTAGGTGACCTTGCGCAGCGGGTTCTTGCCCGAGTGGTACATGGCCGTGGCCGAGGCCATGGGCGAAGGGTAGAACGCCTGCACCTGGTCGGCGCGGAAGCCGTTGCCCTTGAGCCACAGGGCCAGGTTCATCATGTCTTCGTCGGTGGTGCCCGGGTGGGCGGCGATGAAGTACGGGATCAGGTACTGCTCCTTGCCCGCCTCTTTCGAGAACTTCTCGAACATGCGCTTGAAGCGGTCGTAGGTGCCGATCCCCGGCTTCATCATCTTGTCCAGCGGACCACGCTCGGTGTGTTCCGGGGCAATCTTCAGGTAGCCACCGACGTGGTGGGTAACCAGCTCGCGCACGTACTCCGGCGATTCCACCGCCAGGTCGTAGCGCAGGCCCGAGGCGATCAGGATCTTCTTCACCCCCGGCAGGGCACGGGCCTTGCGGTACAGCTCGATCAGCGAGCTGTGGTCGGTGTTGAGGTTCTCGCAGATGCCCGGGAACACGCACGACGGCTTGCGGCAGTGCTTTTCGATGTCATGGCTCTTGCAGGCGATGCGGTACATGTTGGCGGTCGGCCCGCCAAGGTCGGAGACCACGCCGGTGAAGCCCGGCACCTTGTCGCGCATCTCCTCGATCTCGTGCAGGATCGACTCGTGCGAACGGTTCTGGATGATCCGCCCTTCGTGCTCGGTGATCGAGCAGAAGGTGCAGCCACCGAAGCAGCCACGCATGATGTTGACCGAGAAGCGGATCATCTCGTAGGCCGGGATGCGCTCCTTGCCATAGGCCGGGTGCGGGACGCGCGCGTACGGCATGCCGAAAACGTAGTCCATTTCCTCGGTGGTCATGGGAATGGGTGGCGGGTTGAACCACACATCCACCTCGCCATGCTTCTGCACCAGGGCGCGGGCGTTGCCCGGGTTGGTTTCCAGGTGCAGCACGCGGTTGGCGTGGGCATAGAGCACCGGGTCGTTGCGCACCTTCTCGAACGACGGCAGGCGGATGACCGATTTCTCGCGGGTCACGCTCGGGCTGTCGAGGATCTGCACCACCTTGGCTTCGTTGGGGTCTTGCTGGTCGCCCTTGGCCTGCTCGATGGCGCAGGCCTGGGTGTCCTGGGTGTTCACGTAGGGGTTGATGATCTTGTCGACCCGGCCCGGGCGGTCGATGCGGGTGGAGTCGATCTCGAACCAGCCTTCGGGGGTGTCACGGCGCACGAAGGCGGTGCCGCGAATATCGGTGATGCTTTCGATACGCTCGCCCTGGGACAGGCGCTGGGCCACCTCGACGATGGCGCGCTCGGCGTTGCCATACAGCAGGATGTCGGCGCTGGCATCGATCAGGATCGAGTGGCGGACCTTGTCCTGCCAGTAGTCATAGTGGGCGATGCGGCGCAGCGAGGCCTCGATGCCACCGAGCACGATCGGCACATGCTTGTAGGCTTCCTTGCAGCGCTGGCTGTACACCAGGCTGGCGCGATCCGGGCGTTTGCCGGCCAGGCCGCCGGGGGTGTAGGCGTCGTCGGAACGGATCTTCTTGTCCGCGGTGTAGCGGTTGATCATCGAGTCCATGTTGCCCGCCGCCACGCCGAAGAACAGGTTCGGCTCGCCGAGCTTCATGAAGTCGTCTTTGGACTGCCAGTTGGGCTGGGCGATGATGCCTACGCGAAAGCCCTGGGCTTCGAGCAGGCGGCCGATGATGGCCATGCCGAACGAGGCATGGTCGACGTAGGCATCCCCGGTCACGATGATGATGTCGCAGGAATCCCAGCCGAGCTGATCCATCTCCTCCCTGCTCATGGGCAGGAAAGGCGCTGGCCCGAAGCATTCGGCCCAGTACTTGGGATAGTCGTAGAGTGGTTTGGCTGCTTGCATGTCAGTGACCGGTTCTGGTGTGCAGGAAAATCGCGGGCGCGGAATATAGCACAAATTTTGACCAAATCCGACGATAGTGGTCGGATTCATGGGCGAGCGATACCAGCCGGCTCCTGCATCCACCCATAGGAGCCGGCTTGCCGGCGAAGCGGCCAGTGGCTTATTCGTCGTCGTCGAAGTTGTACATGCCCGGCGCGAGGTTCTCGAAGCGGGTGTACTTGCCGATGAACGCCAGGCGGATAAAGCCGATGGGGCCGTTACGCTGCTTGCCGATGATGATCTCGGCCACGCCCTTGTGCTCGGTCTCGGGGTGATACACCTCGTCGCGGTAGACGAACATGATCACGTCGGCGTCCTGCTCGATCGCTCCGGATTCACGCAAGTCGGAGTTCACCGGGCGTTTGTTCGGGCGTTGCTCCAGGGAGCGGTTGAGCTGCGACAGGGCGATCACCGGGCAGTTGAACTCCTTGGCCAGGGCTTTCAACGAGCGGGAGATCTCGGAAATCTCGTTGGTGCGGTTGTCACCGGCAGAGCCTGGAATCTGCATCAACTGCAGGTAGTCGACCATGATCATGGCGATCTCGCCGTGCTCACGGGCCAGGCGCCGGGTACGCGCGCGCATTTCCGACGGGCTGATGCCGGCGGTATCGTCGATGAACAACTTGCGGTCGTTGAGCAGGTTCACCGCCGAGGTCAGGCGCGGCCAGTCGTCGTCGTCCAGCTGGCCGGAACGCACCTTGGTCTGGTCGATGCGCCCGAGCGAGGAGAGCATACGCATGACCAGCGACTCACCTGGCATCTCGAGGGAGAACACCAGCACCACCTTGTCGCTGCGCAGCACGGCGTTTTCCACCAGGTTCATGGCGAAGGTGGTCTTGCCCATCGACGGACGGCCGGCCACGATGATCAGGTCGGCCGGCTGCAGGCCGCTGGTCTTCTCGTCCAGGTCGGTGTAGCCGGTGGAGATGCCGGTGATGTCGCTGTCGGAATTGAACAGCGTATCGATGCGGTCGATGGCCATGGTCAACAGCTCGTTGACCCCCACCGGGCCGCCGGTCTTCGGCCGCGCTTCGGCGATCTGGAAGATCTGCCGCTCGGCGTCGTCGAGGATCTCCTCGGCATTGCGCCCTTGCGGGTTGAAGGCGTTGTCGGCGATGTCGGTGCTGATGCTGATCAGTTGGCGCAGCGTGGCCCGCTCGCGAATGATCGCGGCGTAGGCCTTGATGTTGGCCACCGATGGGGTGTTCTTGGCCAGCTCGGCCAGGTAGGCCAAGCCGCCGACCTGGGTCGACAGGCCTTCCTTGTCCAACTGCTCGTGCAACGTGACCACGTCGAACGGCTGGTTCTGGTCCGCCAGCTTGTGGATGGCGCGGAAGATCAGGCGGTGGTCATGCCGATAGAAGTCACCGTCCGAAACCTGGTCCAGCACCCGCTCCCAGGCGCTGTTCTCCAGCATCAGGCCACCGAGCACGGCCTGTTCGGCCTCGATGGAATGCGGCGGCACCTTCAGGGCAGCGGTTTGCAGGTCGAGCTGTTCGGAGGTAGTGATCTCGTTCATGGCCACGAAAGAATTCTGGAAGATGAAAAAGACAAAGGGCACGGCCTGTAGGAAACAGGACCGTGCCCGATGTTAACCGCCTGACCCACCAGGGGCCAGTCGATTAAAGCCGCTTAGGCAGCTACGACGACCACGCGTACGGTGGCTTCGACGTCGCTGTGCAGGTGCACGGCTACGTCGTATTCGCCAACCTGACGGATGGTGCCGTTCGGCAGACGAACTTCAGCCTTGGCCACTTCAACGCCGGAGGCGGTCAGGGCGTCAGCGATGTCGTGGGTGCCGATCGAGCCGAACAGCTTGCCTTCGTCGCCAGCGGTGGCAGTGATGGTCACTTCCAGCTCGGCCAGTTGGGCAGCGCGGCTTTCAGCCGAAGCTTTCTTGTCTGCTGCAGCTTTTTCCAGCTCGGCGCGGCGCTCTTCGAACGCAGCCAGGTTGGCGGCGTTGGCAACGGTGGCCTTGCCGAACGGCAGCAGGTAGTTACGGCCGTAACCAGCCTTAACGTTTACTTTGTCGCCCAGGTTGCCCAGGTTGGCGACTTTTTCCAGCAGGATCAGTTCCATTTGGTAAAACCTCTTAACTTTTAACCTTCACCGTTCGCGGAGTCGTCACCCTGTGAAGGGGACTTGCGACCGCGAAAATCAATCAGGCTGTCGACAATGGCCAGAACCACGAGCAACGGATAAATCAGCTGCATGAGCAGCGGTAGCGTCACGTACAGCCCCACCAGCCAGAAGCCGGCGAGTCGCCCCTGCGCCACCAGCCCATGAACCAGGGCGATGGCTGCCAGCAGCAGCACCAGGCTGGAGGCCGATGCCAGCACGATGAACTGCGGCCCGAGGAACGGACCCAGCACCATCAGCGACACCAGTGCCAGCATGGGCACTTTCGGCAACCGCAGTTCGCGAAATTCGCGACCGAAGCCACCGGGGTTGTACAACGCCGCTTGCCAGTAACGCGCCAGCATCAACGCCAGCACACTGAACAACTGCAGCATTACCGCACTGGAGGCGATCAGCAACGGACTGATCAGCTCACCGGGCAGCACCGGCTTGCCTTCGAACTGCGGCAGGGCTTTTTCAAGCGCCTGGGCCAGCACCTCGAAGGTGTCACGCAGCACCACATCAAGGACCAGGCCATACAGCAGCGCCAGCACGATGCTTGACAGCAGTATCCGGGCCCAACTGTGCTCGGCGCGCAATAGCGCGGCCAGCCCCAGCGTCCCCAGAAACACCAGCAAGGTGCTTGGCTCGCCGAACACCCACATCGCCACGCCGGGCAAAAGGCCCCAGGCGATGACCGATGATGCATCCTTGAACCCGCGCCGCAGGAACACCAGGCTCCCGGCGGCGGCACTCAACCAGAACAGCAGCGGCAGTACCGCGCTGATGACCACCACGAGGGTGGCCTGCACACGACCGCGCATGATGAAACTAGCTAACGCTCGCATGCGTATCCCTTGCTACCTAGTCGACGACCCGGTCTCAGCGGCCGTGGCTGTCGGTGTAGGGCAGCAGGGCCAGGAAGCGGGCGCGCTTGATAGCGGTAGCCAGCTGACGCTGATAACGAGCTTTGGTACCGGTGATGCGGCTTGGAACGATCTTGCCGGTTTCGGATACGTAAGCTTTCAGGGTGTTGAGATCTTTGAAGTCGATCTCTTTCACGTCTTCAGCAGTGAAGCGGCAGAATTTACGACGACGGAAGAAACGTGCCATGTGATTGGCTCCTCAAGAAGGTCCGTGGATTACTCGTCAGCGTTGTCGCTGTTGTCGCTGTCATTGCTGTCGTCGCCATCGGCGCCATCAGCATTTTCAGGACGTTCACGACGCTCACGGCGCTCGCTGCGGTTCTCTTCGGCCTTGAGCATCTCGGACGGGCCGGTAACGGCTTCGTCGCGACGGATGACCAGGTTACGGATCACGGCATCGTTGTAGCGGAAGTTGTCTTCCAGCTCGGCCAGGGCCTTGCCGGTGCACTCAACGTTCAGCATCACGTAGTGAGCCTTGTGAACATTGTTGATTGCGTAGGCCAGCTGACGGCGGCCCCAGTCTTCCAGGCGGTGGATCTTGCCACCATCTTCTTCGATCAGCTTGGTGTAACGCTCAACCATGCCGCCGACTTGCTCGCTCTGGTCCGGGTGAACCAGGAAGATGATTTCGTAATGACGCATGAATGCTCCTTACGGGTTAGTAGTCTGCCAGCAATCTGGTCAGACAAGGAGTGAATGACACTGTATGTCTTGCCCTGAGCGAAGGCGCATGCGCGCCTGCCAACTCGGCAAGGGGCGCAATTGTAGAGAAGGCCGCGGGGACAAGCAAGGTAATTGGCGATTATTTGAACAACCCGGCATCGGCCGTTCTGGTAGGAGCCATTGCTGGCGAAACAGGCAGCACAGGGCATGGCACCGGCTACGCCGGTGCTCGCCGGCAAGGCCGGCTCCTACAGAGATAACGCCCGCTTTCAGGTTTTCTGACGCTGACGCACGGCCTCGAACAGGCACACCCCGGTGGCCACCGAGACGTTCAGGCTGCTGACGCTGCCGGCCATCGGCAGCTTGACCAGGAAGTCGCAGTGCTCGCGGGTCAGGCGACGCATGCCCTTGCCTTCGGCGCCCATGATCATCACCAGCGGGCCCGTCAGGTCCTGCTGGTAGATTTCCTGCTCAGCCTCGCCGGCGGTGCCGACCACCCACAGCCCGCGCTGCTGGAGTTTCTCCAGGGTGCGGGACAGGTTGGTCACGGCCACCAGCGGCATCACCTCGGCGGCGCCGCAGGCGACCTTGCGCACCACGCCGGTGAGCGTGGCCGACTTGTCCTTGGGGATCACCACGGCGGTGGCGCCGGCAGCATCGGCGGTGCGCAGGCAGGCGCCGAGGTTGTGCGGGTCGGTGACGCCATCGAGCACCAGGATCAGCGGCGGGGTCTCGGTGCGCTCGAGCAACTCGTCGAGCATCGCTTCGCCCCACACCTGGCTCGGACTCACCTCGGCGACCACGCCCTGGTGCACGCCCTCGACCCAGGCGTCGAGCTCGCGACGTTCGGCCTGGCCGACCTGCACGCGATTCTGCGCGGCCAGCTCCAGCAGTGCCTGGATACGCGGCTCGCTACGCCCCTCGGAGAGCCAGATCTGCTTGACCCGCTTGGGGTGGTGTTGCAGCAGTGCCTGGACGGCATGCACGCCGTAGATCTTTTCCAGCTGACTCATGGCTTGCTCTTGCCTTTACGTGGCGCGCCGGACTTCGACGGCCCCTTGCGATGCTTGGTCTTGCCCGACGCCTTGGCGCCCTTCTCCGGCTTGCTGCCGGCATGGCGCGCTTCGCCCATCAGGGCTTTTTTCATCTCGCGGCTCTTGCGCACTTCGGCGTTGCGCTGCACGGCGTCTTTCGGGAAGTACGCCTCGGCAGCCTCGCTCTTGCGGCTGCGCGGCTTGGGCGAGATCTTCGCCTCGGGCGCCGGGGCTGCTTCAGGCGCGGCCTTGCCGGCCACGGCCTTACCTGCGGCGGCAGGCTTGCGGCCGACCGGCGCGTTGACCGTGGCTTCGGACATTTCGAAGTCGATCTTGCGCTGCTCGAGGTCGACGCGCATGACCTTGACTTCCACGGTGTCGCCCAGGCGGAAGCTGCGGCCGCTGCGCTCACCCGACAGGCGGTGGTGCACCGGGTCGAAGTGGTAGTAGTCACCCGGCAAGGCGCTGACGTGCACCAGGCCCTCGACATAGATATCGGTCAGCTCGATGAACAGGCCAAAACCGGTCACCGCAGTGATCACGCCAGGGAAGGTTTCGCCCACGCGGTCGCGCATGTACTCGCACTTGAGCCAGTTGACCACGTCGCGGGTGGCCTCGTCGGCGCGGCGCTCGGTCATCGAGCACTGCTCGCCCATCTGCTCCAGGCTGTTCTCGTCGTACGGGTAGATACGCGCCTTGGGGATGCTCATGGCACCGGCACGCTTGACGTGCGGGGTGTCGACCTTGGAGCGGATCACGCTGCGAATGGCGCGGTGCACCAGCAGGTCCGGGTAACGACGGATCGGCGAGGTGAAGTGGGTGTAGGCCTCGTAGTTCAGGCCGAAGTGGCCGTTGTTCTCGACGCTGTACACCGCCTGGCTCAGCGAGCGCAGCATGACGGTCTGGATCAGGTGGAAGTCCGGGCGCCCGGCAATGCTCGCCAGCAGGGCCTGGTAATCCTTGGGCGACGGGTCCTTGCCCTTGTGCAGGGTCAGGCCCAGCTCGCCGAGGAAGGCGCGCAGTTTCTCCAGGCGTTCCGGCGGCGGGCCGTCGTGCACGCGGTACAGCGAGGGGACGTTGTGCTTTTGCAGGAATTCGGCGGTGGCGACGTTGGCCGCCAGCATGCATTCCTCGATCAGCTTGTGGGCGTCGTTGCGCACGGCCGGGCGAATTTCGTCGATCTTGCGGTCATCGCCGAAGATTATGCGGGTTTCCTGCGTTTCGAAATCGATGGCGCCACGGGTGTGACGGGCATCGACCAGCACCTTGTACAGGTTGTACAGGTTCTTCAGGTCCGGCAGGACCTCCTTGTACTCCTCGCGCAGCGCCTTGCCCTCGCGGGTGCGGGCATGCTCGAGCATGCTGCTGACCTTGTTGTAGGTCAGGCGAGCATGGGAGTGGATGACGCCTTCGTAGAACTGGTAGTCGACCATCTGGCCGGCCTTGTTCATGGTCATTTCGCACACCATGGCCAGGCGATCGACGTGCGGGTTCAGCGAGCACAGGCCGTTGGACAGTTCCTCGGGCAGCATCGGGATCACCCGCTCGGGGAAGTACACCGAGTTGCCGCGCTGCTGGGCCTCGACGTCCAGGGCCGAGCCCAGGCGCACGTAGCTGGACACGTCGGCGATCGCCACGTACAGGCGCCAGCCGCCGGAGAACAGGCGCAGCTTGCCCAGGGGTTCGCAGTAGACGGCGTCGTCGAAGTCGCGGGCGTCCTCGCCGTCGATGGTGACGAACGGCAGGTGGCGCAGGTCGATGCGCTTCTCCTTGTCCTTCTCCTCGACTTCCGAGCGGAACTTGCGCGCTTCCTTGATCACGTCCTTGGGCCAGACATGCGGGATGTCGTAGCTGCGCAGGGCGATGTCGATCTCCATGCCCGGGGCCATGTAGTTGCCGATCACCTCGACCACGTCACCCTGGGGCTGGAAGCGCGGAGTGGGCCAGTGGGTGATCTTGATCGACACGAACTGGCCGATCTTCGCTCCGCCGTTGCGCCCGGCGGTGACCAGCACTTCCTGCTGGATCTTCGGGTTGTCCGGGGTCACGTAGCCAATGCCGCCTTCTTCGAAGTAGCGGCCGACCACGCTTTCATGGGCGCGGGAGATGACTTCCACCAGCACGCCTTCGCGGCGACCACGGCGATCGACACCGGAAACCCGGGCCAGGCCACGGTCGCCGTCGAACACCAGGCGCATCTGCGCCGGGCTGAGGAACAGGTCCTCGCTGCCGTCGTCGGGGATCAGGAAGCCGAAGCCATCGCGGTGGCCGGAGACACGGCCGCAGATCAGGTCGAGCTTGTCCACCGGGGCATAGGTGCCGCGCCGGGTGTAGATAAGCTGACCGTCACGCTCCATGGCGCGCAGGCGGCGGCGCAGGGCTTCGATCTGGTCTTCTTCGTAAAGACCGAATTCTTCAGCCAGCTGTTCGCGGGCAGCCGGTTCGCCACGGTCGGCGAGGCGCTGCAGGATCAGCTCACGGCTAGGAATAGGATTGTCGTATTTTTCCGCTTCGCGAGCGGCCTCGGGATCGAGGGATTGCCAATCGGCCATCAGAAGGGGTTCACCTTGGGGTATATAGATAGGAATTCTGGCATAGGCGTATTGAAACCGGAAATCTCAGCCTTGGACAGCCCCGCCACGGTGTTCGGTGAGCGACAATCGGCCTGCGGAATCAACAAGTTGAATTTTTTGAGATTTTTTTCGACCGGGGGCTTTACAGGCATCAGGAGCGTCCGTATAGTGCGCACCACAACGACGGACAACCCCGAAGTTGTAGTAGAGATGAACGACGCTGTAAAGCCTCTTTATCTCGAAGGTGTGCCCAGGTGGCGGAATTGGTAGACGCGCTGGTTTCAGGTATCAGTGGCTTAACGGCCGTGGAAGTTCGAGTCTTCTCCTGGGCACCAAATATTTTCAAGTGACAGATGACCAAGGATCTGTTGCTACTGTGCGAAAGCGTACGATAGTCGCCTTCGACAGATGATGCAAAGCTTTGCCCAGGTGGCGGAATTGGTAGACGCGCTGGTTTCAGGTATCAGTGACTTAACGGTCGTGGAAGTTCGAGTCTTCTCCTGGGCACCATACAAAAACCCACTAGCTTGCTAGTGGGTTTTTTCTTGCCTGCGATTTTTGCAAGCAACCAACGCCCCCCTGTAGGAGCGGCCTTGTGTTGCGAAAGGGTCGCGCAGCGGCCCCCGGTTTCTGCGTGCACACCAAATCGCCGGGGTCGCCGTGCGCCCCTTTCGCGACACAAGGCCGCTCCTACATTGCCCATGAATTTCCCGTCATGCGCCCATTTGAGAAACGATTTCGTTTACCATTGTTTCCAAATATGTAGCCGTAAGCGAGGAAGTACCCGCATGACGATCCGCCCGCAACCGCTGATGCGCACCCTGGCCGCTGCAGTTCTGAGCCTGGTGATCGGCGCTCCGGCCGCCCTGGCAGACGAGCCCGTCACGTTGACGATGTACAACGGCCAGCACAAGGAAATCGGCGAAGCCATCGCCAAGGCCTACGAGGCCAAGACCGGTATCCACATCAATATCCGCAAGGGCAGCAGCAACCAGCTGGCCAGCCAGATCATCGAGGAAGGCGCGCGCTCGCCGGCCGACATCATCTACACCGAAGAATCGCCACCGCTGAACAACCTCGGCGAGCTGGGCCTGCTGGCCAAGATCGACGACGCCACCGCGAACATGATGCCCAAGGAATATGTAGGCGCCAACGGCACCTGGATGGGCATCACCGCCCGCACCCGCATCGTGGTGTTCAACCCGAAGAAGATCGACGAGAAAGACCTGCCGACCACGGTGATGGATTTCGCCAACCCCGAATGGGACGGACGCGTCGGCTATGTCCCCACCAGCGGCGCCTTCCAGGAACAGGCCGTGGCCATCCTGAAGATGCACGGACGCGAAGCCACCGAGGAATGGCTGACCGGCCTGAAGGCGTTCGGCAAGACCTACACCAACAACATGGTTGCCCTCAAAGCCGTGGAAAAAGGTGAAGTGGCCGCAGTGCTGGTGAACAACTACTACTGGTATGCCCTTGAGCGCGAGCGCGGCAAGCTGGATTCCAAGCTGTACTACCTGGCCGATGGCGATGCCGGCAACCTGGTCACCGTTTCCGGCGCCGCGGTGGTCAAGGCCAGCAAGCACCCCAAGCAAGCCCAGGCCCTGCTCAACTGGATGGCCAGTGAAGAGGGCCAGCGCGTGATCACCCAGACCACCGCCGAGTACCCACTGCACAAAGGCATGGTCTCCGATCGCGGCCTGAAGCCGTTCAACGAACTGCGCCCGCCGCAGATCTCGCCAGCCGACCTGGGCAATGCCGAGGAGGCCATCGAGCTCGAACGTGAGGTTGGCCTGCTCTGATGACCGCCGCCCTGCCCTCGCCCGCCCTGGCTCGCTTCGTTGCGCGGCGCAAACGCCCATCCGTCTGGGTAGTGCTGCCCGTGCTGTTCCTGGTGGCCATGAGCGTGCTGCCCTTGCTGTATGTCGGGCTCAAGGCCTGGGACGCCGGCTGGCATGAAGCGCTGCGCCTGCTCTGGCGCCCGTTCGTCTGGGGCTTGCTGCGCAACACCCTGCTGCTGATGGTCGGCGTCACCCTGCTGTGCCTGGTCGTCGGCGTGGCCCTGGCCTGGCTCCTGGAGCGCAGCGACCTGCCAGGCCGGCGCCTGTGGGGCGTGCTGCTGTGCCTGCCGTTCGCCGTGCCGTCGTTTGTCAGCAGCTTCACCTGGGTGTCGCTGAGCTCGGACTTCGAAGGCCTCGGCGGGGCGATCCTGGTGATGGCGCTGTCCAAGTACCCACTGGTGTTCCTGCCGGTGGCCGCCACCCTGCGCAACCTCGACACCGCGCTCGAGGAGTCGGCACGCACCCTGGGCTGCAGTCGCTGGGGGGTGTTCCGCAAGATCACCCTGCCGCTGCTGTGGCCATCGATGCTCGGCGGCGCGCTGCTGATCGCCCTGCACATGCTGGTGGAGTTCGGCGCGCTGTCGATCCTCGGCTTGCAGACCTTCACCACGGCGATCTACCAGCAGTTCGAGCTGGAGTTCAGCAACGCCAATGCCGCGATGCTTTCGGCCGTGCTGCTGGCGCTGTGCCTGGCGATGCTGTGGCTGGAACTGCGGGTGCGCGGCAAGGCCCGCCACGTGCGCATCGGCCAAGGTGTGGCGCGCCGCGCCCAGCCGCTGCGCCTGGGCGGCTGGATGCCCCTGGGGCAGCTGTTCTGCCTGGCACTGGCGGTGCTGGGCAGCGGCATTCCGCTGGCGATGCTCGGCTACTGGCTGAGCGTCGGCTCGTCGGCGGCGTTCCCGGTTGCAGCCATCGGCAAGGCACTGGTCACTTCGCTGTCGGTGTCGCTGGGCGGCGCCGGCTTCTGCGTGCTGCTGGCGTTGCCGATCAGCTTCCTGGTGGTGCGCTACAAGGGGCGCCTGGCGATCTGGGCCGAACGCCTGCCATACCTGCTGCACGCCCTGCCCGGCCTGGTGATCGCGCTGACCCTGGTGTTCTTCGCCTTGCACTACGTGCCGGCGCTGTACCAGACCACTGCCTTGCTGATCCTGGCCTACGCCCTGCTGTTCCTGCCGCTGGCCCAGTCGCCGGTGCGCACGGCGCTGAACAAGGCCTCGCCAACCCTGGAAGAGGCGGCGCGAACCCTGGGCGCGAGCAGCTTCGCGGCGTTCTGTCGGGTCACCCTGCCGATCATCTTCCCGGCGATGGCGGCGGCCTTCGCCCTGGTGTTCCTGGATGCGATGAAGGAGCTGACCGCGACCTTGCTGCTCAGCCCCACCGGCATGACCACCCTGGCCACCGAGGTATGGGCGCACACCGCCAATGTCGAGTTCGCCGCGGCGGCGCCGTATGCGGCGTTGCTGATCCTGGTCTCGGGGCTGCCGGTGTATCTGCTGACCACGCGGATGTATCTGAACAAGGCGTGACACCCCTGTTCGCCGGCAAGCCGGCTCCTACGGGTTTCGTGCAGGAGCCGGCTTGCCGGCGAACCTCAGGCCCTGAACTGCCCCAGGCTGGCGCGCAACTGCGCGGCCAGGTCATCGAGCACCTTGCTGCTGGCGGTGGTCTGCATCACCACCTCGGCCGAACGCTCGGCCTGGGTGTGGATGGTTTCCACTCGCCCGCGCACCGCCTGCGCGCCATTGGCCTGCTGCTCCGCCGCCCGGGTGGCCAGGCCGATCGCCGCATGCACCTGCTCCACCGCTGCCTGTACCGACTGCTGACGCCGCTCGTTGTCACGCAGCACCAGCAAGCCTTCGCTGGCCTGGCGCCCAGCCTGGCTGATGGTCGCCACCGCCTCCTTGGCCCCTTGCTGCAGCGCAGCGATGTGCGACTGGATATCCCCAGTCGAGCTCTGCGTCTTGCTCGCCAGCGCCCGCACCTCGTCGGCCACCACGGCAAAGCCACGCCCGGTCTCCCCCGCCCGCGCCGCCTCGATGGCCGCATTGAGCGCCAGCAAGTTGGTCTGCTCGGCGATGCCATGGATCACCGTCAGTACCACCTCGATCTGCTCGCTCTGCTGGGCCAGGCGCTCGATCACCTGGGAGCCGGTCTGCACCTCGCCGGCCAGGTTCTCGATCAGCCGCGCCAACTGCGTGGTGGCCTGGCTGTTCTCATCGGTGGCCTGGCGAATATCGACCACCTGCTGCAACGCCGCCTGCATCGCCTGGCTCTCGGCCTGGGCCTCGTCCGCCATGCTCGACAGGTCACGCAGGCTGGCCGCCACCTCGTCGCGCTGCAACGCGGCGGCGGCATCGGCGCCGGCGTTGCGCTGGGCCATGGCGCCGATTTCCACGCCAGTGCGCTGGGCCACCTCGCCCGCCTCGCGGACGATAGGCTGCAGCTTGTCGACGAAGCGGTTCACCGCCGAGGCCATGTCGCCAATCTCGTCGCGGCTGTCCAGGGTCACGCGCTTGGTCAGGTCGCCTTCGCCTGCCGCCAGGTCGTTGAGCGCAGCGATCAACAGGCGCAGCTTGCTGAGCACCCGCCGACCCAGCACCACGGCCACCACCAGCAGCACGCCCAGGCCCACCAGCACCAGGCCCAGGCCAATCCGCCAGCGCAGCTCGGCGGCAGCATCGCGCACGGTCTGCGCGGTATTGGCCTGCATCGCCGTGGCGCTGTTCTGCGCGGTCTCCAGGCGCGCGCGCAGGGCCTTGCCACTGTCGGCAGCGGCGGCCACCAGGCTGTCGCCGACCAGTTGCTCACCGCTGGCGATCAGCGCGTTGAAGCGCAGGTCCAGGGCCTGCAGTTCCTTGTCGACTCCAGCCGTGGAGACCCCCATCAGCACTTTGCCGATCTCGGCGCCATTGGGGTTGATCGACGCCTCGATGAAGTACACCGACGGGTCTTTGCGCGCCGCATCGAGCACCTTGTCCAGCGCCCGCTCGCCCTGGCCCTTGTCGATCAACGCCTGGTTGATCGGGTTCTGCCGGTTGAGGTAGCGCGTCAGGTGCTGGCCCTGGGCATCGTCGTAGATCACGAACAACACGTTGGGATTGCGCTGGGCGCGGCGGGCGAAGTCCGACAGCATCGGCACGTCGTTGTCCCAGATCGCCCGCGGCGCGACCGAGGCCAGCAGCTCGGCCATGTCGTTGGCCGAGTCCTTGAGGTTCTGTTCAAGGGTGGCGCGCAATTGCTGCTGCTCGTCGTGCAGGCGGCTGGACAGGCCCGCGCTCAGGCGCTGACGCGTACTGGCCGAGAGGCTGTCGAGGCCGGCGCGCACATCCTGCCCGGCCTGCTCCAACTCGGCGGCCAATTGCCGGCTGTCGTTACCCAGGCGCTCGCCCAGGTCGGCCTCCAGGGCGGTGACCGTGCTCCGTGTCAGTGCGACGGCAACCAGCACCTGCACCAGAAGAGCGATACCAAGCGCAACAAACACAGGCCGCAACAGGCGGCTTCGTAACAGTGAAAGGATGGCGGACACGTTGTAACCCTCGTGTTTCTGGGGCCATTACTTTGATGGCATCTACAGAAACTTCTTACAGCAAGGGTTGTGCCGAAGGCAGCAGGCATAAACGCCAAAGGAAAGCGCGAGGCAAGGCATTTGTGCGCACGTGGGCTGCGCACATGAAAACGCCGCGCCTCCTTGCGGGGGCGCGGCGTTCAGTCAGCTAGCGGGGTAGCTGATCAGGCGAACGGATGACGCAGCACGATGGTCTCGTTGCGGTCCGGGCCGGTCGAGATGATATCGATCGGCGCACCTACCAGCTCCTCGATGCGCTTGATGTAAGCGCGCGCGGCGGCTGGCAGTTCTTCCAGGGTTTTCACGCCCAGGGTCGACTCGCTCCAGCCTGGCATTTCTTCGTACACCGGCTCCAGGCCGATGTAGCTGTCGGCGTCGGAAGGCGCATCGATGACGGCGCCGTTCTCGTTCTTGTAGCCCACGCAGATGTTGATGGTCTCCAGGCCGTCCAGCACGTCCAGCTTGGTCAGGCAGATGCCCGAGATGCTGTTGACGTCGATGGCGCGACGCAGGATCACGGCATCGAACCAGCCGCAGCGACGAGCACGACCGGTGGTCGAACCGAACTCGTGGCCACGCTTGGCCAGGGTGGCGCCGGTCTCGTCGAACAGTTCGGTCGGGAACGGACCGGAACCGACGCGGGTGGTGTAGGCCTTGGTGATGCCGAGGATGTAGTCCAGGTACATCGGGCCAACGCCGGAACCGGTGGAGATGCCGCCGGCGGTGGTGTTGGAGCTGGTGACGTACGGGTAGGTACCGTGGTCGATGTCCAGCAGCGAGCCCTGGGCGCCTTCGAACATGATGTCCTTGCCGGCGCGGCGCAGGTTGTGCAGCTCGGCGGTGACGTCGAGCATCATCGGCTTGAGCTGCTCGGCGTAGGCCATGCACTCGTCCAGGGTCTGCTGGAAGTCGATGGCCGGCTCTTTGTAGTAATTGACCAGCTGGAAGTTGTGGTAGTCCAGCAGCTCACCGAGCTTGGCGGCGAAACGCTCGCGGTGGAACAGATCGCCGACGCGCAGGCCACGGCGGGCGACCTTGTCTTCGTAGGCGGGGCCGATGCCACGGCCGGTGGTGCCGATCTTGGCTTCGCCACGGGCCTTCTCACGGGCCTGGTCCAGCGCCACGTGGTAGGACAGGATCAGCGGCGCGGCCGGGCTGATGCGCAGGCGCTCGCGCACCGGCACGCCCTTCTCTTCCAGCTTGGTGATTTCACGCATCAGGGCGTCCGGCGCAACGACCACGCCGTTGCCGATCAGGCACTGTACGCCTTCACGCAGGATGCCCGAAGGAATCAGGTGCAGAACGGTCTTCTCACCGTTGATCACCAGGGTGTGACCCGCGTTGTGGCCACCTTGGTAGCGCACTACGGCGGCAGCATGTTCGGTCAGCAGATCGACGATCTTGCCTTTGCCCTCATCACCCCACTGGGTGCCCAGGACGACGACATTCTTACCCATAACACTTGTCCTCATTCACGCAAACTTGGTTGCCGGCCCATTGCCGGCACAGAATCTCAATGGGTCAGCGGCAGAACCTGCCAGCGCCCGTCTTGCTGAATCAATTGCCGATCACAATCCGCCTCGAGAGCAGCACTCAGCGGCTGGCCAGGCAGGGCCTGGACCACACGCTGGCCCTCGTTGCGCAACTGGCAGACCATCTGCCAGAGGGCCGCATCGCTGCTGTCGGGCATCCAGATGCCGCCAGCTGGCAATACGACCTCCGCTCGCCCCAGTGTGACCAGGGTCTTCAAATCCGTGGAGAAACCGGTGGCCGGGCGGGCCCGGCCGAAATCGGCGCCGATGTCGTCGTAGCGCCCGCCCTGGGCGATCGATTGCCCCTCGCCCGGGACGAACACGGCGAACACCACGCCGGTGTGGTAGTGGTAACCGCGCAGCTCGCCGAGGTCGAAGTACAGCGGCAGTTGCGGGTAGCGCGCGGCCAGGCGGTCGGCGATCGCCAACAGGTCGTCCAGCGCCGCCAGCACGCTGGCAGGGGCACGGCCCAGGCGCACGCGGGCCTCGGCCAGCACTTCACGGCCACCGCACAGCTCGCACAGGGCACGCAGCATGTTGCCCAGGTCCTTTGGCAGGTCGGCGGTGAGCGCCTGTACTTCATCGACGGCCTTGCGCTGCAGGGCGTCGAACAACTGCTGCTCGACCGCGCCGGACAGGTTGGCGGCACGGGCCAGGCCACGGTAGATACCGACGTGGCCGAGGTCCATGTGCACATCCGCCACGTCGGTCAGCTGCAGCGTGGCGAGCATCAGGCTGATGACCTCGACATCGCTGGTCGGGCTGGCGTCGCCGTACAGCTCGGCGCCCAGCTGGATCGGGCTGCGCGAGGTGGACAGGGCACGTGGCTGGGCGTGCAGCACGCTGCCGGCGTAGCACAGGCGGCTCGGCCCTTCACGGCGCAGGGTGTGGGCGTCGATACGCGCCACCTGCGGCGTGAAGTCGGCGCGGAAGCCCATCAGGCGGCCCGACTGCGGGTCGACCACCTTGAAGGTGCGCTGGTCCAGGTCCTGGCCGGCGCCGGTCAGCAGCGACTCCAGGTACTCGATATGCGGCGTGACGACCAGTTCGTAACCCCAACTCTGGAACAGGTCCAACACCTGGCGACGCGCGATTTCGATGCGCGCGGCTTCAGGTGGCAGTACTTCCTCGATGCCATCTGGCAGCAGCCAGCGGTCTACCGTTGCCATTACGCCATTTCCCCTCTGGTCCGGGCGGCCTGCCAGCTGGCGAGCCGTGAGTAAAGCAGGCATTGGCGCACAATAGCGGGCAGCACCGATCCCAGCGCAACCACCGTAGCCAATACCCTCGAATTGCCTTGCGTCCTGACCAAACCGTCAACAAGCCAGCGGCCAATCAACCTTGCAGACGCAAAAAAGCCGGGAATTTCCCGGCTGCCGCATCATACACCCCTTTTCATTCAGGATGCACCCCGCCTGGCATTTTAGCTGCCAGACGGGGCGTTCCCTCATGCGGGTGCCATCAGGGCTTGCTCTTGTCCAGGTAGCGGAAGAACTCGTTCTTCGCGTCCAGGACCAGCACGTCGCTCTTGCTGGAGAAGCTTTCGCGATAGGCCTTGAGGCTACGGTAGAACGCGTAGAAATCGGCGTCCTGGGTGTAGGCCTTGGCATAGATGGCCGCCGCCTGGGCGTCGCCATCACCGCGGGTCTCTTCCGCTTCACGATACGCTTCGGCCAGCAGCACGCGGCGCTGACGGTCGGCGTCGGCACGAATACCTTCGGCCAGTTCGTTACCCTTGGCGCGGTGCTCGCGGGCCTCACGCTCACGCTCGGTGCTCATGCGGTCGAACACGCTGCGGTTGACTTCCTTCGGCAGGTCGATGGCCTTGACGCGCACGTCGACCACCTCGATGCCCAGCTCCTTGCTGGCCATGCGGTTCAGCGAAGCGGTGATGTCGGCCATCAGCGCGTCACGTTCACCGGAAACCACTTCGTGCAGGGTGCGTTTACCGAACTGGTCACGCAGGCCGCTTTCCAGACGACGCGACAGGCGCTCGTCGGCGATCTGCTTCATGCCCGAGGTCGCGGTGTAGAAACGCTCGGCGTCCTTCACCCGCCACTTGGCATAGGCATCGACCATCACGGCTTTCTTCTCCAGCGTCAGGAAACGCTGGGTCGGGGCGTCGAGGGTCATCAGGCGGGCGTCGAACTTGCGCACCTGGTTCACGTACGGCACCTTCACATGCAGGCCAGGCTGGACATCGGCCTTGACCACGCGACCGAACTGCAGCAGTACCGCGCGTTCAGTTTGCGAGACGATGTAGAAGCAGTTCCAGGCGACGATCGCCAGCACCACGGCGCCAATCAGGGCGAACAGCGATTTATTGCTCATCAGCGGCTCTCCCTGGAACGCAGCGGCGGTTGTGGTTGCAGGTCCTGGGCAGCGCGCGCGGCGGCGTCATTGACCGACGGCGACACGCTGCCGACCGGCGCTGCCGGGTTGCTGCGGCTGCCTTCGACCATCTTGTCCAGCGGCAGGTAGAGCAGGTTGTTCTGCCCGTCCTTGGCCGTGACCAGGACCTTGCTGGCGTTGCTGTAAACCTCCTGCATGGTGTCCAGGTACAGGCGCTGACGCGTGACTTCCGGCGCCTTGCGGTACTCGGTGACCAGCTTGCTGAAGCGATCGGCCTCACCCTTGGCGCGGGCGATGACTTCGTCGCGGTAGCCGTTGGCGTCCTCGATGATGCGCTGCGCCTGGCCACGGGCCTCCGGCACCACGCCATTGGCGTAGGATTCGGCCTGGTTGCGCGCCCGCTGCTCGTCTTCACGGGCACGGATCACGTCGTCGAAGGCTTCCTGCACTTCACGCGGAGCTGCCGCGCTCTGTACGTTGACCTGGGTGACGGTGATACCGGTGCGGTAGGTGTCGAGGAAGCGCTGCAGGCGCTCGCGGATGTCCACGGCCATCTGCTCGCGGCCTTCGGTCAGCACCTGGTCCATCGAGGTGGAACCCACCACGTGGCGCAGGGCACTGTCGGTCGCATGCTGCAGGCTGACTTCCGGCTGGTCGACGTTGAGCACGAAGTCCTGCAGGTTGCTGATGCGGTACTGCACGGTCAGCGGCACTTCGACGATGTTCTCGTCTTCGGTGAGCATCTGCCCCTGCTTGGTGTACGCCCGCTCGCGGGTCACGTTCTCCATGTACTTGCGGTCGATCGGCGGGAAATAGATATTCAGGCCGGGACCGACGGTCTCGTAGTACTTGCCGAAGCGCAGCACCACGGCCTGCTCCTGCTCGTCCACCACGTACACGGCGTTGTACAGCCAGATCGCCGCCAGCACCGCCAGGCCGATGCCCAGCAAGCCGAAGCTGCCACCCTTGCCGATGTTGCGGTCACCACCGCCACCGCGTTTCTTGCCACTGCCGAACATGCCGTTCAGGCTGTCCTGCAGCTTGCGGAAGGCCTCGTCCAGATCCGGTGGACCTTTCTTGTCGCCACCACCGCCGCCACCATTACGGCGGCCGCCCCAGGGATCCTGATTGTTCGAGTTGCCACCCGGCTCGTTCCAAGCCATAGCGCTCTCCATCTGATAAAGCAAAGACGCGCCCACGGCGCGCCGTCCAATGCTACAGAATGCCTGTCACCGCTGCCCGCCGACCTCGACGGGCATTTATTGCAAAGTGTGTTGCTCGACAAACACTTGCGGCTCCATGCCTTCGCGGCTGACCAGGCGATTCAGCTCGACCCTGGGCAGTCGCACGCTCAGCAGGCTGCGCCCTTCTTCATCATGCTCTTCACTCTGCACGGCACCCAGGGCAAAGAATTGCGCGCGCAAGCGGGCAAATCGCTGCTCCAGGCGCAGGGTGCCGACATACAGGTCGTCCCCCAGCAACTCGGCCACCGCCTGGCCCACCAGCTCCAGGCCGCGTCCGTCGCGTGCCGATACCCAGACCCGTTGCGGCTTGCCATCGGCATCGCGCTGGATCTGCGGCTCGACATCCTCGAGCAGGTCGAGTTTGTTATACACCTCGAGGATCGGCAAGCTCTCGGCGCCGATCTCGCCCAGCACCGCCAGTACCTGTTCGATCTGCTCCATGCGCTCGGGCTCATGGGCGTCGATCACGTGCAGCAGCAGGTCGGAGTTGCTCGACTCTTCGAGCGTAGCCCGAAATGCCTCGACCAGCTTGTGCGGCAGGTGGCGAATGAAGCCCACGGTGTCGGCCAGCACGATTGGCCCCAGGTCGGCCAGTTCGAGCCGGCGCAGGGTCGGGTCGAGGGTGGCGAACAGCTGGTCGGCGGCATACACCTCGGACTGGGTAAGGGCGTTGAACAGGGTCGACTTGCCGGCGTTGGTGTAGCCCACCAGCGACACCGACGGGATGTCCGCGCGCTTGCGCCCGCGACGGGCCTGCTCGCGCTGGCTGCGCACCTTCTCCAGGCGTGCCTTGATCTGGCGCAGGCGCACCCGCAGCAGTCGGCGGTCGGTTTCCAGCTGGGTCTCGCCCGGGCCGCGCAAGCCGATACCGCCCTTCTGCCGCTCAAGGTGGGTCCAGCCGCGCACCAGCCGCGTGCTCATGTGCTCGAGCTGGGCCAGTTCGACCTGCAGCTTGCCTTCGTGAGTACGCGCCCGCTGGGCGAAGATATCGAGAATCAGCCCGGTACGGTCCAGCACGCGGCACTCGAAGACACGTTCGAGGTTGCGTTCCTGGCTGGGCGTGAGGGTGTGATTGAAAATCACCAGGTCGGCTTCGGCCGAATGGACCAGGTCGCGTAGCTCCTCGACCTTGCCACTGCCGATCAGAAACTTGGCGGTGGGCTGATGCCGCGCCACTGTTACCAGCGAGACGATATCGGCTCCGGCCGACAGCGCCAGCTCCTGAAACTCCTGCGGGTCTTCGCGCGCCTCAGGGTTCTGACCTTCCAAGTGAACGAGCAGCGCTCGCTCACCACCACCGTGGCGCTCAAAGAACAATGCAGGCTCCTACTTTCAAGCGTTGCCTGGCTCGCTATCGCCGTGATCGGCATCAGTCGGGCTTGGCAGGCGAACCGGACGGGCAGGGACGACGGTCGAAATGGCGTGCTTGTAGACCATCTGGCTGACGGTGTTCTTCAGCAGCACAACGAACTGGTCGAAGGATTCGATCTGGCCCTGCAGCTTGATCCCGTTGACCAGATAGATCGAAACCGGGACTTTTTCTTTTCTCAAGGTGTTCAAGTAAGGGTCTTGTAGCGAATGCCCTTTTGACATATGCCGCACTCCTGTAAGGATCAATAGTAGAAAATCAAGAAAATCGATAAATTATGCCGTCCCTTCGCAAGAATAGACGGCATTTGGCAGGGACTCAGCTCAATATGGAGACGGTCCCCAGGTATTTCAAGGTGCGGGACAGATTGTCGCAGGCCAGGCTATCCAGCCAGTGGACGTCGTGCCAGCCGCGCAACCAGGTGAACTGGCGCTTGGCCAACTGGCGCGTGGCAATGATACCGCGTTCACGCATCTCATTCTCAGACAGCTTGCCGTCGAGATAGTCCCAGACCTGCCGATATCCCACTGCCCGTATAGACGGCAGCTCCGCGTGCAAGTCACTTCTGTCTCGCAGCGTTCGGACCTCGTCGATGAAGCCCTGTTCCAGCATCTGCGAAAATCGTAACGCAATTCGCTCATGCAAAATGTGACGATCTGTAGGCGCTATCGCCAGGCTGGCGACAGTATAGGGCAAATGCCCGTCCGCGCCTGCGTCTGCGCCGCGACTTTCCGCGAATTGACGCTGCCGGTGGGCGGTCATGCTTTCGCCGCTGACACGGTACACCTCAAGCGCGCGAATCAGCCGCTGCGGGTCATTCGGATGGATACGCGCGGCCGATTCCGGGTCCACTTCGGCCAGCTGGCGGTGCAGCTCGGCCAGGCCCAGGGTACTGGCCTGGGCCTCGAGCTCGGCGCGCACCGCAGGGTCGGCGGCCGGCATGTCGGCCAGGCCCTCGACCAGCGCCTTGTAATAAAGCATGGTGCCGCCGACCAGCAGCGGGATCTTGCCGCGCGCGGTGATCTCGGCCATGGCTTCGAGGGCATCGGTGCAGAAGCGCTTGGCCGAATAGCTTTCGGCCGGGTCGATGATGTCGATCAGCCGGTGCGGGTGGGCGGCCAGCACCGCCTTGGAAGGTTTCGCGGTACCGATGTCCATGCCGCGGTAGACCAGGGCCGAGTCAACGCTGATCAGCTCGCAGGGCAGCACCTTGGTCAGCTCGATGGCCAGGTCGGTCTTGCCGGCCGCGGTCGGGCCCATCAGGAATATCGCCGGGGGTTTCGCGCTCATCTTATCGGCCCCGCAGGAACAGCTTGTCCAGGTCGTCCAGGCCCATCTGGGTCCAGGTCGGCCGACCATGGTTGCACTGGCCGCTGCGCTCGGTGTTTTCCATGTCGCGCAGCAGCGCGTTCATTTCCGCGATGGCCAGACGCCGGTTGGCACGCACCGCGCCGTGGCAGGCCATGGTCCCGAGCAGCTCGTTGAGGTGCGCCTGGATACGGTCGCTGGTGCCGTACTCCATGAGGTCGGCGAGCACGTCCTGGACCAGGCGGTTGGCCTCGGCCTGCTTGAGCAGCGCAGGAATCTGGCGGATCGCCAGGGTCTCGGGGCCCAGGCGCTGCAGCTCGAAGCCCAGGCGCTGGAACCACTGGGCGTGCTCCTCGGCGCAGTCGGCCTCGCGCTGGCTCAGCGCCAGCGACTCCGGCACCAGCAGCGGCTGGCCGCTCAGGCCTTCGCTGGCCATGGCCACCTTGAGGCGCTCGTACATGATGCGTTCATGGGCCGCGTGCATGTCCACCAGCACCAGGCCGACGGCGTTCTCGGCCAGGATGTAGATACCCTTGAGCTGGGCCAGGGCGTAGCCCAACGGCGGAATGTCGCCCTGGCTTTGCGGCAGGCTGCTGGGCGCGGCGCTGGCATTGTCCAGCGGCGCGTAGAATTCGCGATAGGCCGCCTGGGCCTCGCCGACGTTCAATGGCTGCGAAGGTCGCGGCGTGTACTGGTACTGATAGCCCGCACCCGAGCCGCCAGCGGAGAACGTCGAGCGTTGCTCGCCCTGGGGCTGCTCGAGCACCGGCGAGGCCAGGCGCATCTCGCCCTGGGGGCCGAACTCGCCGGCCTGCTGGCCGCTGGGGCGGACCATTTCGCTCGCCGCCGCAGGGGCCGCGAGCTGGTCTTCCGGGCGCACATCGGCCAGGGCCCGGTGCAAGGTGCCATAGAGGAAGTCGTGGACCATGCGCCCTTCACGAAAGCGCACTTCGTGCTTGGTGGGGTGGACGTTGACGTCCACGCCGGTCGGGTCGCACTCGAGGAACAGCACGAAGGTCGGGTGGCGGCCATTGAACAGCACGTCGCGATAGGCCTGGCGCACGGCGTGGGCTACCAGTTTGTCGCGCACGGCGCGGCCGTTGACGAAGAAGTACTGCAGGTCGGCCTGGCTGCGCGAGAAAGTCGGCAGGCCAACCCAGCCCCACAGGCGCAAGCCGTTGCGCTCGACGTCGAGCGGCAGCGCCTGCTCGAGGAAACCCGGGCCGCAAATGGTACCGACGCGCCGCGCCCGGGCCATCTCGTCGGCGGCCTCGTGCAGGCTGAAGATGGTCTTGCCGTTGTGCCGCAGGTGGAAACCGACGTCGAAACGCGCCAGCGCCAGGCGCCGGATCACTTCCTGCAGGTGATCGAATTCGGTCTTCTCGGCCTTGAGGAACTTGCGTCGGGCCGGGGTGTTGAAGAACAGGTCGCGCACCTCCACCGAGGTGCCGACCGGGTGCGCCGCGGGCTGTACCCGCGGGAGCATGTCGCGGCCTTCGGTCTCCACCTGCCAGGCTTCACTGGCCTCGGCGGTGCGCGAGGTCAGGGTCAGGCGGGCCACCGAGCTGATCGATGCCAGCGCCTCACCGCGAAAGCCCAGGCTGAGCACGCCTTCGAGGTCCTCGAGCTCGCGGATCTTGCTGGTGGCGTGGCGCGCCAAGGCCAGCGGCAGGTCATCGGGGGCGATGCCACTGCCGTTGTCGCGCACCCGCAGCAGTTTCACGCCGCCCTGCTCCACCTCGACCTCGATGCGCCGGGCACCGGAGTCCAGGCTGTTCTCCAGCAGCTCCTTGGCCACCGAGGCGGGGCGCTCGACCACCTCGCCGGCGGCGATCTGGTTGGCCAGCCGCGGGCTGAGCAGCTGGATGCGCGAACCGCCACTCATTGCTGCGACGCCAGGGCGGTGGTGGGGATATCGAGGTGCTGGCCGACTTTCAGCTCGTCGCTCTTGAGGTTGTTGCTGCTACGCAGGGCGGCGACGCTCACCTGATAGCGCACGGCGATCATCGCCAGCGTCTCACCGGGACGCACGCTGTGCTCGCGCGGGCCCTGGGCGATCCTGCCGCTGTCACGCAGCCAGGCGATGTAGGTGCCTGGCGGCGGGTTCTGCTGGAAGAACTGCCGAACCCCGGTGTGGATCGAGCGAGCCAGGGCTTGCTGGTGGCCACGGGTGGCCAGCTTGGCGGCCTCGTTGGCATTGGAGATGAACCCGGTTTCGACCAGGATCGACGGGATGTCCGGCGACTTCAGCACCATGAATCCGGCTTGTTCCACGCGCTGCTTGTGCAGCGGCGTGACCCGGCCCATGTTGCCCAGCACCTTCTGCCCGACGTTGAGGCTGGAGCTCAAGGTGGCGGTCATCGACAGGTCGAGCAGCACGCCGGCGAGCATGCGGTCCTTGTCGTCGAGGCTGACGTTGCCGGCACCGCCGATCAGGTCGGAGCGGTTTTCCGTGTCGGCCAGCCAGCGCGCGGTCTCGGAGGTGGCGCCACGGTCGGACAGGGCGAACACCGAGGCGCCGAAGGCGGCCTTGGATGGCGCGGCGTCGGCGTGGATCGAGACGAACAGGTCGGCGCCCTTCTTGCGGGCGATCTCGGTGCGTTTGCGCAGCGGGATGAAGTAGTCGCCGGTACGGGTCAGCTCGGCGCGATAGCCCTTCTCGGTGTTGATCTGGCGCTGCAGCTCCTTGGCGATCTGCAGCACGATGTCTTTTTCATGCTGGCCGCGCGAGCCTGACGCGCCCGGGTCCTCGCCGCCATGACCGGCGTCGATGGCCACCACGATATCGCGCTTGCCGGCCGGCGCCGGCGGCAGCTTGATCGCCGGCTGCGCCGGGGTCACCGGCACGGCCGGGGTGGTCGCCGGCGTTTGTGGCGCCGGTGGCGGGGTTGGGTTGCTGGCGGCAATGGCGTCGGCTTCCTGGTCGTACAGGTCGACCACCAGGCGGTTGCCGTACTGGGCGTTTGGCGCCAGGGTGAAGCTCTTCGGCGACACGGCTTTTTTCAGGTCGACCACCACCCGCAGGTCGGTGGGCGTGCGCTGCGCCGAGCGCACGCTGGTGATCGGCGTGTTCGAAGTGGAGACGTTCAGCGGCGCACCGAGGGTGGCGCCGTTGATGTCGATCACCAGGCGATCGGGTGCGGTCAGGGTGAAGACGCTGTGCTGCACAGGCCCGGACAGGTCGAAGACCAGCCGCGTGTTGTCCGGAGCGCGCCACAGGCGCATGCTCTTGACTTGAGTGACGGCCAGAGCGTCAACGGTCACCGCGGTCAGCAGCAGCCCAACGACAGCGACCAGTGCGCGTATGCGCATACCTTTCCCCACTTACTGTTTGAATTCTTCGGCCAGAACGGCACACCAGGATTCGCCGCGTGCCCCCTGCGGCGACAGGTCAAGCGAACGTCCGCCCGCTTGCGGGCTTATGGTAATGGTCAGGTCGGGCTTTGGCAAAACGCCTGCGCCCTTATCGGGCCACTCGAACAGGCACAGCGCATCGCCGTCGAAATAGTCGCGGATGCCCATGAACTCGAGTTCTTCCGGGTCGACCAGGCGATACAGGTCGAAGTGGAAGGCACGGATATCGCCGATTTCGTAGGGTTCGACCACGGTAAAGGTCGGGCTTTTCACCGGCCCCTGGTGGCCCAGGCCACGGATCAGGCCACGTGACAATGTGGTCTTGCCGGCGCCCAGGTCGCCTTCGAGAAAAATCACGCCGTGACCGCCGGTCACTTCGGCCAGCTTCGCGCCAAAGGCGACGGTGGCTGGCTCGTCGGCCAGAAACAGGGTTACACCTGACACGCTGAATGCTCCTCCAATAACGCTCTAATGACCGGCACCAGATCACTGGCTGCCAGGCCTCTACCTTTAACGCCCAGGCGCTCGCCGGCGCAGGCATGCAGCCATACGCCCAGGCACGCCGCCTGCCAGGCTTGCAGCCCTTGCGCCAGCAGCGCGGCCAACACCCCGGTCAGCACATCGCCGAGCCCGGCACCGGCCATGGCCGGATGCCCCCGCTCGCACAGCGCCAGCTGGCCAGTGGGGTCGGCCACCAGGGTGCCGGCGCCCTTGAGCACGCACACGCTGGCATATTTGCGCGCCAGCTTGCGCGCGGCCCCTGCCCGGTCAACCTGCACCGCCTCGGTGGAGATGCCCAGCAGCCGCGCCGCCTCCCCGGGGTGCGGGGTGAGGATGCTGGCACTGGGCAACGCCAACGGCATGCGCGCCAGCAGGTTGAGCGCATCGGCGTCCCACACCTGCGGTTGCTGCGCGTTGGCCACCGCCGACAGCAGGCTGCGGCCCCAGGCCGCCTGGCCAAGCCCGGGGCCGACCACCAGTACCGTGGCGCGCTCGAGCGTGGCCATCAGTTGGTTGGCCGAGCTTGCGCCCAGCCACATGGTCTCGGGCAGGCGGGCGAGGCCAGCGGCCACGTGCTCGGGGCGGGTTGCCACGCTGACCAGCCCGGCACCGCAACGCAGCGCCGCCTCGGCGCTGAGCATCACCGCGCCGCCCGTGCCGAGGTCACCGCCGACCACCAGCACATGGCCGAAGTCGCCCTTGTGGGCGTTCGCCGGGCGCGCCGCCAGGCCCGGCAGCGTGAGGCTGCTGAGGATGTGCGGGGTGTTCTGTGGGTGTTTGGTCTGAGGCATGGGGTCAAAGGCTCCGATGTCTGGCAGAATTATACGCACCTCCGCCTGTAATGCCTGCACATCCATGTCCGCCGACCTCCCAGATATCGCCACACTGGCCCAATCGATCAAGGATTGGGGCCGCGAACTCGGTTTTGCCCATGTCGGCATTGCCGGCGTCGAGCTTGGCGAGCACGAACAGCACCTGCAGCGTTGGCTGGCGGCGGGCTACAACGGCGAAATGGAATACATGGGTGACCATGGCACCAAGCGTTCGCGCCCAGCCGAGTTGATTCCGGGCACTGTGCGGGTGATTTCGCTGCGCATGGACTACCTGCCTGGCGACACGCAGATGGCCCAGCGCCTGGCGCAGCCGGAGAAGGCCTATATCTCGCGCTACGCCTTGGGCCGCGACTACCACAAGCTGGTGCGCAAGCGCGTGCAGCACTTCGCCGATCGCATCCAGGAGGCCATTGGCCCGTTCGGCTACCGCGCCTTCGTCGACAGCGCGCCGGTGCTGGAGAAGGCCTTGGCGCAGGAGGCGGGTCTTGGCTGGATCGGCAAGAACACGTTGTTGCTCAACCGCAAGGCGGGTAGCTACTTCTTTCTTGCCGAGCTGTTCGTCGACCTGCCGCTGCCGATCGATGGCATCCAGGGCAGCGACCACTGCGGCCGCTGCCAGGCATGCCTGGACATCTGCCCGACCCAGGCCTTTGTCGGGCCTTACCAGCTCGATGCGCGGCGTTGCATCTCGTACCTGACGATCGAGCTGCGCGGTGCCATTCCACTGGAACTGCGACCTTTGATCGGCAACCGGGTGTTCGGTTGCGACGATTGCCAGATCGTCTGCCCGTGGAACCGTTTCGCCAAGACCACTGCCGAAGATGACTTCATTCCCCGCCGGGGGCTGGACAATATCGAGCTGGCCGAGCTGTTCCTGTGGGATGAAAAGCGCTTTCTCGGCTGCACCGAGGGCTCGCCCTTGCGCCGGGCGGGGTATGAACGTTTCCTGCGCAACCTTGCGGTGGGGCTTGGCAACGCGCCGTCGACCATTGCCGTGGTGGAGGCGCTGAAGGCGCGGCGGGATGATCCGTCGGTGCTAGTACGCGAGCATGTAGAGTGGGCGCTGGCCCGCCACAACGCCCTTTAACGCCACCCGCAGCCCCTGCAGCCCCCCCACTCCCCCGCTTTGGCTTTGGCTTTGGCTTTGTCGATCAAGAGGCTAACGCCAACCCCAGCGCGCGACAGCTGCGCCAGCCCAGGCGCCGCCCGTAACTTCGCGACTTCAGGAGGCCGAACGCAGGCCTTGCGTAGGGAGGT
>NZ_JAMYBV010000012.1:0-168134 GCF_024126635.1 Pseudomonas sp. VA159-2 | reverse complement strand
CTTCGCCAGTTCCGCCAGATTTTGTCTTTGTGGCGCAAAAAGCCCCAGGCAGGTGCGGCCCTTGTAGGAGCGGCCTCGTGTCGCGAAAGGGCCGCAAAGCGGCCCCGGCGATCTTGGCATGAAGACTGAGACCCCGGGTTTGCGCAGCCCTTTCGCGACACAAGGCCGCGCCTACAGGGGGCGCGGCAGGGTTTACGCAGCGCACGTTAAAAAGAAGTGCTCAACCCCGTGCCAGTTCCGCCAGATGCGCCGTCGCTTCTTCGCTCTTGAGCACCAGCACATCACCCTCGAGCGCATCCAGCACCACCTCGGCGGTATTGCCGATCAGCGCCCCGGAAATCCCGGTGCGGGCCACGGTGCCGATAATCGTCACCACGGCGTCGCACTGTTTCTCGGTATACGGAATGAGTACATCAGCCGGGCCTTCCGCGATATGCAGGCGCTCGTCAGTGATATCGAACTCGGCCTGGAATGCCCGGCAGGCTTCCCGGTAGCGTTTCTCGATGGTTTCGGTGAGCTGGTACACAGGATCGGCCGCTGACAACATGGGCGAGGGGTGGGCACTGAGCACATGCAGCTCACCCTTGGCCAGGGCGGCGATGTCATAACCATGATCGATGATGCTGGCATGCAGGCGGCGGTGGGCTTCATCCTGGTTGCCCACATCCACGGCCGCGAGAATCTTGCCTCCCGTCCAGGGCCGTTCGCTCTTGACCATCAGCACTGCGCAGGGGCATTCACGCAGCAGTTTCCAGTCACTGGGCGTCAACAATGCCTTGCGCAGCGGGTTGTCGGGGCGATGCTCCTTGATCACCAGCTCACAACCCTCGGCCTGCTGCACATGGATGATCGACTTGTGCAGGTTGTCCTTCCAATGCTGCTCGTGGGTGACGTTGTCGTAGCCATCGTCGTGCAACTGGCTGCTGAGCAAGCTGAGCAGCGCGTCATGGTCTTGTTTCTTGTCGCACATCAGCAGGTGCAGGCGCGCGCCGGTCACCCCGGCAATCAGCTTGGCCCGGGTCAGGGCGCGGCTGTGGGCGTGCTCGGGGTCGAGGACGACAAGAATGCTGCGAACGGCTTGCATGGGCATGAACTCCCTTCAGGATGGCGGCCAATGCCTGACTATAGACGGCGCTGCTCCGCCCGCCGCTTGATATGTATCAAGCATAGCCACTGGCACAGGGCGCCGTCGCCGGTATAATCGCCAACCCTGCCGATGTCCTGTGTGGTTGCGAGTGTCATGTCCCTGATTCCTGAAATCGACGCCTTCCTGGGTTGCCGTACCCCCGATGCCTGGATCGAGGCCGCCCTGGCTGACCAGGAAACCCTGCTGATCGATCACAAGAATTGCGAGTTCAAGGCCGCCAGCACGGCGCTGAGCCTGATCGCCAAGTACAACACCCACCTCGACCTGATCAACATGATGTCGCGCCTGGCCCGTGAAGAGCTGGTGCACCATGAGCAGGTGCTGCGCCTGATGAAGCGCCGTGGCGTGCCACTGCGGCCGGTGTCGGCCGGGCGCTATGCCTCAGGCCTGCGGCGCCTGGTGCGGGCCCATGAGCCGGTCAAGCTGGTGGACACCCTGGTGGTCGGCGCCTTCATCGAGGCGCGCAGCTGCGAGCGCTTCGCCGCGCTGGTACCGCATTTGGACGAAGAACTCGGCACCTTCTACCACGGCCTGCTCAAGAGCGAGGCGCGGCATTACCAGGGCTATCTGAAGCTGGCCCACCAGTACGGTGATGCCACGGATATCGCCCGGGTCGTCGAGTGGGTGCGTGAAGCGGAGGCCGAGCTGATCAGCTCGCCCGACCAGGAACTGCGCTTCCATAGCGGTATCCCGCAGGCCCTGGCCGCCTAGCCGGTTACTGGCGACGCCCCAGCAGCAGGCCTACCACCAGGCCGAAACCGGCGGACACTGCCACGGTCTGCCAGGGGTGCCCGCCGATGTATTGCTGGGTCGCCTCGACCACAGGCTGGGCCTTCTGCCCCAGGCGACTGGTGGCGTCGCGGGCCTGGCGCAGCTTCAGGCCCAGTTGCGCGCGCAGGGTGTCGGCATCCTCGCCAACCAATGAAGCGCTGTCGCTGAGCAGCCGTTCGGACTCCTCGATCAATGCCTGCAGTTCGCTGAACACCTGGTCCTTGATCTGGTCGCTGTCGGCTTGCGCGGCGGTTTTCCTGGCCATGTACACATCCTCGTGAAGGGTAGGGAGTTGAACAGTGGATGCCACGGCGCCGGGAAAGTTGCAGCGGCGTTCCGGTGGCCTGGCCCTACAGTGTAAGATAGCGGCCATTTCCAGCGGCAGGTATTACCCCCATGAGTTTCAATCTGGCCAATTTGAGCTTCCAGGAACGGGCGCAGATCGAGGCCGAGAAGTCCCGTTTGTTCGAGTTCTGGCAGAGCAACCTGGGCAAGGCCAAGGGCGAGGCGGCGCGCTTGATTGCCGAAAAGCCCCGGCGCAAGGGCAAGTGGGCGGAGTGGGTGCGCGCCGAACTCGACGGCATGTCGCCACCTGAGTTCACCAACCTGGTGCGCAGCGAGGTCAACAAGATGATGGCCGCCGCCAGCAACAACCGCTGAGTCAGGCGAACACCTCCAGCACCGCCGCACGCACCCGCTCCACCAGCGGGTCCAGCGGCCCGCTGCTGCGCCAGCCCAGCTCGATCGGGTAGCGTGGCAGCGCCAGTGGGCAGGGCAGCACCTGTAGCCCGGTATTGCTGGCAATCGCCCTGGCCGCATGGCCGGGCAGGGTGGCCAGGTAGCGGGTACCCTTGAGCAAGTGTCCCAGCGCGGCAAAATGGCTGGTGGCCGCGCAGATCGTGCGATGCTTGCCCACCGCGGCCAGGGCTTCGTCGACAATCCCCACGAAACCACCCGACGACACCAGGATCTGTTCCCGCTCGACGAAGGCGTCGAGGCTCAGCTGCGCCTGACCGGGCGCCAGGCTCGCCGGATCGACCAGGCACTGGTAGTCACCGTCGCCGAGCACCACCCGGCTGAGCAGGCGCTGGGCAAAGCCGCCCGAGGTCAGCGCCAGGTCCAGGCTGCGCTCCAGCAAGCCCTGGGCGACGATCTGGCTGTGGGTCTGGCGAAAGATCAGGCGCAGCCCCGGGGCCTGCCGGCGTACCGCGGCGATCAGGGCCTGGCCGTAGGCGATCTCGAAGTCGTCCGATAGCCCCAGGCTCAGCGATCGGCCCTCGAAGTGGTTGGCCTCGGGGTCGAGCAATGCCAGGCTTTGCCTGCACTTGCCCAAGGCCTCGCTGATCAGCGGCTTGAGCTGGTTGGCGCGCAGGGTCGGGCTCAGGCCGCGACCGGTGCGCACGAACAGCGGGTCGTCATATACCTGGCGCAGGCGGCGCAGGGCGGCACTGACCGCCGACTGGGTCAGGCCCAGGCGCAAGGCGGCGCGGCTTGCGCCCCCTTCGTCGTGCAGCGCTTCGAAGACTTTCAGCAGGTTCAGGTCGATGTCGATGATATTCATCAGGTCAATATCATTCAGTAGTGAATTGGGCTTTATTCATGAGTTCAGCGCGCTGGAGAATCTACCAGACCTTTACCCTGATCGGAGTTTCGAAAAATGCCCAAGTCCATTGTCGCCGCGCTGCAGATCGGCTCGTTGCCTGAAGGCAAGGCCGCTACCCTGGAACAGATCATGGGTTATGAGCAGGCCATTCGCGACAGCGGCGCCAGCCTGGTAGTGATGCCCGAAGCGTTGCTGGGGGGCTACCCGAAAGGCGAGGGCTTCGGCACGCAACTGGGCTATCGCCTGCCCGAGGGCCGCGAGGCCTTTGCCCGCTACTTCGCCAACGCCATCGACGTACCAGGCGCCGAAACCGACGCACTGGCGCAGCTGTCGGCACGGACCGGCGCCAGCCTGGTGCTCGGGGTCATCGAGCGCAGTGGCAACACCCTGTATTGCACCGTGCTGTTCTTCGAGCCGGAGGCAGGCCTGCTGGCCAAGCACCGCAAGCTGATGCCCACCGGCACCGAGCGGCTGATCTGGGGCAAGGGCGACGGCTCTACGCTGGCGGTGGTGGACAGCCGCGCCGGGCGCCTCGGCGCCGCGGTGTGCTGGGAGAACTACATGCCGCTGCTGCGTACCGCGATGTACGCCAAGGGCGTGCAGTTGTGGTGTGCGCCGACCGTGGACGAGCGGGAACTGTGGCAGGTGAGCATGCGCCACATTGCCGCCGAAGGGCGCTGCTTCGTCATCAGCGCCTGCCAGGTGCAGGACTCGCCGGCGGCCCTGGGCCTGGACGTGCCCAATTGGCCCGCCGAGCGGCCGCTGATCAATGGCGGCAGCGTGATCGTCGGCCCGCTGGGCGAGGTATTGGCCGGGCCCCTGGTGGCCACGCGCGGGCTGTTGACCGCCGAGGTCGATACCGCGCAACTGGTGCAGGCCCGCTACGATTTCGACGTGGTCGGCCACTATGCGCGGCCCGATGTGTTCGAGCTGTACGTGGACGAGCGCGCCCGCCCGGGGGTGCGTTTCGTCGCCGACTGACCACTACCAGCCGGCCTGTGCCGGGCTGGGCAGGTCGAGCTTGCCCTTGTCGGTGAAGCGCACGGTGCCCAGCGGGCCACCGGCCAGCTTGCCACGCAGCACATAGGGCAGGCCCTGCAGCGACTCGACCCGGCTCAGGCCATAGGCCTGGCGCAGGAAGGCGAAAGCGGTGATGCTCACCGGCACCACGATCACTGCCTCGTCGTAACGGCCGATGTGCCCGCGCTGGTCGCTCACGCCGGCGGCCAGGGGCTGGTCGTTGACCTCCAGGTTCAAGGCGATGCCGTTGAAATCCACAGGCGCCTCGTTGGGATTCTGCACGCGGATCTTCACCGCCATGCGCAGTTCCAGGTCCTGGCCGGGCAGGGGATCGATGCCGATCACGCTGATCGTCAGCGGATCGCGGTTGTGAAACAGCGCACAGGCGTTCAAGCCCAGGCACAACAGCAGGATCAGACAGCAGCGGACGAACATGGCGATGACGCTCTCGGCTCACGGGCGAGCCGGCAGTGTGGCAAATACCCGACGGCGTTGAAAGTGTGGGGCGATATGAAAGATACTGTTTCTCATTAACGTCCGATAACGCTTCCCGACCTCTACCCATGGCGACCTCTCCCGTGTCCGGGCTGCTGGCCAGTTTCCAGGAGCACTACGACGACCTGTTGCAGTTCCTGACCCGGCGCATGAGCGACCGTCAGCGCGCCGCCGATGTCGCCCAGGAAACCTACCTCAAGCTGGTCAAGGTCGAGGACCAGGCGGTGCAGGTGCTGCATGCGCGCAGCTTCATCTTCCGCGTGGCCGGCAACCTGGCCATCGATGCCCTGCGCCGCGAGCAGCGCCTGGCGGCCAGCCACGAGGACAGCGATGGCGCTACCGCGCTGGCCTGCCCGGCGCCACCGCCAGAGGCCGCCTTGCTGGCCCGCGAGCGCCTGCAGATCCTCGACGAGGCGTTGTTGCAGCTGTCCAGCAATGCGCGCCAGGCGCTGTTGCTCAACCGTGTCGAAGGCCTGACCCAGGCGCAGATCGCACAACGGCTGGGCGTTTCCGAGAGCATGGTGGCAAAATACATCGGCCAGGCCCTGCGCCATTGCCGTGACTGGCTCAAGCACAACCATGACTGAAGCCCACGCCATGCCCAGCTGCCAACCCCTCAGTGTGCTGTCCGACGATGCCCTCGACTGGCAGGTATTGCTGCACGCGGGCAATGCCACGGCCGCCGATCGCGCGCGCTACCAGCGTTGGTGCCAGTTGAGCCCGGCGCATGCCGAGGCAGCGGCCGAGGCCGAGGCGCTGTGGCGAGACCTGGGCCACACGCCGAGCGCCCAGGCTCGCCCGGCACCACCGCGGCTGTGGCGGCGGCTATCGGCAATCGCCGCATCGCTGGTGCTGTGCATGGCTGGCTATGCGGGCTGGCAGCAGGTGCCGTTCTGGCTGGCGGATTACCACACGGTTGTCGGCCAGCGCCAGAGCCTGACCCTGGCCGACGGCTCGCGGGTCACGCTCAACAGTGCCAGCGCCTTGTCGGTGGTTTTCAGCGAGCATGAGCGCAAGGTCGTGCTGGAGGCGGGCGAGGCGCTGTTCGAGACGGTCGCCGACCCACGCCCGTTCGTGGTGCAGGGCGCAGGCGCACCGGTGACCGGCGACGCGGCAGTGTTCAGCGTGCGCCGCCAGCCCGGCGGCGACCAGGTACTGTTGGCCGAAGGCCAGGCGCAAGTGGCCGGCCAAGCCCTGCAGCCCGCGCCGGATGCCGCTACCCGCACGGCCTGGCAACGCGGCAAGCTGATCTTCAACGGCAAGCCGCTGGGCCAGGTGCTGGCCGAGCTTGAGCGCTACCAGCATGGCCGTATCGTCATTTCCGACCATCAGCTCGCGGCCCTGGAAGTCAGCGGCGTGTTCGATCTCGACGACCCCCATGCGCTGTTGCGCACCCTCGAGCAACGCTATGGGCTGAAGGTCACCTACCTGCCGTTCCTGGCGGTGGTGTACTGAGCCCTGCGAATCGTCAATCGAAATTTTTTTCATTTACCACTGCAAGTTCATCGCAGCCAGATCGTCGTAGGGGCACTGATCAGCCAACCCCCTTTTCCTCCGACTGTCTGGAAGCTCTTTCGTGAAGGCTACGTTCCCGCACCGCTTCAAACATGCCTTGCTGTCCTGCACTGCCCTGGCCTCCCTGGCCGGGCCGCTGCTGGTCGAGGCTGCCACCGACGCCCCCGCTGGCAGCGCCCAGGCTCGCCAGGTCAGGCTCGAGCTGCCGGCTCAGCCGCTGGACCAGGCCCTCACCGCATTCGCCGACCAGGCCGGGCTGCACCTGCTGTACACCACCTCGGACGTGGCCGACCTGCAGGCGCCGGCGCTCAGCGGCAGCTTCAGCCTGGAGCAGGCGTTGCAATCCTTGCTGGCCGGCAGCGGCGTCAGCTACCAGTTCAACGACGCGCGCACGGTCACCCTGCGCCGCGCCGCGCCGCCGCAGAGTGTCAACCTCAAGCCCATCGAGGTCAGCGTGGCATCGCGCACCAGCACCGCGATCAGCGAGATCCCCGGTACGGTCTGGGTGGTCGACCAGCAGCAGCTGCGCGAGCAGATCGACAGCGGCGTCAGCCTCAAGGAGGCCATCGGCAAGCTGGTGCCAGGCCTGGACCTGGCGCCGGAAGGGCGGACCAACTACGGCCAGAACATGCGCGGTCGCGAAGTGCTGGTGATGATCGACGGCGTCAGCCAGAACAGCTCCCGCGGCCTGTCGCGGCAGTTCGACAGCATCTCGCCGTTCAACGTCGAGCGGGTCGAAGTGCTGTCCGGCGCCAGCGCTATCTACGGGGGAGGCGCCACCGGCGGGATCATCAACATCGTCACCAAGAAGGGCGAGCCGGGCCCGCTGCGCTTCGAAACCCAGCTGGGCGCCAGCAGTGGTTTCAACAACAGCGACGACCTGTCGACCCGTATCGCCCAGTCGATCAGCGGCGGCAACGAGCGGGTCAATGCGCGCCTGGGGATTTCCGGCGAGCAGAACGAGGCGTTCTACGACGGTGCCGGCGAGCAGATCTTCATCGACAACACCCAGACCGACCTGCAGTACAACCGCAGCCTCGACCTGCTCGGGACCCTGGGCCTGACCCTGAGCGACGAACAGAGCCTGGACCTGCTGGCCCAGTACTACGACTCCGGCAACCATGGCAGCACGGGGATCTATTTCCCCAACCTGCGTCACAACGCGCCCTCCGACCTTGAAGACGCCGAGCTGCGCGGTGGTTATTCATCCGACCTGCAGCCGCGTACCCGGCGCGTGCTGCTCAACGCCAATTACCACCACCGCGACCTGCTCGGCCAGGATTTCTACCTGCAGGCCTCGTACCGCAAGGAAAACGACAACTTCTACCCGTTCCCCTACTACAACACCGGCAAGCCCACCGGTTCGCGCGGCGTGTACTTCGCCGCGTCGCAGCAGAACTTCGAGGTTTCCAGCCTCAAGGCACTGTTCGCCAAGCAGTGGGACACCCTCAAGCTGACCTACGGCGTCGACCTCGACCGCGAGCGCTTCAACGCCGAGCAGACCACCTTCGATGCACGGGTCTCGTCCGAGAGCGGCGGCCTGGACCTGGACAAGGCCAGCAAGGCGCCGCGCTACCCCAGCTACCGGGTCGATGGCGTGTCGTTCTACAGCCAGCTCGACTGGCACGCCACCGACCACCTGACCCTGTCCGGCGGCGCCCGCCGCCAGCAGATGGATGTCCAGGTCAGCGACTTCAAGAGCGTGCCCGGCGGCAGCAACGACTACCAGGTGAACCTGTACAACCTCGGCGCCATCTACGACTTCAAGAACGGTCACCAGGTATGGAGCAACTACGGCGAGGGCTTCGAATTGCCCGACCCGGCCAAGTACTACGGCAAGCCGGGCCTGTCGGTGGGCGACAACCCGCTGGCCGGGATCAAGAGCCGCCAGGTGGAGTTGGGCTGGCGCTATGCCGACCTGGACTGGAACGCCCAGGCGGCGCTGTACTACATCTGGTCGGACAAGGTCATCAATGTCGACTCCGCCACCCTGACCATCGATGTCGAGGAGCAGAAACGCCGTGACTTTGGTTTCGAAGGGGCGTTGAGCCGCTATTTGCACAACGGCTGGGAGACCGGCGGCACCTTGCACCTGGTACGCTCGCAAGAGCAGGACGCCGACGGCGACTGGATCAAGCGCGACGCGCGCTATGCCTCGCTGTCCAAGGCCACCGCCTTCGTCGGCTGGAAGGGCGATGGCCGCACGGCGCGGTTGCAGGCCAACCACGCCTTCACCCTGCGCGACGATGCCCATCACCAGATCGACGGCTACACCACCTTCGACTTGCTGGGCAGCCAGGAGACCGGCCTGGGCACCTTCAGCGCCGGTGTGCAGAACCTGTTCGACAAGCAGTACAGCACGGTGTGGGGCCAGCGGGCGACGCTGTTCTACGCGCCCACCTACGGGCCGGCATACCTGTACGATTACCAGGGCCGTGGGCGGACCTACACCCTGACCTGGAACCTCGTCTATTGAGCATGGCCGCGGGTTGATCGGCCGGCTTGCCCCAAGCTAACGCCCACGCTCGGCAAATGCTGCGCCCAGGTCCTCGATGAACGCCAGCAGGGCTTCCCCGGGCGCCTGGCCGCGGTGTCGGGCCAGGGTGAACGGCACGCTGAAATCCAGCGCGGGGTCCAGCGCCCGCAACCAGCCCTGGGCCTCCCATGGCGCGGCGCAGTGGCAAGGCAGGTAACCGATGTGTCGACCTGAGAGGATGAAGGTCAAGGCGCTGTCGATCTGCTCGGCCAAGGCCATGCTGCGCCGGCTCTGGAAGGGTTCGCCCTGTTTGAGAAAACGGTAGGGATGGCGCACCTGGTCGGCATCGAGCAATTGCCCGGGGCTCACCTCGGCGGCCTGGAACAGCGCGTGGCCCTTGCCGCAGTACAGGCGCTGGCGCTCCTCGAACAACGGCTGGTAGTCGAACGCCGCCTGGTTGCCGGAAAAGTAGCTGATGGCGCAATCCAGGCGCTGCTCCAGCAACAGCCGCTCCAGCTCGGCGGGCGGGGCGCAGGTCAGCTCCAGTTGCACTGACTCCTCGCGCTGGCGAAACCGCGCGATGGCCTGGGCAATACACAGGGTCACAGGCCCGTCCTGGTTCTCCGCCAAGCCGATGCGCAGCGTGCCCAGCAGGCGCCCGGCCACGCCGTTGGCCTGCTGGCGGAACTGCTCGATCTGCAGCAGCAGGCAACGGGTCGCCTGCAACAATTGCGCGCCCTTTTCGGTCAGGCGAAAGCCACCTTTGCCGCGGCTGCACAGGCGATAGCCCAGGCGTGTCTCCAGCTTGGCCATCTGCTGGCTGATGCTCGGCTGGCTGAGCCCCAGCATGCCCTGGGCGGCGCTGAAGCCGCCGGCCTCGACTACAGTGACGAACAGCCGCAGCAGGTGCAGGTCGAGGTCGTGCAGTTGTCCCAGCATTACATTGCTCCCGATGAATGTCAGCTTTGCAAAGTTGCTATTTTTGCAATGTAACCCGGCCGGCATGCTGGCGGCACCCACCCCCAAGCCGAGGTGCCCGCCATGCGTCGAACGTTGTACCTGCTGTCACTGCTGATCGCCCTGCCGCTGCAGGCCGAGGACAAAGTCGTCAACCTGTACAGCTGGGCCGACTACGTCGCCCCGCAGACCCTCGAGCGCTTCGAGCAGGAAACCGGCTACAAGGTCCGCTACGACACCTTCGACACCACCGAGGTGCTGGAAACCAAGCTGCTGACCGGCGGCAGCGGCTACGACGTGGTGGTGCCCTCAAACACGGTGCTGGCCCGCGCGCTCAAGGCCGGCGCCTTGCAGCCGCTGCAGGCGCAGGCGATGGCAGGCTATGCCAACCTCGACCCCGACCTGCTGGCCAAGCTGGCCGAGACCGACCCGGGCAATCGCCATGCCGTGCCCTACACCTGGGGCACCCTGGGCCTGGCGGTGAACGTCGAGGCGGTGCGCCAGCGCCTGGGCGAGGTGCCGCTGGACAGCCTCGACCTGTTGTTCAAGCCCGAATACGCCAGGCGTCTGAAGGACTGCGGCATCGCCATGCCCGATTCGCCCCAGGAGGTGATCGGCGTGGCCCTGAACTACCTGGGCAAGGAACCGTACAGCCAGAGCAAGGTCGACCTGGATGCGGCGCAGCAACTGCTGCTGCAACTGCAACCGTCGATCAGCTACGTGGCCAACGGCCGGCAGATCAACGACCTGGCCAATGGCAGCGTGTGCCTGGCGTTGACCTACAATGGCGACGCCGCCATGGCCGCCGACCAGGCGCGGCGCGCCGGCAAGCCGTTCGCGCTGATCTACCGCATTCCCCGCGAAGGCACCCTGCTCTGGCAGGACAACCTGGTGATCCCCAAGGATGCCCCGCACCCCGAGGCTGCCCGGGCCTTCATCGCCTTCATGCTGCGCCCCGAATCGGTGGCGGCACTGACCAACACGCTGTTCTTCGCCAATGCCAACCAGGCGGCCACGCCGCTGGTGGACGAGGCCATCCGCAACGACCCGGACATCTACCCCCCGGCCATGGTGCGCCAGCGCCTGTTCGCCGACCGCAGCATGGCGCTGGCCGACCTGCGCCAGCGCAACCGCCTGTGGACCACCTTCCGCAGCCGCCAATGACCACCACAGGAGCGCAACCGTGGACCTCGCCCAAAACAACGACCAGGCCATCACCCGTGACAGCCTCTACGGCACCGCCGCCGAGAGTACCTATGCCGGCATCACCAGTTTTTCCCGGCGCCGCTACAGCCGCGACCTGCGCGGTGTCGACGTGGTGGTCAGCGGCGTGCCGTTCGACACCGCCACCAGCAACCGCCCGGGCGCGCGCTTCGGGCCCCGGGCGATCCGCGCCGCCTCGGTGCAACAGGCCTGGGCCCGCCACTGGCCGTGGGCATTCGATCCATTCGACCAGCTGGCGGTGATCGATTACGGCGACTGCGCCTTCGACAGCGGCACCCCGGCGTCGGTCCCGGCCAGTATCGAGGCCCATGCCGAGCGCATCCTCGAGGCCGGCTGCGCCATGCTCACCCTCGGTGGCGACCACTTCATCAGCTACCCGCTGCTCAAGGCCCACGCCCGGCGCCATGGCCCGCTGGCGCTGATCCACTTCGACGCCCACAGCGATACCTGGCCGGACGAGGACGGCCAGCGCATCGACCACGGCACCATGTTCTGGCATGCCGCGCGCGACGGCTTGGTGGACCCGGCGCGCTCGGTGCAGATCGGCCTGCGCACCACCAACGACGACAGCCAGGGCTTCGCCATCCTCGATGCGCGCCAGGTGCACCGCCAGGGTACCGAGGCGATCGTCGCGGCGATCCGCGCGCGGGTGGGGGACAGGCCGGTGTACCTGACCTTCGATATCGACTGCCTTGACCCGGCCTTCGCCCCAGGCACCGGCACGCCGGTGTGCGGTGGGCTGAGCACGCTGCAGGCGCTGGAAATCCTCGGTGGCCTGCGTGGGATCAACCTGGTGGGCATGGACCTGGTGGAGGTGGCGCCGGCCTACGACCATGCCGATATCACCGCGCTGGCCGGGGCGACCTTGGCGATGGAGATGCTGTGCCTGTATGCCGCCCGGCACAAGGTCGACAAGCACCTGGCGCAAGGCTGAGACGTGGCTTGCCCCGCGACAAGGCCCGGTTGGGCCTGGGGCATCGCGGGGCAAACCTGCGGCCACAAGCACTCCGAGGGGCCATACTGAAACATCAGGAATCATCTCCACGCGGATTGCCACTTTTGCGTCGAACCCTGCGCGCCTTAGGCTATCCAACCCTGGAGCGCGCCTTTTCGTACCGGAGGTGAAGCATGAATCCCACATTGGCAACCCTGGCCCTCGGCCTGTTGCTGGCCCTGCCGCTCCAGGCTGCGCCGTTGCCGCCATTGGCCGCCAACGACGGCAACAATCCCTACAACAGCCCGATCATGCGGGCCAACCCCAACAGCCGCCAGGGCAGCGTGCCGGCTGCGCCGCCCGTGCGCGGCCCATCCACCCAGCCCAACCCGCGCCCACCGACCCTGGACAACCGCGGCATCGGCAACGGCGATAACCTGCGCCGCGAGCAACAGACCCCGAACCTGGACCCCACCCGGCCACCGCGCGACTCGCAACGCGTGCCGTGAGCCCCTGCGAAGGACCCGAGCATGACGTCACGCACCTGGTTGATCACCCTGGCCGCCACCAGCCTGTTGCCACTGCTGGCCCAGGCCGCCCCCGAGCAGACCTTGCCCAGCGAGGAGGGCCAGCTGAGTGTCAGCACCCTCGCCAATGGCCTGCGCAACCCTTGGGCCCTGGCGTTCCTGCCGGATGGCAAGTCCATCCTGGTGACCGAGCGTCCAGGCAACCTGCGCATCGTCAGCCTCGAGGGCAAGGTCGGCCCGCCGCTGTCCGGCGTGCCCAAGGTCTGGGCCGAAGGGCAGGGCGGCCTGCTCGATGTGGTGCTGTCGCCGGCCTTTGCCCAGGACCGCACGGTGTACCTGTCGTTCGCCGAGGCGGGCGAGGATGGCAAGGCCGGTACTGCCGTGGGCCGGGGGCAACTGTCCCAGGACCAGGCGCGGCTGGAGAACTTCACGGTGATCTTCCGCCAGCTGCCCAAGCTTTCCGAGGGTAACCATTTCGGCTCGCGCCTGGTGTTCGACCGCGAGGGTTACCTGTTCATCGCCCTGGGCGAGAACAATCAGCGCGCCACCGCCCAGGACCTGGACAAGCTGCAGGGCAAGATCGTGCGGATCCTGCCCGACGGCGCAGTGCCCAAGGACAATCCTTTCGTCGGCCGCGACCAGGTGCGCCCCGAGATCTGGTCGTTCGGCCATCGCAACCAGCAGGGCGCGGCGCTCAACCCCTGGACCGGCAAGCTGTGGACCCATGAGCACGGCCCGCGTGGCGGCGACGAGATCAACATCCCGGCACCGGGCAAGAACTACGGTTGGCCGATCGCCACCCATGGCATCAACTACTCGTTGCTGCCGATCCCCGAGGCCAAGGGCAAGCATGTCCCGGGCATGGTCGACCCGCACCATGTGTGGGAAAAATCGCCGGGCATCAGTGGCATGGCGTTCTACGACAGCCCGACGTTCAAGGCCTGGGACCACAACTTGTTCATCGGCGCCCTGGCCAGCCAGGAGCTGATCCGCCTGCAGCTCGAGGGCGACAAGGTGGTGCATGAAGAGCGCCTGCTGGGTGAGCTGAAAGCACGCATCCGCGATGTGCGGGTGGGGCCGGACGGCTATCTGTATGTGCTGACCGATGACAAGGATGGGGTATTGCTGAAGGTAGGCTTGAACCAGGATTGATGGGGGCGTCTGCCATGGCGGGGGCGCGGCTTCAGGCCAGGATGGCGTACCATGCACGGCATGACGCCCGAATCTCTCTACCATCAGGTCCTCGACGAGCGTGGCTTCGTCACCGACCCCGCCCAGGCGGCGGCCGTCGCTGCGTTGCAAGCCTGTTTCGATGCCCTGTGCCAGGGTAAGCCAACCCAGGGCCTGTACCTTTGGGGCCCGGTGGGGCGTGGCAAGACCTGGCTGATGGACCTGTTCCACCGGTGCCTGACCGTGCCGTCCCGGCGCCAGCACTTCCACCATTTCATGGCCTGGGTTCACCGCCGCCTGTTCCAGCTGGGTGGCACCGCCGACCCGCTCCAGGCCTTGGCCCGGGCGCTTGCCGGCGAGATCCGCGTGCTGTGCTTCGACGAGCTGTTCGTCAGCGACATTGGCGATGCGATCATCCTCGGGCGCCTGTTCCAGGAATTGTTCGACCAGGGCGTGGTGGTGGTCGCCACCTCCAACCAGCCCCCCAACCAACTGTATCGCGACGGCTTCAACCGCGAGCGTTTTCTGCCGGCCATCGCCGCCATCGAGCGGCACATGGGCGTACAGGCGGTGGCCGGCGAACAGGATCACCGGCTGCACCCGGGGGCTGCGCAGCAGCGGTACTGGGTCGCGCAGCCCGATGCACTGGCCGATGTGTTCCAGCAACTGAGCCCCACTGACCCAGGCAGCGAGCAACCCCTGCAACTCGGGCCCCGGCAAGTGCGCGTGGTGCGCCACAGTACCCAGGCGCTCTGGTGCCAGTACCGCGACCTGTGCGAGCAACCGCTGGCGGCCATGGACTTCATGGCCCTGTGCGACCGCTTCCCGGCGATCCTGCTGGGCGGTATCCCGCAACTGGGCGGCGAGCAACGGGCCGGTCGCATCGCCCGCGGCACCGAGGATGGCGCCGCGCGGGTGCTGGCCGGCGACCGCGAGCTGCCGACCCTGGCGCCGAGGGACGACAGCGTGCGCCGCTTCATCGCCCTGGTCGATGAATGCTACGACCGGCGCGTGGCCTTGTACCTGGAAGCCGAGGTGCCCCTGGAAGCGCTCTACACTCAAGGGTATCTGGCGTTCCCGTACCAGCGCACCCTCAGCCGGCTACGGGAGATGCAACTGCAACGCTTCGCCTGAAGGAGCCGACCATGGAGCCGCTGTCGCATCACCTGCTGACCCAGGCCTACAACAATGGCTGGGCCAACCACCGCTTGTACAAGGCTTGCCTGCAACTGACCCAGGACGAGTTCGTCGCCCCGCGTTGCAGCTTCTTCCCGTCGATCAAGGCCACCCTCAACCACCTGCTGACGGTGGACTGGTTCTACCTTGACGCCCTGGAGTGCGAGCAGCGCGGCGCGGCCCCCGACCCGGACGGCGAGCGCTTCTTCCAGCCCGAGCAACCGTTTTGTACCTGCACCGACCTGCAGGCCCAGCAGGCCCAGGCCGACCAGCGGCTGATCGGCTATTGCCGGGGCTTGCGCGATGAGCAACTGCGGCGCTACGTGAGCATCGTGCGGCCCGACCGGGTGCAGCGCGAACAGCGCCTGCGCCTGTTGTCGCACTTGTTCGAACACCAGATCCACCACCGTGGCCAGGTGCATGCGATGCTCAGTGACACCCAGGTGCAGCCGCCGCAGCTGGATGAGTTCTTCTGCGAGGAGGAAGCGCATTTGCGCGCGGTGGACTTCGCCGAGCTGGGCTGGACCGAGGCGATGATCTGGACCTGAGTGCAAGCCGCCGGTTCGCCGGCAGCCCAAGCACCCTCAGCGCTGCAACCAGCCAAGCAATGCCTGGTGGAACTTGCCCGGCGCCTCGATTTGCGGCGCATGCCCCAGGCCTTCGAAGCTGACCAGCTCGCCTTGGGGAATCAGCTTCGCCACCTGCGGCCCGAGCACCTTGTACTGGCCTAGCCTGGCCTTGATCTCGGGCGGGGCGATATCGCTGCCGATCGCCGTGCTGTCCTGGTCGCCGATCAGCAGCAGGGCCGGCATTTTCAGGTCCTTGAACTCATGGACCACCGGCTGGGTGAAGATCATGTCGTAGATCAGCGCCGAGTTCCATGCCACCAGCCTGTGCCCGGGCCCCTGGTTCAGCCCCACCAGCATCTGCACCCAGCGCTCGTACTCGGGTTTCCAGCGCCCGGCGTAGTAGGTGTTGCGTTCGTAGTTGCGCACGCCTTCGGCATCGAGCTTGAGTTCCCGGGCGTACCACTGGTCGACGGTGCGATACGGCACGCCCAGGGCTTTCCAGTCTTCCAGGCCGATGGGGTTGACCATGGCCAGGCGCTCCACCTGCTGGGGATACATCAGCGCGTAGCGGGTGGCGAGCATGCCGCCGGTGGAGTGGCCGAGGACGATGGCCCGGTCCACGCCCAGTTGCGCCAGCAGGGCATGGGTGTTGTCGGCCAGTTGCTGGAAACTGTACTGGTAGTGCGCCGGCTTGCTCGAGGTGCAGAAACCGACCTGGTCCGGCGCGATCACCCGGTAGCCAGCCTGGCTCAGGGCATCGAGGGTGGTTTCCCAGGTACCGGCGCAGAAGTTCTTGCCATGCATCAGCACCACGCTGCGGCCGTTGGCCTTGCCCTTTGCGGGTACGTCCATATAGCCCATTTGCAGTGCCTGGCCCTGGGACTGGAAGTCGAAGTGGCGCAGCGGGTACGGGTAGGCGAAGCCTTCGAGCTGCTGGCCATAGCTGGAGGGGGCGGCAGCGATGGCGCCACCCGAGGTGAGGCAGGCGAAGGCGAGGGCGGTGGCGCGCAGCATGGGAGCACTCCGTATAGGACCAGGTAGGGAAAGGCGACTGTAGCAGCCACTGACCCTGGCCGAGCAGCAAAGGTGTTACCCGCTGTGAAACCAGCCCAGGGTGATCAGCGCCACCACGATGTAGCGCCCGCCCTTGGCCAGGGTGACCAGCAGCAGGAAGCGCCATAAGGGCTCGCGCATGATCCCGGCGATCAGCGTCAGTGGATCACCGATCAGCGGCATCCAGCTCAGCAGCAGTGACCATTGCCCCCAGCGCTGGTAGCGCTGCTGGGCGCGTTGCAACTGACTGGCGCTGAACGGGAACCAGCGCTTGTCGCGCAGCTGCTCGATGGCCCGGCCCAGCAGCCAGTTGACCAGCGAACCCAGCACATTGCCCAGGGTCGCCACCAGCAACAGCAGCGCCCAGGCCTGGGGCTCGCGCAGCAGCAGGCCGACCAGCACGGCCTCGGACTGCAGGGGGAGCAGGGTGGCGGCGGCAAAGGCGCTTAAGAACAGCGCCCCGAGGCTGAGCATCAGTAGTTGGCGACCACGGTGTCCTGGCCATCCCGGGTCACGCCGATGACCGGGTAGGCGTCCTTGTGGTCACCCATTTCCATGCCCGGCGAGCCCATGGGCATGCCGGGCACGGCAAGGCCCTTGAGGTCGTCGCGCTTGGCCAGCAGGCGCACCTGCTCGGCCGGCACATGGCCTTCGACGAACTTGCCGGCAATCACTGCGGTGTGGCATGAGGCCAGGCGCGGCGCCACGCCCAGGCGCTGCTTGACTGCGCTCATGTTCGGCTCGACATGGTCGTTGACGATGAAGCCGTTGTCGCTCAGGTGCTTGATCCATGCCTTGCAGCAGCCGCAGTTGGGGTCGCGGTAGACGTCGATGGTCTCGGCCGCCTGGGCCAGGCCGGTGATGGCCAGCAGGCCGAGGGTGAGCAGGTGTTTGCGCAGCATGGTGAAGCTCCTGTGAAACTAAACACATCGGGTTGATCAGCGCCGGCTCTCATGGAACAAACCGTAACTTATTGATTTAGCTTGACCCTGTGGGAGGGCAGCTCCTGCAGGGCCGGCAGCAAACGTCAGAAACGCAGGCGGACCCCGGCCACCAGCCGGGTCTGGCCGATGTCCTCGCCATCCTCCCGGGCCTGGTCGGCGCGGTTGCCGTGCAGGCGGTTGAAGCTGACCCCGACATAGGGCGCGAAACCACGGCTGATCTCGTAGCGCAGGCGCAGCCCCACTTCGCTTTCAGCCAGCCCCGAGCCCTGTTCGCGGCCGGCGTCGTTGCGCCCGAAGAGGTTCATTTCAACAGTCGGCTCAAGGATCCAGCGGTTGGTCAGCAGCATAGCGTAACCGGCCTCCAGGCGCAGCGCGGTCTGCTGGCGTTCGCCGGCGTAGGCGGTGGCCTCCAGCTCCAGGCCGTACAGCGGCGTGCCCTGGATGCCAAAGGCGGCCCAGCTCTGCCCGCTGGCGGGCTTGAAGTCCTGGCGCACGCCACCGACCAGTTCCCACCAGGGGCTGATGGCATGGCCCCACAGCGCCTGCAACTCGGCCTTGTGGGTCTTGCCCTGCTCGCGCTCGCCCTCGCTGCGCAGCCACAGCCGGTCGACATCGCCGCCGACCCACGCGGTGGCGTTCCAGTTCACCGCGCCGCTGCTTTCGAAGTGCTGGTATTCCAGCTGGTCGACGATCACCGCCCAGTTGATCGCGCGGTCATGCACCTGGTGCCCTGGCAGCGGCGGGAACGCGGCGCGCCGGTCGGCATCGGTGATGTTCGCCAGGGGCGTGCGCGGTTGCGCGCTGGTGGGCGTGGCGTGGTTCATCTGGCGGTGATCCATCATCGGCATGGCGCTATGGTTCATCTGGCTGTGGTCCATGCCCGCCATGCTGGCGGCCAGGGCGCGCTCGCTGGCCAGCAAGGCGACCAGGGCGACGCCGGTGACGATGCGCCGGTTGCTGATCTCATTCATCGACCCGTACCTCGCGGAACATGCCGGTCTCCATGTGGTAGAGCAGGTGGCAGTGGTAGGCCCAGCGGCCCAGGGCGTCGGCGCTGACGCGGTAGCTGCGCCGGCTGCCGGGTGGTATGTCGAGGGTGTGCTTGCGCACCAGGAAGCGGCCTTGCTCGTCTTCCAGGTCGCTCCACATGCCGTGCAGGTGAATGGGGTGGGTCATCATGGTGTCGTTGACCAGGGTGATGCGCACCCGCTCGCCGTACTTCAGGCGCAGTGGCTCGGCGTCGCTGAACTGGATGCCATCGAACGACCAGGCGAAACGCTCCATGTGGCCGGTCAGGTGCAGCTCGATGTCCCGCGACGGTTCGCGGCCGTCCGGGTCGGGGTAGGGGCTGCGCAGGTCGGCGTAGGTCAGTACCCGGCGGCCATTGTCGCGCAGGCCCAGGCCTGGATCGGCAAGGTTGGCGCGTGGGGCCATGGTCTGCATGTCTACCAGCGGGTTGTCGGTCTCGCTGGCGGGGTGCGCCTGCATGCCAGCCATGGCCGAGTGGTCCATGCCGGCCATCTTGCTGTGGTCCATGCCGGCCGGGTCCATCTGGCCCATGCCGCCGTGGCCCATGTCGTCCATGCTCAGCACCGGGCGTGGGTCGAGCGCGGGGACCGGGGCCTGCAAGCCGGCCGCGCGCGCCAGGGTGCCGCGGGCGTAGCCGGTGCGGTCCATGCTCTGGGCGAACAGGGTGTAGGCGGGCAGGTCACCGACGGCGACCAGCACATCGTAGGTCTCGGCCACGGCGATGCGCAGTTCATCCACGGTCACCGGCGTCACCGGCAGGCCGTCGGCGGCGATCACCGTCAGCTTGAGCCCGGGGATGCGGAAGTCGAAGTAGCTCATCGCCGAGGCGTTGATCAGGCGCAGGCGCACGGTTTCGCCGGGCTGGAACAGGCAGGTGAAGTTGCCGTCCGGCGGCTGGCCGTTGAGCAGGTAGGTGTAGCTGGCGGCGCCGATGTCGGCCAGGTCCGTCGGGCTCATGCGCATCTTCGCCCAGGCCCAGCGTTCGCTGACGGTCTTGCCCCAGCCGTGGTCGGCGACATCGTCGATGAAGTCGCCGACCGTGCGCTTGTCGTAGTTGAAGGCGTCGGACTGCTTCTTCAGCGTGGCCATCAACGCCTCCGGCGCCTGGTCCGACCAGTCGCTGAACAGCAGCACATGGTCGCGCTGGTAGGTGTGCGGCTCGGGTTCGCGCGGCTCGATGACGATGGCGCCGTACACGCCGGCCTGCTCCTGCAGGCCGGAATGGCTGTGGTACCAGTAGGTGCCGCTCTGGCGCAGGGTGAACTGGTACAGGTAGTCGCCGCCCGGTTCGATGCCGGCGAAGCTCAGGCCCGGCACGCCGTCCATGTTGGCCGGCAGGATGATGCCGTGCCAGTGGATCGAGGTCGGCTGGTCCAGGCGGTTGCGCACCCGCAGGGTCACGCTGTCGCCCTCGCGCCAGCGCAGCACCGGGCCGGGCAGGCTGGCATTGATGGTCTGGGCGATGCGCGGGCGGCCGGTGATGTTGACCGCGGTCGGCCCGATGAACAGTTCGAACTGCTGGCCGCTGAGGTCGTGCAATGGCAGTCGTCCTTCGCCGGCCTGGGCCAGCGGGCGCCACAGGCCGAGGCCGGCGAGGGCGGTGGCGGCGCCCAGGCCCTTGACGAAGGTGCGGCGGGTGGGTGTCGGTGGCATGGCGTGCTCTCGTGCTGGCAAGGTCATCCAATCGCCGGGCCAGCCCGCCCGTGGGAGCGGCCTGGCCCGGCGACCAGGCATGACGCGATGGTCACCGCCAGCGCCTGTCAGCCACCTGAAGCGCCGATTACAGATTTGTCAGGCTGTGGCCTCGGCGCTGTCCAGGTCGCGCATCAGCAGGCCGTACTCCAGCGAAACCTGCTCGGGGATCGGCAGGTAGACCACATGGCCATCACCTGGCGCCACCTCGATCGCCTGCTGCTGGCGGTCGCACAGGCGGTGCAGGTCGAAATGGTAGTTACCGCGCGGGGTCATCAGCTCCAGATGGTCACCCACGGCGAAGCGGTTCTTCACCTTGACCTCGGCCAGGCCGTCGACGCGCACCCCGGTCAGTTCGCCAACGAATTGCTGGCGCTCGGACACCGAGTTGCCGCGCTGGTAGTTCTGGTATTCGTCGTGCACGTGGCGGCGCAGGAAACCCTCGGTGTAGCCGCGCTGGGCGAGGGACTCGAGATTGGCCATCAGGCCGCGGTCGAATGGCCGACCGGCCACGGCGTCGTCGATGGCCTGGCGGTACGACTGCACGGCGCGGGCGCAGTAGAAGTGCGACTTGGTGCGGCCCTCGATCTTCAGCGAGTGCACGCCCATGGCCGCCAGCCGCTCGACGTGCTGGATGGCGCGCAGGTCCTTGGCGTTCATGATGTAGGTGCCGTGTTCGTCCTCGAAGGCGGGCATCTGTTCGCCGGGGCGGTTGCTCTCCTGGAGCAGGAACACCTGTTCGGTGGGCGCGCCCAGGCCCAGGGTCGGCTCGACCTCGCGGACGATATCGCCGGTGAGGTTCTCGGTGGCCGGGGTGGTGTCGTACTTCCAGCGGCAGGCGTTGGTGCAGGTGCCCTGGTTGGCATCGCGCTTGTTCAGGTAGCCGGACAACAGGCAGCGTCCGGAGTAGGCCATGCACAGCGCGCCATGGACGAACACCTCCAGTTCCATGTCCGGCACCTGCTGGCGAATCTCTTCGATCTCTTCGAGCGACAGCTCGCGGGACAGGATCACCCGCGACAGGCCCAGGCCCTGCCAGAACCGCACCGCCGCCCAGTTCACCGTGTTGGCCTGCACCGAGAGGTGGATGGGCATCTGCGCGAAGTGCTCGCGCACCAGCATGATCAAGCCAGGATCGGACATGATCAGTGCGTCGGGGCCCATCTCGATGACGGGCGCCAGGTCCTTGAGGAAGGTCTTGAGCTTGGCGTTGTGCGGGGCGATGTTGACCACCACGTAGAAGCGCTTGCCCAGGGCATGGGCCTCCTGGATGCCGAGGGCCAGGTGGGCGTGGTCGAATTCGTTGTTGCGCACCCGCAGGCTGTAGCGCGGCTGGCCGGCGTAGACCGCGTCGGCGCCATAGGCGAAGGCGTAGCGCATGGTCTTGAGGGTGCCGGCGGGGGCGAGCAGTTCGGGCGTGGCGGGTGAGGTCATGGTGCGCACCGGGGGCAAAAGGCGCGGATGCTAAGGCGGTGGCGCTGCGCCGGTATTGATCTGGATCAACGGCACTTTTACCCCGGCGCCGGGCACTAAGCTGTTGAACCCTCGAGGAATGCCCATGAACGAAACTGTGTTGCAGAACAAGGCGCTGACGGTGTTGCTGGCGCTGGTGACCCTCGCTTTCATCTGGATTTTGCTGCCGTACTACGGGGCGATCTTCTGGGCGGTGATCCTTGCCATCCTGTTCTCGCCGCTGCAGCGCCAGCTGCTGTTGCGCCTGGGCTGGCGGCGCAACCTGGTCACGGCGGCGACCTTGACCATCTGCCTGGTGATCGCCATCTTGCCGGTGATCGTCATCAGCGCGCTGCTGGTGCAGGAGGGCGCGGCGCTCTACCAGCGCATCGAAAGCGGCCAGCTGGACATCGCCGGCTACATCGAGCACGGCAAGGACATGTTGCCGGCCTATGCCCAGCACTGGCTGGACCGCATGGGCATGGGCAACCTCGACGGCCTGCGCGACAAGATCAGCAAGTGGGCGACCCAGGGCAGCCAGTTCCTCGCCGGGCAGGCCTTCAACTTCGGCCAGGGGACCTTCGACTTCCTGGTGAGCTTCGGCATCATGCTCTACTTGCTGTTCTTCTTTTTGCGCGAGGGCGCCGAGCTTGCGCGCAAGGTGCGCCAGGCGGTGCCGTTGCCTGAGCAGCAAAAGCGCAGGTTGCAGCTGAAGTTCAAGCGCGTGGTGCGCGCCACGGTCAAGGGCAACCTGTTGGTGGCGGTCACCCAGGGGGCTTTGGGTGGCTTGATCTTCTGGGTGCTGGGCATTCCCAGCGCGTTGGTCTGGGCGGTGCTGATGGCGTTCCTGTCGCTGTTGCCGGCGGTGGGCGCGGGGATCGTCTGGGCGCCGGTGGCAGTGTATTTCCTGCTGACCGGGGCGATCTGGCAGGGCGTGGTGCTGACCGCATTCGGGGTGCTGGTGATCGGGCTGGTGGACAACCTGCTGCGGCCGATCCTGGTGGGCAAGGACACGCGGATGCCGGACTACCTCATCCTGGTGTCGACCTTGGGTGGGCTGGCGGTGTTCGGGCTCAATGGGTTCGTGATCGGGCCGTTGATCGCGGCGTTGTTCATTTCCAGCTGGGCGATTTTCGTTGGTAAGCGAGCGCAGGTGCAGTTGCCTTCTTGAGGGCCATCGCGGGTCGGCCCCGCGATTTGCGATTATCGGAAGCTGTAGGAGACCCCTGCATACACCCCGAACCCTTCCCCCGGCGTCGAGCGGGCGATGTCCTGCCCAGCATCGTTGTACCCCGGCGTCACCGTCGCTGCGTAACGCTGGTTGGTCAGGTTGCGCAGGTCCAGCCAGGTTTGCCAGTCGCGCTTGGGCGAGTTCCAGCCCAGGCGCGCGCCCAGCAGCGCATAGGCGTCGGCGTGGTTGCTGTTGGCGTAGTCCACCTGCACCTTGGAGGCCATCTGCGTATTGACCCCGGCGTAGAAGCCGCTCGGCCAGTCGTAGCGCAGTTCGGCCTGGTAGTAGTGCATGGGAATGCCGGGCAGGCGGTTGTCGCCGAACCTGTCGTCGTCGCGGTAATGGAAGTCGCTGAAGGTATAGGCCTGGCGCAGGCTCAGCTTGCCGGTACCGGGGCGTTCCCAGAGCAGGCTGTCGAGGCCGGCCTCGATGCCCTGGTGTACGGTGGGGCTGGCGTTGAATTCGCCCGTGACGGCCGGCTCGATTTCGACAGTCAGCAATTCGTGTCGTACCTGTGAGTAGTACCAGGCCAAGTCCCAGCGGCCGATCACCGATTCGCCACGCGCGCCGAGCTCAAGCGATGTAGCAGTCTGGTTCTGCATTTCAATGGGCTGAGTCTGGAACTGTTGGCCTTTTACCTTTGGCGAACTCCAGATAAGTGCCCAGGGATGGGGTGGTTCGACCGAACGACTCAGATTGCCGTAGACCTGAAAGTCAGGTCGGATGTCAAAGCGCAGGCCGACCCGCGGCGCATAATCCCAATCATGTTGGCTGACCTTGCCGCCAATGGCAGGGTAGGTCACGTCGCTTTCGCGGCGCGTGTAGATCATCGCCAGACCGGTAGTCAGCCAGAGATTCGGTGCCAGTTCCAGATCGTTGCCCAGGTGTAGAACGGTATCCGAGCCCTGGTAGCTGAAGTCGCGGGTTCGTTCACCTATTATCAGCGGCGCGTTGCCTGCTTCTTGTACTCGAACGAACTCCGATGCACCGCTGTTGGGAAGGTGCTTCGTGGTACGCCAGCCAATCGTGGTTTTACTCTCATGGCCAAGCAACATATCGCGGCGATGATAGTTGAGCGTACCGCTCACATCTGTGTAAGCGACTTTAAGTCGATTGGCGCCTTCACGAAGGTCCATGGGGTAGTCGTGATAGACCAAGCCGGTCTCCAGACGCGAATCATCGTCCAGATAGAAGGTGGTCTTGTTTGCCAACCAGGTACTGCCCGGTTGGGGGCGGCGGGCATCGCGACGTAGGTATATCGGGTTGGCAGCCCGTGGATGATGCTTGATCTGCTCCTTGGTCAGGCGCCCGGCCAGGTCATTCTCGGTCTCCCGGTAGCGCAGGTAGAAGCGCGTTTCCAGGTTCGGGTTGAAACGGTAGCCGACGTTGGCGGCGATGCCCTTGGCGCTGCCGCTGCTGTGTTGCTGGTAGCCATCGTACTCGGCATCGGTCAGCGCCACGTAGTAGTCGAGGTTGCCCAGTACCTGGCCGGAGCTGATGTGCCGGCGCTGGTAGCCGCGGCTGCCGGCTTCATAGCGCACTTGCAGGGGCGCGGCATCGTAGCCGGTGTGGGTCACGTAGTTGATCGCGCCGCCCAGGGCCAGGGCGCCCTGGTCGAAACCGTTGGCGCCGCGCAGCACTTCGGCGCGGTTCAGCCACAACGGCTCGAACAGCTCGTAGGGCGTGCCGCCGGGGCCGGTCAGCGGCAGGCCGTCGAACATCGTGTACACCCCCGAGCCGTGGGCGCCCGGTGCGCGGTTGATGCCCGAACCGCGGATCGACAGCTTGATGCCGTCATTGCCGGCTGACTGGGCGAATACCCCTGGTTGATAGGCCAGCACGTCCTGGTTGCTGGCCACCCGGCCCTGGCCCACCTGGTCCATGTCCACCAGGTTGCTGGCGCCGGGGACCTCGCGCAGGCGTTCGGCGGCGCTCTCGAGCTCGGACTGGGCCTGGCCCTGGATCAGTACCTGGTCGAGCTCGACGCGGTTGGCGGCCTGGGTGGTGCCAGCGACGAACAGCGCCAGCAGGGAGTAGGGGAGGGTGGGACGCATGGGGACGGGGTTCCAGATCGGGTGCGGGAGTCTGACGCTGCAAAGGGCAGACGAAGCACAGTGCTCGATCTGTAATAGGTTCGCCGGCAAGCCGACTGCTACGAGGGGCGGACGAAACCCAGCAGGCGGCGGCTTGCCGGCGAACCGCGCAAAAAAGAACACCCCGCCGAGGCGGGGTGTCTTTCACATCGTCGAACCGATCAACCGATCAGTTGCAGGCCGGCCTGCTGCACCATCTCCAGCAGCGGCTGCGGGTACACACCCAGCACGAAGGCGAGAATCGCGATGGCCAGCAGCATCACGCCACCGGTGCGCTGTTCCCACTTCAGCGGGGCGTCGTGGCGACGCAGGTTCGGCTCCACCAGGTACAGGGTGACCATGACGCGCAGGTAGTAGTACACGCCGATGGCGCTGCCGATCACCAGGGCGCCGACCAGCCACCACAGGTGCGACTCGACACCGGTGGCGATGATGTAGAACTTGCCGATGAAGCCGGCGGTCAGCGGAATGCCCGCCAGCGACAGCATCATCACGGTCAGCACCGCGGTCAGGTAGGGACGGCGCCAGAACAGGCCGCGGTACTCGTACAGGGCGTCGGCGTCACGGCCGGCATACGGCGAGGACATCAGGGTGATCACGCCGAAGGCGCCGAGGCTGGTGATCACGTAGGTGACCAGGTACACGCCCATGGCTTCCAGGGCCAGGCCCTTGCTGGCGACCAGGGCGATGACCAGGTAGCCGAAGTGGGCGATGGACGAGTAACCGAGCAGACGCTTGAGGTTGCTCTGGGTCAGCGCCAGCAGGTTGCCGATGATGATCGAGGCGACCGCGATCACTGCCAGCACGGTGCTCAGCACGCCGCTGCTGGCGGCAGGGGAGAGCATGAACAGGCGTACCACCACGGCGAACACCGCGACCTTGCTGGCGGTGGCCAGGAACGCCGCGACCGGCGCCGGGGCGCCTTCGTACACGTCCGGGGTCCACAGGTGGAACGGCACCAGCGACAGCTTGAAGGCCAGGCCGACCAGCATCATGCCCAGGCCCAGCTGGGCCAGCAGGCTTGGCATGTTGGTGGTGGCCAGGGCCTTGCCGATCTGGTCGAAGGTCAGGCTGCCGGCATCGGCGTACAGCAGGGCCATGCCGAACAGCAGGAAGGCGGAACCGGCGGCCGACAGCACCATGTACTTGATGCCGGCTTCCAGCGAGCGCTTGTTGAAGAACGCATACGCCACCAGGCCGTAGACCGGCACCGACAGCAGTTCCAGGCCGATGAAAAGGCCGGCCAGGTGGTTGGCGCTGACCAGCACCAGGCCGCCCAGTGCCGACATCAGCAGCAGCAGGTAGAGCTCTTCACGGTTGCCCGGGTAGCCCTTGGAGCCCTCGCCCAGGTAGGCGTGGGCGAGGGTGACGCAGGCCAGCGTCGCCACCAGGATGATCGCCATGTACAGGCAGGCGAACTTGTCGATGGTGACCAGCGAGGTCACCGCCAGCGGCGCGACCTTCAGCGCCGGGAGGATCGACAGCAGGGCCAGGTTCAGGCCCACGGTGGACAGCAGGAAGGTCTGCGAGTGGTTGCGCTTCCAGGCGATCGCCAGCATCACCACCACCGTGGTGAGGGTGGTGATCAGCATCGGCGCCAATGCGATGAAGTGTTGAGTGGTGAATTCCATAGCGCTCTTACCGGGCCGAAGCGAGTTGAGTGAATGCGGAACCGAGCCACTGCTGCACGCCGCTCATGGTGGCGGCAGAAGTGTCGAGGAACGGCTGCGGATACACGCCCAGCAGGATCAGCAGGCCGGCCAGGCCCAGCACCATGATCAGCTCGCGGCTGTCCATGCCGGCCAGCACGGTGTCGGCCTTGGCCGGACCGAAGTAGGCGCGGTGGATCATGATCAGCGAGTACACCGAACCGAACACCAGGCCGGTGGTGGCGATCACGGTGATCCATGGCACATGGGCGAAGCTGCCGATCAGGATCAGGAACTCGCCGACGAAGTTGCCGGTGCCCGGCAAGCCGAGCGAGGCGGCGGCGAAGAACAGGCTGATGGCCGGAAGATACGCGATGCGGTGCCACAGGCCGCCCATCTGGCGCATGTCACGGGTGTGCAGGCGCTCGTACAGCTGGCCGGACAGGATGAACAGCGCGGCGGCCGACAGGCCGTGGGCCAGCATCTGGATCACCGCGCCTTGCAGGGCCTGCTGGCTGCCGGAGTAGATACCGATCAGCACGAAGCCCATGTGCGAAACGCTGGAGAAGGCGATCAGGCGCTTGATGTCGGTTTGCGCGAAGGCCAGGAAGGCACCGTAGAAGATACCGATCAGGCCCAGGGTCATGGCGATCGGCGCGAATTCGGCCGAGGCGTTCGGGAACAGCGGCAGGGCGAAGCGCAGCAGGCCGTAGGCCGCGGTCTTCAGCAGGATACCGGCCAGGTCCACGGAACCTGCGGTCGGTGCCTGGGCGTGGGCGTCAGGCAGCCAGGAGTGGAACGGCACCACCGGCAGCTTCACCGCGAAGGCGATGAAGAAGCCCAGCATCAGGACGTACTCGACGCCGGCCGGCAGCTCGGCCTTGAGCAGGTCGCTGTAGTTGAAGGTGATCACCCCGGTGCTGTTGTAGTTGACCAGCACCAGGCCAAGGATCGCCACCAGCATGATCAGGCCGCTGGCCTGGGTGAAGATGAAGAACTTGGTGGCCGCGTAGATCCGCGTCTTCTTGCCATCGGCCGAGCTGTGACCCCAGAGCGCGATGAGGAAGTACATCGGCACCAGCATCATTTCCCAGAAGAAGAAGAACAGGAACAGGTCCAGGGCCAGGAACACACCGACCACGCCGCCGAGGATCCACATCAGGTTGAGGTGGAAGAAGCCGACGTGGCGCTGGATCTCTTTCCACGAGCACAGCACCGACAGCACGCCGAGCAGGCCGGTGAGCAGGATCATCAGCAGCGACAGGCCGTCCAGGGCCAGGTGGATGCTGATGCCGAAGCGCTTGATCCACTCGACCTTGTATTCGAGGGCCCAGGCAGGTTCGGCGCCCGGGGTCGGGGCCAGGGTGTAGTTACCGGTCGCCCACAGCCACAGGCCGATGCCAAGCAGCAGGGACATGGTCAGCAGCGCGATCCAGCGCGGCAGGGTGGCGCCGAAGCGCTCGCCCAGCCAGCACAGGAAGCCGCCGATGAAGGGGATCAGGATCAGCCAAGGCAAAATCATGACGGGTTGGTTTCCTTTGGCAAAGTCGCAAGATTCATAGTCATACCGCGGCCACTACCACGGCACCGAGTACCAGTACGGCACCGACGGCGATCGAGGCGGTGTACCAGCGCAGCTGGCCGGTCTCGGTCTTGCTCATGGCGACGTGACCGCCGCGAGCCAGGCGAGGAATGAGGCCGATGCTGCGGTCAACCGGGTCCTTGCGCAGGATGTGGCTGATCAGCAGGTAAGGTTTGACGAAGAGCTTGTCGTAGATCCAGTCGAAGCCCCAGGCGGCGAACCACCAGGCCGACAGGACGCGACCGATACCGCTGTTGGCGATCGCGCTGACCAGGCGGCGCTTGCCCAGGAACAGCAGGGCCGACAGCAGGATACCGGCGATGGCGATGGCGCCCGAGGCGATTTCCAGCGAGTGCTTGGCTTCGCCACCGGCGTGGCCGGCGCTTTCAGGCAGCACGCCTGCCAGTGGCGGGTGGATCCAGGCGCCGACGAAGGTCGACAGCACGATCAGCACGCCCAGTGGCAGCCAGTGGCTGATGCCGTGGCCGGCGTGGGCTTCGGTCTTGGCTTCGCCGTGGAAGGCGATGAAGATCAGGCGGAAGGTGTACAGCGAGGTCATGAACGCACCGACCAGGCCGGCGTACAGCAGGCCGCTGTTGCCGCTGGCGAAGGCTTCCCAGAGGATCTCGTCCTTGGAGTAGAAGCCCACGGTCAGGATCGGCAATGCCGCCAGGGCCGCGCCACCGACCACGAAGCTGGCGTAGGCCAGCGGCAGTTTCTTCCACAGGCCGCCCATCTTGAAGATGTTCTGCTCGTGGTGGCAGGCAACGATCACCGCACCGGAGGCAAGGAACAGCAGGGCCTTGAAGAAGGCGTGGGTCATCAGGTGGAAGATCGCCGCGTCCCAGGCGCCGACGCCCAGGGCCAGGAACATGTAGCCGATCTGGCTCATGGTCGAGTAGGCGAGGATACGCTTGATGTCGGTCTGCACCAGCGCGGCGAAGCCGGCCAGTACCAAGGTCACGCCACCGACCACACCCACCAGGTGGAGGATGTCCGGGGCCAGCAGGAACAGGCCGTTGGTACGGGCGATCAGGTACACGCCCGCGGTGACCATGGTCGCCGCGTGGATCAGCGCCGAAACCGGGGTCGGGCCGGCCATCGCGTCGGCCAGCCAGGTCTGCAGCGGCAGCTGGGCCGATTTACCGACCGCGCCACCCAGCAGCATCAGGGTCGCCAGGACCATCCAGGTGTCGCCCGCCTGGAACTTCTGCGGTGCCAGCACCAGCAGTTCCTGCACGTTCAGGGTGCCCAGCTGGGCGAACAGGATGAACAGGCCGATGGCCATGAACACGTCGCCGATACGGGTGACGATGAACGCCTTGAGCGCCGCGTTACCGTTGTTGCGGTTGCTGTAGTAGAAACCGATCAACAGGTACGAGCACAGGCCCACGCCTTCCCAGCCGAAGTAGATGAACAGCAGGTTATCGCCGAGGATCAGGAACAGCATGCTGGCGATGAACAGGTTGGTGTACGAGAAGAAGCGCGAGTAACCGGCTTCGCCACGCATGTACCAGGAGGCGAACAGGTGGATCAGGAAGCCCACGCCGGTGACCACGCCGAGCATGGTGACCGACAGGCCGTCCAGGTACAGGGTGAAGTTCGGCGCGAAGCCGTCCACCGACATCCACTGCCACAGCAGCTGGCTGTACGCGCCGCCTTCAGGCGGGGCGACGTTGAACTGCCAGATCACGTAGGCGGCGGTGGCCGCCGAGAGGCCCACCGAGCCGACGCCGATCAGCGCGGACAGGTTCTCCGAGAACCGCCCGCGGGAGAACGACAGCAGCAGGAAGCCGATCAGGGGAAAGACGAAAGTCAGGAAGAGAAGGTTCATCCGCGCATCTCACTGGCAGCATCGATGTCGAGAGTGTGGAAGCGGCGATACAGCTGCAGCAGGATCGCCAGGCCAATGCTGGCCTCGGCGGCTGCCAGGCTGATCACCAGAATGAACATCACCTGGCCGTCGGGCTGGACCCAGCGGGCACCGGCGACGATGAACGCCAGGGCTGCGGCGTTCATCATGACTTCCAGGCTCATGAGCACGAAGAGGATGTTGCGGCGGACCATCAGCCCGACCAGACCTAAGCAGAACAGGATGCCGGCGACTGCCAGACCATGCTCGAGAGGGATAGCACCCATGATTTACTCCTTCGCCTCGTTGCGGCCCAGGTGGAAGGCGGTGACGGCTGCCGCGAGCAGCAGCATCGAGGCCAGTTCGACCACCAGCAGGTAAGGGCCGAACAGGCTGATGCCGACCTCTTTGGCGCTGACGGTGGTGCCGCCGATGGCAGCGCCCGACGGGGTGACGAACAGCACGTACAGCAGCTCGAGCAGCAGCAGGGCGGCGAGCACGACCGGCCCGGCCCAGATGCCTGGCTTGAGCCAGCCGCGTTCCTGGGCAACCGAGGCCGGCCCGAGGTTGAGCATCATCACCACGAAGACGAACAGCACCATGATGGCGCCGGCGTAGGCGATCACTTCCAGGGCGCCGGCGAACGGCGCACCGAGGGAGAAGAAGATCATCGCCACGGAGATCAGCGAAATGATCAGGTAGAGCAGGGCGTGCACGGGGTTGGTGCCGGTCACCACGCGCAGCGTGGAGACAACGGCGACACCGGATGCGAAGTAGAAAGCGAATTCCATCTTTCTGTCCTTATGGGAGCAAGCTCTTCACGTTGATCGGCTCGGCTTCGTTCTGCGCAGCGCCTTTCGGCTTGCCAGCGATGGCCATGCCTGCAACACGGTAGAAGTTGTAGTCAGGGTTCTTGCCGGGGCCGGAGATCAGCAGATCTTCTTTCTCGTACACCAGGTCCTGACGCTTGAACTCGGCCATTTCGAAATCCGGAGTGAGCTGGATCGCGGTGGTCGGGCACGCCTCTTCGCACAGGCCGCAGAAGATGCAGCGCGAGAAGTTGATGCGGAAGAACTCGGGGTACCAACGACCGTCCTCGGTCTCGGCCTTCTGCAACGAGATGCAGCCGACCGGGCAGGCCACCGCGCAGAGGTTGCACGCCACGCAGCGCTCCTCGCCGTCGGGGTCGCGGGTGAGGACGATGCGGCCGCGATAGCGCGGCGGCAGGTACACGGGTTCTTCGGGGTACTGCAGGGTGTCGCGCTTGCGGAACCCGTGGGAGAACACCATGGCCAGGCTGCGCAGCTGTGTGCCGGTGCCCTTAACGATGTCGCCGATATACTTGAACATGGGTCAAATCCTCACTGGGCCGCGACGGCTGGCGTGTTGTAGAGCACGATCGCAGCGGTCACCAGCAAATTGATCAGGGTCAGCGGCAGGCAGAACTTCCAGCTGAAGTCCATCACCTGGTCATAGCGTGGGCGCGGGATCGAGGCGCGCAGCAGGATGAACAGCATGATGAAGAACGCGGTCTTCAGGGCGAACCACAGGAACGGCACCTGCGGCAGGATGCCGAACGGGCCGTGCCAGCCGCCGAAGAACAAGGTGACCAGCAGCGCCGAGATCAGGACGATGCCGATGTACTCGCCAACGAAGAACATGCCCCATTTCATGCCGGCATATTCGATGTGGTAGCCGTCGGCCAGTTCCTGTTCCGCTTCCGGCTGGTCGAACGGGTGACGGTGGGTCACGGCGACGCCAGCGATGAAGAAGGTGCAGAAGCCGAAGAACTGCGGAATGATGAACCACAGGTTGTTGGCCTGGTATTCAACGATGTCGCGCATGTTGAACGAGCCCACCTGCACCACCACGCCCATCAGCGCCAGGCCCAGGAACACCTCGTACGACACGGTCTGCGCCGAAGCACGCAGGCTGCCGAGCAGGGCGTACTTGTTGTTCGACGACCAGCCGGCGAACAGCACGGCATACACCGACAGACCGGCCATGGCGAAGAAGAACAGCAGGCCGATGTTCAGGTCGGCGACGCCCCAGCTCGGGCTGATCGGGATGATCGAGAAGGCGATCAGCAGCGCGCTCATGGCCACCACTGGCGCCAGGGTGAAGATCATCTTGTCGACGAAGGGCGGGTTCCAGTCTTCCTTGAAGAACATCTTCAGCATGTCGGCGGCGATCTGGAACATGCCGTACGGGCCAACGCGGTTCGGCCCGTAGCGGTCCTGCCACCAGCCCAGCAGGCGCCGTTCGACGAAGCTGAGCAGCGCGCCGCAGACCACCACGGCCAGCAGCACCACGATGGCCTTGACGACCTGAATGATCACGTCGATCACTTCGGGGGTGAACCAGCTCATTGTGCTGCCTCCTGCAGGCCTTCGACGGCTGCACCGAAGATGGCGGGCGGAATGCCGGCCAGGCCTTTGGGCAACGCAACCAGGCCAGCGCCCAGTTCTTCATTGATACGCAGCGGCAGACGCAGGGCCACGCCAGCGACGCTCAGGCTCAGCAGCGCGCCGTCGTTGACGCCCAGGCGGTCGGCCTCGGACTTGGCCAGGGCCACGTAGGCGGCCGGGATGCGCTCCTGTACCGGGGCGGCGCGCGAGGAGCTCTCTTCGCTGCCGAACAGGTGGAAGAACGGTACCGCGGTCCAGGTGCCACGGGCCGGGTTGAACGCGCCCGGAATGGCGCTGAACCAGTTCAGGCGGTCGCCTTGCGACTCGATCAGGCGCACGCCCGGGTCACCGGCGCGCAGGTGGCCACCGACCTCGTCCTGGAACTTGTTCCAGGCCTGCGGCGAGTTCCAGCCCGGCGACCAGGCGAACGGCACTTGCTGGCGCGGTTCGGCCGAGCCCGAGTAGCCTTCCATGGAGAAGGCGAACGCGGTGTCCTTGTCCTGCGGGGTACGTGGCTCGTGCACGCTGATGTTGGCGCGCATGGCGGTACGACCGGAGTAGCGCAGCGGTTCACGGGCCAGCTTCATGCCCTTGATGCGGAACGCGGCGCTTGGAGCGGCGTTGACGATGCCGGCCAGTTGCGGGGCGGCTTCGGCGCAGGCGCTGGTGACGTGGTCGAGCTGGGTCCAGTCCACCGGCTTGTCGAGCAGGGTGGCACGCAGGGCGTGCATCCAGCGCCAGCCTTCGTGGATCTGGATGCTGCTGTCCAGGTACTGCGGGTCGAACACCTGGAAGAAGCGCTGGGCACGACCTTCCTGGCTGACCAGGGTGCCGTCGCCTTCGGCGAACGACGCCGCTGGCAGCACCAGGTGGGCGCGGTCGAGCGTCGGGGTTTTCGAGTGGTCGGCGACGATCACTACCTTGGCGGCGGCCAGGGCGGCGTCGACCTTGGCGGCCGGCACGCGGGCGTACAGGTCGTTTTCCAGCACGACGATGGCGTCGGCCTTGCCGCTGATCACCGCGTCCAGGGCGGCGTCGACGGAATCACCACCGAGCATCGCCATGCCGAGGCTGTTGGCCTCAGGCACCACCAGGCTCAACGAACCGTTCTTCTCGCGCAGCTTCAGGGCCTTGGCGATGTTGGCGGCGGCTTCGATCAGCGCCGGCTCGGCCAGCGAAGCACCGGCGACCACCAGTGGGCGGTTGGCGGTGACCAGGGCATCGGCGATGCGCTGGGCCAGGGCCTGGGCCTCGCTGTCCAGGCCTTCGACGGCCGGGGCGCTTGGGTCGATGGCGTGGGCCACGGCGAAACCGATGCGGGCAAGGTCGGCGGGGGCCGCGTGCACGCATTCTTCAGCGACGTCGTCCAGCTTGGTCTCGGCCAGCGAGGCGATGAACAGCGGGTACAGCGCGTGCTGGCCGATGTTCTTCACCGCGGCGTCCAGCCAAGGCTGTACGCGCATGGCGTCGGCCATGGCCTCGGCCTTGCCCTTGGTCGCCTGGCGCACGGCCAGGGCGACGCGGGCGGCGGTCTGGGTCAGGTCTTCGCCGAGCACGAACACCGCGTCGTGGTCTTCGATGTCGCGCAGGGTCGGTACTGGCAGCGGGCTGTTGTTCAGCACCTCCAGCACCAGGCGCACGCGGGCCAGCTCACCGGCTTCCATGCCCGAGTAGAAGTACTCGGCGCCGACCAGCTCGCGCAGGCCGTAGTTGCTCTCGAGGCTGGCGCGCGGCGAGCCGATGCCGACGATGGTGCGGCCGCGCAGCAGGTCGGCGGCCTTGTCCAGGGCAGCGTCCAGGCCCAGCTTGGTGCCGTCGGCCAGCAGCGGCTGGCGTGGGCGGTCGCTGCGGTTGACGTAGCCATAGCCGAAGCGGCCACGGTCGCACAGGAAGTACTGGTTGACCGAGCCGTTGAAGCGGTTCTCGATGCGGCGCAGTTCGCCGTAGCGCTCGCCGGGGCTGATGTTGCAACCGCTGGAGCAGCCATGGCAGATGCTCGGGGCGAACTGCATGTCCCACTTGCGGTTGTAGCGCTCGGAGTGAGTCTTGTCGGTGAACACACCGGTCGGGCAGACCTCGGTGAGGTTGCCGGAGAACTCGCTTTCCAGCACGCCGTCTTCAACGCGACCGAAGTACACGTTGTCGTGGGCGCCATACACGCCCAGGTCGGTGCCGCCGGCGTAGTCCTTGTAGTAGCGCACGCAGCGGTAGCAGGCGATGCAGCGGTTCATCTCGTGGGCGATGAACGGGCCGAGGTCCTGGTTCTGGTGGGTACGCTTGGTGAAACGGTAGCGGCGCTCGTTGTGGCCGGTCATTACCGTCATGTCCTGCAGGTGGCAGTGACCGCCTTCCTCGCACACCGGGCAGTCGTGCGGGTGGTTGGTCATCAGCCATTCGACGACGCTGGCGCGAAACGCCTTGGACTCGTCATCGTCGATGGAGATCCAGGTGCCGTCGGAGGCGGGGGTCATGCAGGACATGACGATACGACCACGGGTGTCGTTCTCGTCGGTGTACTGCTTGACCGCGCACTGCCGGCAGGCGCCGACGCTACCGAGCGCCGGGTGCCAGCAGAAATAAGGGATGTCGAGGCCGAGCGACAGACAGGCCTGTAACAGGTTGTCCGCACCGTTGACTTCGAGCGCTTTGCCGTCTACGTGGATAGTGGCCATTGTTCAAAGTTCTTCGTTGGCCCGCGTGAGCGGGCGTGGCTAATGGAAATCGGTGAGCCTGCGGCCGGCCTCGAATCGTTCGGGCCGGCCTGCGGGCTGGCGGATGGCACGGACCATCCGCGTTCTATCTTTTTATGCGCCGACTACAATCGGCTTGGCCAGGTTCGGGCGCAGGGTGTCGGCCGCGCTAGCGGGAGCGACACCGGCCTCGAACTCGGACCGGAAGTATTTGATGGCACTGCCCAATGGCTCGACGGCACCCGGTGCGTGAGCACAGAAGGTACGGCCTGGGCCGAGGAAGTTGACCAGACCCAGCAGGGTCTCGATGTCTTCGGCGCGGCCCTGGCCATTCTCCAGGGCGCGCAGCATCTTCACGCTCCACGGCAGGCCGTCGCGGCACGGGGTGCACCAGCCGCACGACTCGCGGGCGAAGAACTCTTCCATGTTGCGCAGCAAGGACACCATGTTGACGCTGTCGTCCACCGCCATCGCCAGGCCGGTACCCATGCGGGTGCCGACCTTGGCGATGCCACCGGCATACATCTGCGCGTCGAGGTGCTCGGGCAGCAGGAAGCCGGTACCGGCGCCGCCTGGCTGCCAGCACTTGAGCTTGAAGCCGTCGCGCATGCCGCCGGCGTAGTCTTCGAACAGCTCGCGGGCGGTGACGCCGAACGGCAGCTCCCACAGGCCGGGGTTCTTCACCTTGCCGGAGAAGCCCATCAGCTTGGTGCCGTGGTCTTCGCTGCCTTCGCGGGCCAGCGACTTGTACCAGTCGTTGCCGTTGGCGACGATGGCCGGCACGTTGCACAGGGTCTCGACGTTGTTCACGCAGGTCGGCTTGCCCCACACGCCGACGGCGGCAGGGAAGGGCGGCTTGGAACGCGGGTTGGCGCGGCGGCCTTCGAGCGAGTTGATCAGCGCGGTTTCTTCACCGCAGATGTAGCGCCCGGCACCGGTGTGCACGAACAGCTCGAAGTCAAAGCCCGAACCGAGGATGTTCTTGCCCAAGAGGCCTGCGGCCTTGGCTTCGTCGATGGCGCGGTTGAGGTTCTTCGCCGCGGTGGTGTATTCGCCACGCAGGAAGATGTAGCCACGGTAGGCCTTCAGGGCGCGGGCGCTGATCAGCATGCCCTCGACCAGCAGATGGGGCTGTTGCTCCATCAGCATGCGGTCCTTCCAGGTGTTCGGTTCCATTTCGTCCGCGTTGCACAGCAGGTAGCGGATGTTCATGGATTCGTCTTTGGGCATCAGGCCCCACTTCACGCCAGTGGGGAAGCCCGCGCCACCACGGCCCTTGAGGCCGGAATCCTTGACGCTCTGCACGATGTCGTCGGCGGACATGTCGGCCAGCGCCTTGCGCGCGGCGGCGTAGCCGTTTTTCGACTGGTACTCGGCCAGCCAGACCGGCTCGCCGTCGTCACGCAGGCGCCAGGTCAGCGGGTGGGTTTCGGCCGAGCGCGCAATGCGGTTGGCCGGGCCGAAGGAAGTGATGGTCATGCGTAACCCTCCAGCAGCTTGGAGACGCCAGCGGGCTGCACGTCGCCAAAGGTGTCGTCGTCGATCATCAGCGCCGGGGCCTTGTCGCAGTTGCCCAGGCAGCACACCGGCAGCAGGGTGAAGCGCCCGTCCGCGGTGGTCTGGCCCAGGCCGATGCCCAGCTCGCTCTGGATCTGGCTGACCACCGACTCATGGCCGCCGATGTAGCAGACCATGCTGTCGCACACGCGGATGATGTGGCGGCCAACCGGCTGGCGGAAGATCTGGCTGTAGAAGGTGGCCACGCCTTCGACGTCGCTGGCCGGGATGCCCAGCACTTCGCCGATGGCGTAGATGGCGCCGTCCGGCACCCAGCCGCGTTCCTTCTGGACGATCTTCAGGGCTTCGATGGACGCCGCGCGCGGGTCCTCGTAGTGGTGCATCTCGTGCTCGATGGCCGAGCGCTCGGTTTCGCTCAGGGCGAAACGGTCGGTTTGGATAAGCGTGCTGTTCATGCTTAGCGGTCCACGTCAGCCATAACGAAGTCGATACTGCCCAGGTACGCGATCAGGTCCGCGACCATGCTGCCCTTGATCACCGAAGGGATCTGCTGCAGGTGCGGGTAGCTCGGGGTACGGATCCGGGTGCGGTAGCTCATGGTGCCGCCATCGCTCGTCAGGTAGTAACTGTTGATGCCCTTGGTCGCCTCGATCATCTGGAACGACTCGTTGGCCGGCATGACCGGGCCCCACGAGACTTGCAGGAAGTGGGTGATCAGGGTCTCGATGTGCTGCAGGGTGCGCTCTTTCGGCGGCGGCGTGGTCAGCGGGTGATCCGCCTTGTACGGGCCTTCCGGCATGTTGCGCAGGCACTGGTCGATGATGCGGATACTCTGGCGCATCTCCTCGACACGGACCATGCAGCGATCGTAGGCATCGCCGTTGTGGGCCAGCGGTACTTCGAACTCGAAGTTCTCGTAGCCGGAGTACGGGCGGGCTTTACGCAGGTCGAAGTCGCAACCGGTCGCGCGCAGGCCGGCACCGGTGGTGCCCCATTGCAGGGCCTCTTTGGTGTTGTAGGCGGCGACGCCGATGGTCCGGCCCTTGAGGATGCTGTTCTGCAGGGCGGCCTTGGTGTATTCGTCGAGGCGCTTGGGCAGCCATTCGACGAAGTCCTTGACCAGCTTGTCCCAGCCGCGCGGCAGGTCGTGGGCGACGCCACCGATGCGGTACCAGGCCGGGTGCAGGCGGAAACCGGTGATCGCCTCGATCACGGTGTAGGCGCGCTGGCGGTCGGTGAAGGTGAAGAACACCGGGGTCATGGCGCCGACGTCCTGGATGTAGGTACCCAGGAACAGCAGGTGGCTGGTGATGCGGAAGAATTCGGCCAGCATGATGCGAATCACGTCGACCTTCTGCGGCACCTGGATGCCGGCCAGCTTCTCCACCGCGAGCACATACGGCAGGTTGTTCATCACCCCGCCGAGGTAGTCGATACGGTCGGTGTAGGGGATGAAGCTGTGCCAGGACTGGCGCTCGGCCATCTTCTCGGCGCCACGGTGGTGGTAGCCGATGTCCGGGACACAGTCGACGATCTCTTCGCCGTCCAGCTGCAGGACGATACGGAAGGCACCGTGGGCCGAAGGGTGGTTGGGGCCAAGGTTGAGGAACATGTAGTCCTCGTTGGCGCCCTGGCGCTTCATGCCCCAGGCTTCCGGGTTGAAGCGTGCCGATTCCTCTTCAAGCTGCTGCTTGGCCAGGGTCAGGCTGTAGGGGTCGAACTCGGTGGCGCGGGCAGGATAGTCCTTGCGCAGTGGGTGACCTTCCCAGGTCGGCGGCATCATGATGCGGCTCAGGTGCGGGTGGCCGGCAAAGTCGATGCCGAACATGTCCCAGACTTCGCGCTCGTACCAGTTGGCGTTGGGCCAGATGCCGGTGACGGTGGGCAGGTTCAGGTCGCCTTCGCTGAGCGACACCTTGATCATCACGTCGCTGTTACGTTCGATCGACAGCAAGTGGTAGAACACGCTGAAGTCGGCGGCGGGCAGGCCGCGGCGCTGGGTGCGCAGGCGTTCGTCGACGCCGTGCAGGTCGTACAGCATGCTGTAGGGCTTGGCGACACCGCGCAGGAAGCTGAGCACTTCTTTGAGCTGGGCGCGCTTGACCCACAGCACGGGCATGCCGGTGCGGGTTTCCTGGGCGACGAAAGCGTCGGCGCCGAATCGGTTGTGCAGTTCGACGACCACATCCTGGTCGTCAGCCTTGTAGGGCGGAATATAAATAGCGTTGTCCGCTGTCATGGTCTCGGTCGCTTTGGGTCAGCGTTAAGAATGAAGCCAGGCCGCCGGCTCCTTCGGGAGCGGGCGGCAGGTCGCTGGATCAGACTTCGTCGGGGCTGCGCAGGTTGGTAACCGCAATGCGCTGTTCGCGACGCAGGTCTTTCTGGGCGGGCATCTCGGCACGGTAGATGCCTTGATCGCCAACCACCCAGGAAAGCGGGCGTCGTTCTTGGCCGATCGACTCCTGCAGCAGCATCAAGCCTTGCAGGAATGCCTCGGGGCGCGGCGGGCAGCCAGGCACGTAGACGTCCACGGGGAGGAACTTGTCGACCCCCTGAACGACCGAGTAGATGTCGTACATGCCACCGGAGTTGGCGCACGACCCCATGGAGATGACCCACTTGGGCTCGAGCATCTGCTCGTACAGGCGCTGGATGATCGGCGCCATCTTCACGAAGCAGGTACCGGCGATGACCATGAAGTCGGCCTGGCGCGGCGAGGCCCGGATGACTTCGGCGCCGAAGCGGGCGATGTCGTGGGGCGCCGTGAAGGCCGTGGTCATTTCCACGTAGCAGCAGGACAGGCCGAAGTTGTACGGCCAGAGGGAGTTCTTGCGACCCCAGTTGACCGCGCCACGCAGCACATCTTCGAGTTTCCCCATGAAGATGTTCTTGTGGACCTGGTCCTCTAGCAGTTGATCGGTGACGGTTTCCCGTTCACCGACCGGGTACTGCTCGTTGGGTGCATCCGGATCGATTCTGGTGAGATTGTATTGCATGCCAAAGCCTCATTGTTTCAGCTTCGCTTGCCGCTTGCGGCGACCTTCGGGAGCCCAATCGAGCGCCCCGACGCGCCATAGGTAGACAAGACCAGCCAACAGAATTGCAATGAAAACGAGTGCTTCGACGAATCCGGTCCAGCCGCTTTCGCGGACGGACACAGACCATGCATACAGGAAGAGGGCTTCGATATCGAAGATCACGAACAGCATCGCGACCAGATAGAATTTGGCGGAGAGACGCAGGCGAGCGCTGCCGACGGGCAGCATGCCGGATTCGAAGGGTTCGTTCTTGGCGCGACCCCAGGCCTTGCTACCGAGCAGGCTGGACAGGCCGAGCATGAAGGCACACAGGCCGACGACACCCAGGAGGAAGATGGCAAAGCCCCAGTTGTGGGCGATGAGACCTACCGAATCGGACATGCTTGAAATCCTTATACAGAGACCCAGCTCTGCAGTCTGTAAAAAGTAGAGCGGCGACGTGGTGTCGCAGACGCAGTGACCAAATGTCGCAGCTGAATCAATCGCGCTGATTTTATGGGTAAACCCTGAGCAAGTAAAATTTCCGTTGCAAATTTATTCGTAGGTTTAAGAACAAAAATCTTTCGTAACTGGCTGAAAGCCTTGAGTTTCGGGCATTGCGTGCGGTTTTGTTAATTATGTTTCTTGCATGGCGTAACGACGGGCTAGTTGTGTAATGATAATTAATATCATTTAAATTGAGCTGCATTGTTTTAGCCTTTCTGAGCCTTGCAAAGTTCGTCGGCCAATCGCGCCCCCTTGCCAATGGGAAAAACCCTCGTTCTAGCAGTTTGCGCTGCCAGGCGCACCGCTCTGGATCAATACTTTATCGTTTGAGCTGCGGGTCACGGAGGCGGCAATCAGCCACTGGCCTAGCCAGTAGGCGAGGATGATCAGGTACTCGGCGGCGGCGAACGGGCTGACGAAGCGGTCGATGCCGATCAGGCTGTCGGAGAACACGAAGGCGCACGCGCCCAGTGCCGCGAGCCCTCCACAAGCCAGGGCGCGCCAGAGCATGGCGCCGATGGCCAGGGCATAGAGGGCCACCGGTATCAGCAGTGGGCCCAGGCCATGGCTGGCGAACAGGCCGAACAGCGCGCCGCCGACCAATACGGCGAAGGCCAGGGCGGGGTAGGCCGGGCGCCGGGTGAGTTGGCCGTAGCCACGCAGGTAGGCCAGGTGGGCGCAGAGAAAGGCCGCGAGGCCGAAGACGAATAGGTCCTTGGGGATGGCCAGTAGGATGTCGCCGAGAACCGAGAAGACCAGGCCGAGGATGATCCAGCGGCGGTAGGGCGTATCGCGGGAGGTGCTCAGCCAGGCGATCAGGGCGAGCACCGGAATGGGTTTGACCAGCAGGCCGAGCAGGGCGTGGTCGCTGGCCAGTGCATAGAAATAGAAGGCGGCGGCTGCGACGGCGAGGGTGAGCAGATGGCCAGGGCGGGGCATGGGCAGTCCTTGCTATGGGGTAGCCACAAGCTTAGACCGGATCCTGGGTTTTGCCGGTAATACCATCCCTGTAGGAGCAGCCTTGTGTCGCGAAAGGGCTGCGCAGCAGACCCAGGATCTTAGCCTGCATGCCAAGATCGCCGGGGCCGCTTTGCGGCCCTTCGCGACACGAGGCCGCTCCTACAGGAGGCAGCGTTTGGCCTGGAAATGAACAAGGCCCGGGATCCTCGCGGATCCCGGGCCTTGTTCAACAGCTCACCACACTCAGTGGAACTGCTCTTCCTCGGTCGAGCCGGTCAGAGCGGTCACCGACGAGGCGCCACCCTGGATCACGGTGGTCATGTCTGTAGGAGCGGCCTTGTGTCGCGAAAGGGCTGCGCAGCAGACCCAGGATCTTAGCCTGCATGCCAAGATCGCCGGGGCCGCTTTGCGGCCCTTCGCGACACGAGGCCGCTCCTACAGGAGGCAGCGTTTGGCCTGGAAATGAACAAGGCCCGGGATCCTCGCGGATCCCGGGCCTTGTTCAACAGCTCACCACACTCAGTGGAACTGCTCTTCCTCGGTCGAGCCGGTCAGAGCGGTCACCGACGAGGCGCCACCCTGGATCACGGTGGTCATGTCGTCGAAGTAGCCAGTGCCCACTTCCTGCTGGTGCGCCACGAAGGTGTAGCCTTTGCTGGCGTCGGCGAACTCCTGCTCCTGCAACTTGACGTAGGCGGTCATGTCGTTGCGGGCGTAGTCATGCGCCAGGTTGAACATGCCGTGCCACATGTTGTGGATACCGGCCAGGGTGATGAACTGGTGCTTGTAACCCATGGCCGACAGCTCGCGCTGGAACTTGGCGATGGTCGCGTCGTCCAGGTTCTTCTTCCAGTTGAAGGACGGCGAGCAGTTGTACGAAAGGATCTGGTCCGGGTATTCCTTCTTGATCGCCTCGGCGAAGCGACGGGCTTCGTCCAGGTCAGGCTTGGCGGTTTCGCACCAGATCAGGTCGGCGTACGGGGCGTAGGCCAGGCCGCGGGAGATGGCCTGGTCGAGGCCGGCGCGGACCTTGTAGAAGCCTTCACGGGTACGCTCGCCAATTACGAACGGCTGGTCGTACGGGTCGCAGTCGCTGGTCAGCAGGTCGGCGGCGTTGGCATCGGTACGGGCCAGGATGATGGTCGGTACGCCGGCCACGTCGGCGGCCAAGCGCGCGGCCACCAGCTTCTGTACGGCTTCCTGGGTCGGTACCAGGACCTTGCCGCCCATGTGGCCGCATTTTTTCACCGAGGCCAGCTGGTCTTCGAAGTGCACGCCGGCGGCGCCTGCTTCGATCATGTTCTTCATCAGCTCGTAGGCGTTGAGCACGCCGCCGAAACCGGCTTCGGCGTCAGCCACGATCGGTGCGAAGTAGTCGATGTAGCCTTCGTCGCCCGGGTTCTTGCCGGCTTTCCATTGGATCTGGTCGGCGCGACGGAACGAGTTGTTGATGCGCTTGACCACGGTCGGCACCGAGTCGACCGGGTACAGCGACTGGTCGGGGTACATCGATTCGGCCGAGTTGTTGTCGGCGGCAACCTGCCAGCCGGACAGGTAGATGGCCTGGATGCCGGCCTTGACCTGCTGCACTGCCTGGCCGCCGGTCAGGGCGCCCATGCAGTTGACGAAATCTTTTTCTGGGCGGAAGGACGGGTGGGCGCCTTGGGTGACCAGCTTCCACAGTTTCTCAGCGCCCTGGCGAGCCAGGGTGTGCTCCGGTTGCAGCGAGCCACGCAGGCGAACGACATCGGCGGCGGTGTAGGTACGGGTCACGCCTTTCCAGCGCGGGTTTTCGGCCCAGTCTTTCTCGAGGGCTGCAATTTGCTGTTCGCGTGTCAGTGCCATGGAAATAAACCTCGTCGCATCGATCTTGAGTGTAATTGTGCTGATGCTCGGATACGCGGGTCAGAGGGCCTGGCGGCTGTCCTGTCCGGAGGGGCTGCGGCGGCGAACGCAGAAGTGCGAAGGGGAAGGGGAGGCAGGCCAGGCGAAGGTGTGCCCTGCAGGTTGGCTCGTGGTTGCCGTGCTGCGGTGCGACGCGATTGCCAGAACTGCGGTGATGCGCTTCCGTCCCTCGGGACAACTTCTTCGTTGCAGTCGCAATCCCGTCGAACCGCCTTGTGGGCCGTATGGACACGAGGCGCCTCCACGGTGGGAGGAGCGCGCCTCGAAGACCCTTGCCAGGGCCTCTGATTAGCGGGAGCGAGGCCATCATGCCCTTGCCAAAAAGAGCCTGTCAAATGTTTTGTAGTGCTTTTTTTGAGTTACTACATCTTTGGTCTAATGCGACTTGGCGGTCAGTTTCAAGGCCCTTGGTCGAGGGCTTGATTTGCCTGGGCTCAGTCGACCAGGTCGACTTTTACCCGCAACGTCATGTTTTCCCCGCGCTGGGTGCTGTAGCTGAGGCTTGACGCATTGCGTTCGGCTTGGCTCTGCTGGTTGTACCCGGCCAGGGTGATCCACTCGCCGAGCTTGCCGGTGACGGTCGTGTCGGTGCTTTGCACCTTCACTACATCGGGACGTTCCTGGCTCATTCGGTCGTTATTGGTGCTTATTTGCAACCGAACCGTGTCGCCGCTCAGGCGCGGGGTGACGTAGAAACCCTGGGTGACATTGCGGTATTCGGTGTTGCTCTGCAGGCGCCCGTAGCCATCGGTGGCGGTGCTGGTGACCGGGATGCTCTGGCCCACCTGAATGAGCGCGGGCTGGCCTTCGCTGGCCTGTACCTGTTGCAGGCCGCCTTCGCGGTTGGCGGTGCCATAGCGGATGACCCGCGCGTTGCCGCGGTTGTCCTGGAAGTTGCTGTCGTTGTTGTCGACGCTGATCAGCAGGCGCTTGGGCGCGGTGTCCAGTTGTTGCAGCAGGGCACGCAGGTCGTCGATGCGCTGCTGCGCTGCGTTGACGATCAGCTTGTCCTCGAAGGTGCTGACCGTACCGTCCTTGCCAAGAAACGACTGGGCGGCAGGCAGCAGTTCGGCGCTGCTGCGGTGCTGCAGCGGGATGACCTCGGTGGCGGCCTGGGCGGTCAGGCTGGCGGCCAGCAGCAGGGAGGCGATGAGGGGGCGTAGCGGCATGTCCATGATCTCCGCGGGTGGAGTGAACATGATGGCAAATTTGTTGGCATCGTGCCGGGTATGGATCACGGCGGGATGAATTAATGCGCGGTGGCTGCTCTCAGACAAATTCCGTAACATCCCGATCCTCGATTTCACGCTCATTCCCCCGGCCTTACCCTGCGCCCACGCCGGGTAAGGCCGGGGTCGTCTACAGGATCTTCATGAAACCCGCACGTCTACGCGCCGACCTGCTCGCCGGCCTCACCACTTCGTTCGCCTTGGTGCCGGAGTGCATCGCCTTCGCCCTGGTGGCTCACCTCAACCCGCTGATGGGCCTGTACGGCGCCTTTATCATCTGCACGCTCACCGCGCTGTTCGGCGGCCGCCCAGGCATGATTTCCGGCGCTGCCGGGTCCATGGCGGTGGTGATCGTCGCCCTGGTGGTGCAGCACGGCGCCCAATACCTGCTGGCCACGGTGCTGCTCGGCGGGGTGGTGATGATCCTGTTCGGCGCGCTGCGCCTGGGCAAGCTGGTGCGCCTGGTGCCGTACCCGGTGATGCTTGGCTTCGTCAATGGCCTGGCCATCGTCATCGCCCTGGCTCAGTTGGAGCACTTCAAGAACGGTGAACACTGGCTCAGCGGCGCGCCGCTGTACCTGATGATCGGCCTGGTGGCGCTGACCATGGCGGTGGTCTACGTACTGCCCAAGCTGACCCGCGCGGTGCCGCCGGCGTTGGTGGCGATCCTCGGCGTTGGCCTGCTGGTGTACTTGCTGGGGCTGCCCACGCGCACCCTCGGCGACATGGCGCACATCGCCGGCGGCCTGCCGTCGCTGGCCCTGCCGGATATCCCGTGGAACCTCCAGACCCTGAAGATCATCGCCCCCTATGCGGTGTTGATGGCCATGGTCGGCCTGCTGGAAACCCTGCTGACCCTCAACCTCACCGACGAAATCACCGAGAGCCGTGGTTTTCCGGATCGCGAGTGCGTGGCCCTGGGCGCGGCCAACATGGTGTCGGGGCTATGCGGCGGCATGGGCGGCTGCGCGATGATCGGCCAGACGGTGATCAACCTCAGCTCCAATGGCCGGGGCCGGCTGTCGGGTGTGGTGGCGGGGGGGATGATCCTGCTGTTCGTGCTGTTCCTGTCACCGCTGATCGAACGCATTCCGCTGGCGGCGCTGGTGGGGGTGATGTTCGTGGTCGCCCAGCAGACGTTCGCCTGGGCTTCCTTGCGGGTACTGCACAAGGTCCCGGCCAGCGACGTGCTGGCGATCGTCGCGGTGACCGTGGTTACGGTGTTCACCGACCTGGCCATGGCGGTGATGTTCGGCATCGTCATCGCCGCGGTCAACTTTGCCTGGCAGCATGCTCGCGAGCTGTATGCCAACAGTCATGAGGATGCTGACGGGAGCAAGCATTACCAGGTGCATGGCACGTTGTTCTTCGCCTCGACCACGCCGTTTCTCAACCAGTTCGACCCGGCGGGCGACCCGGCCAAGGTCACCCTGGACTGCCAGCACCTGAGCTTTGTCGATTACTCGGCGATCGCGGCGTTGAAGACCCTGCGCGAGCGCTATGCCAAGGCCGGCAAGCAGTTGCGGGTGGTGCACTTGTCGGAGCGCTGCAAGAAGCTGCTCAAGCGGGCGGGCGAGCAGCCCTGAGTTTGCGCTGGCGAGCATCACCGTTGTAGGAGCGGCCTTGTGTCTTATGGCTCCCCGCGGTTCTTCTTGACGATGGCATCGGCAATACTCGCCGGTGCTTCGGCATAGCGGGTGAACTCCATCGTGTAGCTGGCCCGGCCCTGGGTCATCGAGCGCATCGAGGTGGCGTAGCCGAACATCTCGCCCAAAGGCACCTCGGCGCGGATCACCTTGCCGGCCGGTGTCTCGTCGCCATCCTGGATCATCCCCCGGCGCCGGCTCAGGTCGCCCATGATGTCGCCCTGGTACTCCTCGGGGGTCACCACCTCGACCTTCATCACCGGCTCCAGCAACACCGCGCCGCCTTTCTGTGACAACTGCTTGGTGGCCATGGAGGCGGCGATCTTGTAGGCCATCTCGTTGGAATCGACGTCGTGGTACGAACCGTCGTACACCGCCGCCTTGAGGTTGATCAGCGGATAGCCGGCGAGCACGCCGTTCTTCATCTGCTCCTCGATGCCTTTCTGGATCGCCGGGATGTACTCCCGCGGCACCACGCCGCCGACGATCTCGTTGACGAACTCCAGCCCTTCCTTGCCCTCGTCGCCCGGGGCGAAGCGGATCCAGCAATGGCCGTACTGGCCGCGCCCGCCAGACTGGCGGACGAAGCGGCCCTCGATCTCGCAGGTGTTGCGGATCTTCTCGCGGTAGGCCACCTGCGGCTTGCCGATGTTGGCCTCGACGTTGAATTCGCGGCGCATGCGGTCGACGATGATGTCCAGGTGCAGCTCGCCCATGCCGGAGATGATGGTCTGGCCGGTTTCCTCGTCGGTCTTGACCCGGAACGACGGGTCTTCCTGGGCCAGCTTGCCCAGGGCGATGCCCATCTTCTCCTGGTCGCCCTTGGTCTTGGGCTCCACGGCCACCGAGATCACCGGGTCGGGGAAGTCCATGCGCTCGAGGATGATCGGCTTGTCGATGTCGCACAGGGTGTCGCCGGTGGTGACGTCCTTCATGCCGATCAGCGCGGCGATGTCGCCGGCGCACACGTCCTTGATCTCGGCGCGCTGGTTGGCGTGCATCTGCACCATGCGGCCGATGCGTTCCTTCTTGCCCTTGACCGAATTGAGCACCGCGTTGCCGGAGCTGAGCACACCGGAATAGACACGAGCGAAGGTCAGGGTGCCGACGAACGGGTCGGTGGCGATCTTGAAGGCCAGGGCCGAGAACGGGTCCTTGTCGTCTGCATGGCGTTCGATGAGCTGGTCAGGTTTGATCTGGTCCTTCGGAATCTCCGCAAGGTCAGGGTGTATGCCCTTGATCGCCGGTATTTGGCTAGGTGCCGGCAGATAGTCGATCACAGCGTCGAGCATCAGTGGAACGCCTTTGTTCTTGAACGACGAACCGAGGATGGTCGGCACGATCTCATTGGCCAGCGTACGTTGTCGGAGGCCGGCCTTGATTTCGTCGATGCTAAGATCTGGAAATTTGTTCAGCAATTCTTCATTGGCTTCAGCAGCAGCTTCAACCAACTTCTCGCGCCATTTGTCGGCAAGCGCTTTCAGCTCCGCAGGGATCTCTTCTTCTCGGTAGCTGGTGCCCTGGTCGGTTTCATTCCAGTAGATGGCTTTCATCTTCACCAGGTCGATCTGGCCGATGAAGTTTTCCTCGCTGCCAATGGCCAACTGGATGGGTATAGGGTTGTGGCCCAGGCGTTTATCGATCTGATCCACTACACGCAGGAAGTCGGCGCCCTGGCGGTCCATCTTGTTGATGTAGGCCAGGCGCGGCACGTGGTACTTGTTGGCCTGGCGCCACACCGTCTCGGACTGCGGCTCGACGCCGTCGGCGCCGCTGAACACCACCACCGCGCCATCGAGCACGCGCAGCGAGCGCTCCACCTCGATGGTGAAGTCGACGTGACCGGGGGTGTCGATGATGTTGAAACGGTACTTGTGCGCGAACTGTTGGGTCGAGCCCTGCCAGAACGCGGTGGTGGCCGCCGAGGTGATGGTGATGCCGCGCTCCTGCTCCTGGGCCATCCAGTCCATGGTCGCGGCGCCGTCGTGCACCTCGCCCATCTTGTGGTTGACCCCGGTGTAGAACAGGATCCGCTCGGTGGTGGTGGTCTTGCCGGCATCCACGTGGGCAACGATACCGATGTTGCGGTACAGCTCGATGGGGGTCGTGCGGGCCATGGTCGGGTCACCTGTGGGTGAGGATTCTCCCAAGGTAGCAGAGCGGGAGAATCCTGCCGGGGCGACCGTCAGTCGGCGAGCACCTGCAATTGCAATTGGCCATCGACTTCGCGCGCCAGGCCGCTGGCGGGCAGCAGGGCGAGCAGGCGTGGGTGCAGGGCGGCTTCGGTGAAGGCCTTCAAGGTGGTCATGTCCAGCACGCCGACGGTGATCAGCTCGGCCTTGGTGTAGGACAGCCAGGCCTTCTTCAGGGCCATCAGCACGTCGCTGCCTGCGGTGCTGGCGAAGCGGCGGTGCAGGGTGCGGCCTTCCAGTTCGAAGCTGTGGCGATGTGTATAGGCACTTTCGTCGCCGTTACCCTCGACACAGCGGTGGCAGCGGCAGGGGCCGTCGCCGAAGGCATTGCGCAGGTAACTGTTGAAGTCCACGACGGGCTTGAGGGTCAGGCGTTTGTCGACCTCGAACAGGTCGGCGATCAGGGGTTGTTCGGCGCTCACTCGGTATCCTCGCGTGGTGTGGCGTGCATCGGCGGGCACCCTAACAGATCGGGGCGGGGGAGGCCATGTGCATCGGCGGCGCCTGCCGTTCGCCGGCAAGCCGGCGTCTATGGGCAATGCGCCATTGGGTAGGAGCCGGCTTGCCGGCGAACAGGTCGATGCAGACAACGAGGTGTTGCTGCCGTACCCTAGGCGCCGTTCTGCCATCCACTCCACCCGAGGTAACCCCGCTTGAGCACCAAGTACCCGTACATCGCCACCGTGACCGTCAGCGCCGAAGACCGTGGGGGCGATACCGAGGCTTCGGAAAACACCAACATGCGTGTCGGCCTCGAGGCGGTGACCGAAGTCCTGAAGAAGGTGCATTTCGTCGGTACGCTCGCAGCACCGGAAAAAGGCGCCACGCACATCTGTGTCACGCTGGAGAACGGCCTGACCTACTACGGCCTGATCGTCAACGGTCACGCCGAACTCGAAGGCGGCTGGATTGCCTTCGAATGCGACATGCCCACCCCTGAAGAGCTGGGCCTGTAACCCTTACTTCAGCTCGGCCAGGCACTGCTCGAGGATATCCAGCCCCTCTTCGAGCACCTCGCCCTCGATGGTCAGGGGTGCCAGCAGGCGAATGATGTGCCGGGCCCTGCCGCTGGGCATCAGTAGCAGGCCTTTGTCCCGGGCAGCCTCCAACACTTTGGCCAGTAACGCTGGCGCCGGGCTGCCGTCGGCATTGACGAACGCGATGCCGCGCATGGCGCCCACGCCTGTCAGGCGGCCGATGAACGGATAAGCCGTCTTCCAGCGCTGCGCGCGGTGGATGATGGCCTGCTCCTGGCGCTCGCCCCAGGTGGCGATGTGCTCATCCGTCATCTGCGCAAGGCTGGCCAGGGCCGCCGCGCAGGCGATCGGGTTGCCGGAATAGGTGCCACCCAAGCCGCCCTTGGGCAACGCGTCCACGATTGCCCGACGACCCACCACCGCACCCAGGGGCATACCCCCGGCAATGCTCTTGGCGAGCAACAACAGGTCCGGCTCTATCCCCAACCGCGAGAATGCGAAGCGCTGCCCGGTACGGCCGAAACCGGACTGGATTTCATCGATGATGACCAGGATCCCGTGCTCGTCGCAGAAGCGCCGCAATGCCTGGGCAAAGGTCGGGTCCAGAGCGAGAAAGCCGCCTTCGCCTTGCACCGGCTCGAAGATGAAGGCTGCCACGTCCTCCACCGCCAGCTCGACGCTGAACAGCCGGTCCATGGCCTGGAGCGCCTGTTCGCAGGTGACCCCAGTATCGGGACTGGGGTAGGGCAGGTGGTACACCGGGCCAGGCAGCTCACCGACCCGTTGCTTGTAGGGCGCGACCTTGCCGTTGAGGTTGAGGGTGGCCAGGGTACGGCCGTGGAAGCCGCCGTCGAAGGCGATGATGGCGCGTTTGCTGGTGGCCGCGCGGGCCATCTTCAGGGCGTTTTCCGCCGCCTCCGCACCGCTGTTGGTGAGCATGCCCGCCACGGGATAGCTGACCGGGACGAACTCGCGCAGGCGCGCCATCAGTTCCAGGTAGGGACCATGGGGCGCGGCGTTGAAGGCGTAGTGGGTCAGGCGCGTGGCTTGTTGCTGGATGGCCGCGACCACCGCCGGGTTGCAATGGCCCAGGTTGAGTACGCCGATACCGCCGACGAAGTCGATATAACGTTTGCCGTCGGTATCCCAGACTTCGGCATTTCGGCCATGGGAAAGTGTGATCGGATGAACGATGGCAATGGATTGGCTGATACTTTCCTGGTTCATGCGCGGGTGGCCTGTTGTTCGAATTGATTAATATCCAAGCGTGCCGCGGATATATTGCGCAAACGAATTATTGGATTGCGATCATTCCTTTAATTCGTGACCTTTCGTGCCCCGCAACGGCGTTCAATCGGCCTGCGCCACTCGCTCGCGAATCCACTCGACGAACGCTCGCACCTTGGGCACCTCGGCGGCATGCTCGGCATGGGCCATGAAATGCCGGCCGTTGCTCGCCAGCGGGTGGTCCCAGGCCACCACCAGCTTGCCCTCGGCCAGTTCCTCGGCCACCAGGTAGCGCGGGATCAGGGCGATGCCGCAACCGGCGATGGCGGCGCGAATGCACAGGTAGAAGGTGTCGAAGCGCGGTCCGTGGTAGCTGTTCTGGCTATGCAGCCCCAGGCCGAGGAACCATTCGTGCCAGGCCTCCGGGCGCGATGCGCATTGCAGCAGGCGGTGTTCGGCCAGCTCGCCTGCGCTGGCAAAGCGCTGCTGCGCCAACAGCGTCGGAGCGCACACCGGCACCACCGCCTCGCTGAACAGCTCGATGCAGGTCGCCCCCGGCCAAGTGCCCTGGCCGAAGAAGAACGCGACATCGGCCTTGGCCTGCACCAGGTCGAAAGGTTCCAGTTCGTTGCGGATGTCCAGGTGGATGCGCGGGTGGCGGTCGCCGAAACCCTTGAGCCTGGGCACCAGCCAGCGCGCGCCGAAGGTCGGCTGGGTGGCGATGCGCAGCACCTCGGTCTCGTCGCCGTAGCTGAGGATGTAGCGGCTGGAGATGTCGATCTGGGTGAGGATCTTGTGCACCTCGGTGAGGTACAGCGCGCCGGCCGGGGTCAGTTGCAGGCGGCGGCGAATACGCTGGAACAACGGGTGGGCAAGCAGGTCCTCGAGCTGCGCCACCTGCTTGCTGACGGCGCTCTGGGTCAGGTGCAGTTCCTGCGCCGCGCGGGTGAAACTCAGGTGGCGGGCGGCCGCCTCGAAGCATTGCAGGGCGGTGGTCGAAGGCATCAGGCGTTTGGACATGACAAGGCGTTACCCTGCAAAAATGGAAGGAATTCATTCTTTAAGGGAATGATATGCTTCGAAAAGGTCGTTTGTTGGCGCGTGCCTATAGATTAATACTGACCTGCATCAACGCTGACAACTGGTTATTTGCAAAGGCGCCTTGGCCCATTGTCGGCGTTTGACAAGAACAACAACGTGCAACTCAAGCCGTCTTGAATGTTGCTCCAACTTCAGTCGCCCCCCGCGGCGGCCGACCCACTCGAGGGTTCCCCATGGCATCGCCAGACAACAAGAAACAGCGCGCCCTGCAACACGGCCTGACCTCGCGCCAGGTGTCGATGATCTCGATTGCCGGCATCATCGGTGCGGGCCTGTTCATCGGTTCCTCCAACGCCATTGCCACCGCAGGCCCTGCCATCCTCATTTCCTACGCCATGACCGGCCTCTTGGTGCTGCTGGTGATGCGCATGCTGGGTGAAATGGCCATCGCCAACCCCAACAGCGGCTCGTTCTCCACCTACGCCTCGCAGGCCATCGGGCCCTGGGCGGGCTTTACCATCGGCTGGCTGTACTGGTGGTTCTGGGTGCTGATCATCCCGGTCGAGGCGATTGCTGGCGCGGATATCCTGCATGCCTACTTCCCTGGCGTGCCGTCCTGGCTGTTCGCCTTCCTGATCATGCTGCTGCTGTCGGCGACCAACCTGGTCAGCGTGAAGAACTTCGGCGCCTTCGAATACTGGTTCGCCCTGGTCAAGGTGGTGGCGATCATCGCCTTCATCGTGGTCTGCAGCCTGGCGGTGTTCGGTGCCTGGCCGTTGGCCGAGGTGTCCGGGGTCAGCCGCCTGTGGGACAACGGCGGCTTCATGCCCAACGGCTTCGGCACTGTGCTGGGGGGTGTGCTGATCACCATCTTCTCGTTCTTCGGTGCCGAGATCGTCACCATCGCTGCCGACGAGACCGCCAACCCCAAGGACAAGATCCGTCGCGCCACCAACCTGGTGGTGTACCGCATCGCCATCTTCTACCTGGCGTCGATCTTCCTGGTGGTGTCGCTGGTGGCGTGGAACGATCCGGGGCTCAAGGCGGTGGGGTCGTTCCAGCGGGTGCTGGAAGTGCTCAACGTGCCAGGCGCCAAGCTGCTGGTCGACCTGGTGGTGCTGGTGGCGGTCACCAGTTGCATGAACTCCGGCTTGTACACGGCCTCGCGGATGCTCTATTCGCTGGGCGCGCGTGGCCAGGCGCTGCAAATGACCAAGCGCATTTCCGGCGCTGGCGTACCGACCGTGGCGGTGATCCTCTCGACCCTAGCCGGTTTTGCCGGGTGCCTGGTCAACTATGTGTTCCCCGGCAAGGTGTTCGGCTTCTTGCTGTCCACCACTGGCGCCATCGCCTTGCTGGTGTACCTGGTGATCGCCGTGTCGCAGTTGCGCATGCGTGCCCGCGCCGAGCGTGAAGGGCGCAGGCTGGAGTTGCAGATGTGGTTGTTCCCGTGGCTGACCTGGTTGGTGATCGGTACCATCCTGGTGGTGCTGGGCTACATGCTGTTCAGCGATGCCTATCGCTACGAAACCTTGATGACGGCCGGGGTTACCCTGTTCATCTTGCTGGTGTCGCTGACCCAGCGGCGCAACCGGGTCGGCGTGCTGCTCAACACCTGAACGCCCGCCATGCACCGCGTTGGCGGGTTCGCCAGCAAGGCTGGCTTGCTCATTGGCGTAAGGGGGGCGGGGCGCTACCATCGGTCTGCGCTGCCTGCCCAACGCCAACCAATACAAGGACGCCCATGAACGACTCCCTGCAACACCGCGCCGCCCCCGACGGTATCTGCTACGGCTGCGGCTGTGCCCACCCCAGCGGCCTGCATGTGCAGAGCCACTGGGACGCCGACGGTATCCACCTATTGTGCCGGCATACTCCGGACGCGACCTTCACCGGCTGGCCCGGGCTGGTCTACGGCGGCCTGCTGGCGATGCTGGTCGACTGCCACTCCAATTGGGCCGCCATGGCCTACCACTACCGCGCCGAAGGCCGCGAGCCGGGCAGCCTGCCGCGCATCGACTGCGTCACCGGTCAACTCGGGCTGACCTACCTCAAGCCCACGCCGATGGGCGTCGAGCTGCTGCTCAAGGCGCGCGTCGAGGGCGAGCTCGGGCGCAAGAGCCGGGTGATCTGCGAGGTCTGGGCTGGCGATGTGCTGACCGTGCGCGCCGACTCGGTATTCGTGCGGGTCGACACCGAACAACTCAAGCTACAGGCCCATCGACAGGGCCAGCGCTGAGCGTCAGGTCATCTCCAGGGCCGCCCCTTGTTGAAAACCCCTACAGCCTACTGTTGAAAAGTCCTATTCGGCTGCCTGTTCGCTGGGAATAGTCTTACCCAGCTTTTGCAACAGTCTGTCATTGGCGCTCTCGATTTCCTTACTGCGAACCCATTCGACCTACGAGTGCGGTCGCTTTCTTGATGAGCCGCTCAGACATTTCCCGCGCTTTGCCGTGATCAGCGATGTTCGCCGATCACCCCAGCGCGAGCGCAGCCAAGGAGCTTTTCCATGCGTGTCCGTTTCAATCGCAAGACGTTGCCGCTGGTCGGCATGCTCATGATCATGGGCGGCTGTGCCAGCGTGGTGGTGCCCACCGAACAGGTCGAGCTCACCCGCAGCGCCGTCCATCGCGCCGTCGCCGCCGATGCTACCCAATACGCGCCGCTCGAGATGCGCGCGGCCCAGGACAAGCTCGGTGCCATGGACCGTGCCCTGGGCGAAAAACAGTACGAACAGGTACGTACCCTGGCCCAGCAGGCCGAGGCCGATGCCCGCCTGGCAGAAACCAAGGCCCGGGCCTCGCGTACCGAAGAGCAGTTGAACACGGCGGAAAAAGGCATCGATGTGCTCAAGCATGAACTGCTGAGCGAGCCGAATGCCGTGCCGACCCAGCCTGGCCAATAAGGAGCCGAACATGTCGAAACGTTATCTGTTGCCGGCCATGACCGTGCTCGCCCTGGTGATCGGCGGTTGCGCCGCCACCCCGGAACATCCAGGCCTGGTGCAGGCCCGTGAGGCCTTCACGGCGTTGCAGGGCAAACCGCAGGCGCACCGCATGGCCGCCCTCGAGACCCAGCAGGCGCAAGCCGCGCTGGGCAAGGCCGAGGCGCTGTCGCTGAGCGATCGCAAGGCGCCCGAGGTCGAGCAGTTGGCCTACCTGGCCAAACGCCAGATCGAGACGGCCGAAGCCACCATCCGCCTGCGCCAGGCCGAGGCCGGCATGCGCGGGATCGAGGCCCGTCGCGCCGAGGCACGCCTGCAGGTGCGTACCGCCCAGCTCAATGCGCTCAAGGCCCTCAAGGGCCAGCAGAGCGAACGCGGCACGGTGGTGACCTTCGGCGATGTGCTGTTCGACAGCGGGCGTGCCGAGCTGCGTGGCCGCAGCCATGACGATATCCAGCGCTTGGCGCAGTTCCTGCGCGACAACCCCGAGCGCCAGGTGCGGATCGAAGGCTTCACCGATTCCACCGGCGGCGACGCGCTGAACCTGCGCTTGTCGGAGAACCGTGCACTGGCCGTGGCCCGTGCGTTGCAGCGCCAGGGGGTGGCGCCTGGGCGTATCGCCACCAGCGGCTATGGCAAGGCGCACCCGGTGGCAAGCAACGGCGATGCCCATTCGCGCCAGCTCAACCGGCGGGTGGAAGTGATCATCTCGCAAGGGGCGCAGGCAGTGCGGGCCCGTTGAGTTCCGCCACAGGCGACCCGGCACGTGCCGGGTCGCCTTTTCATTTGCAGCGCCCGGGCTGGGCTGGCATTGTCGCAGGCAATCCGGCTGCTCGACAGGATGTTGCCATGCCCTACCAGATTCGCCCGGCCCGCGGTGACGACTGCGTGGCCCTGAGCCAGGTCGGCCAGGCCACCTTCGCCCTGGCCAGCCCGCCCGACAGCGCGCCCGCGGCGCAGCGACACTACATCGCGCACAACCTGCAGCCCGAGCATTTCCAGGCCCACCTGCGCGACCGGCACAAGCGCCTGCTGGTGGTGGAGCAGCTGGGCCAGGTGCTGGGCTACAGCATGCTCGACCTGGCGCCCAGTACCCTGGGTATCGCCGACGCCGACCTACTGGTCGAGATATCCCGTTGCTATGTCATGCCCTGTGCCCACGGGTTGGGCGCGGCGCAGCAGCTGCTCGAGGCGACCCTGGCCCAGGCGCCCGGCGCGGTGCGCTTGACCGTCAACGAAGGCAATGCCCGGGCGATCCGCTTCTACCAGCGCAACGGTTTTCGCAAGGTGGGGGAGGCGATCTTTCCCTGCGGCGATGAGCGCCACCGTGACTGGGTGATGGTCAGGACGCCTGCGGCCGATTAGATTGAACCCTTCCCATTGCCAAGGCGCGACCATGTCTGAGCTCAACGCATTCCCCATCACCGGCAAATGGCCGGCCCGCCACCCGCAGCGCCTGCAACTGTATTCGCTGGCCACGCCCAACGGCGTCAAGGTGTCGATCATGCTCGAGGAGATCGGCCTGCCCTACGAGGCGCACAAGATCAGCTTCGACAGCGAGGAGCAGCTGAGCCCCGAGTTCATCTCGCTCAGCGCCAACAACAAGATTCCGGCGATCCTCGACCCTGCGGGGCCGGGCGGGCAGCCGCTGGCGCTGTTCGAGTCGGGCGCGATCCTGCAATACCTGGCGGAAAAGAGCGGCCAGTTGCTCAGCCACGACCCGGCCCAGCGCTACCTGACCCTGCAGTGGCTGATGTTCCAGATGGGCGGCATCGGGCCAATGTTCGGCCAGGTGGGGTTCTTCCATTTTTTCGCTGGCAAGGCCTACGAGGACAAGCGCCCGCGCGATCGCTACGTCAACGAGTCCAAGCGCTTGCTGGGCGTGCTCGACCGTCATCTGCAAGGCCGCCAGTGGATGGTCGATGACTACAGCATTGCCGACATCGCCATCTTCCCCTGGGTGCGTAACCTGGTGGAGCGCTACAACGCCCGGGACCTGGTGGAGTTCGAGCGTTTCAAGGAGGTGCAGCGCGTGCTGGCAGCCTTCCTCGAGCGTCCAGCCGTGCAGCGTGGCCTGAAGATTCCGGCCTAAGGGGTTGGGTTGGGCTTGTCGGGGCCGCTTCGCGGCCCTTTCCGACCGGTCCGACGCCTCGGCAAGGCCGCTCCTGCAAGAGGCCCAGGCTGCCTGTAGGAGCGGCAAGTCCTCAAAGGATCTGGTTCAACAACCAGTACAAGCCTCCTGCCAGCAACATCGCCGCCGGCAGCGTCAGTACCCAGGCCATCAGCAGGTTCACCAGCGTGCGCCGCTGGATCCCCGAACCATTGGCGACCATGCTCCCGGCCACGCCCGAACTCAGCACATGGGTGGTCGACACCGGCAGGCCGAACAGGTCCGCCGCGCCGATGGTGCACATCGCCACCATCTCCGCCGAAGCCCCCTGGGCATAGCTCAGGTGGGTCTTGCCGATCTTCTCGCCCACCGTCACCACGATGCGCCGCCAGCCGACCATGGTGCCCAGGCCCAGGGCGATGGCCACCGCCACCTTGACCCACAGCGGGATATAGCGGGTGGCGTCGTCCAGCTGGCGCTTGAACAGCTGCACATGGCGCCGGGTGTCGGCGTCGAAGGCGAGCAACTGCTGCTTGTCGAGCAGGCGGATCGCTTCGCTGGTCAGGTACATGTCGTTGCGCACGTTGGCCATGGCCTCGGCCGGGACGCGGTTCAACGAGCCATAGCCTTTTACCTCCTCGCCGATCATGCCGGTCAGCGCGGCCAGGGCCGGGACCAGTTCGGTGCTGGCCCGGCCCTGGCCGATGAACGCGGTGAGGACCTGGCGCGGATCGGCCGGGGCCGGTTCCGGCGCCGCGCGCACCAGCGCCTGGCGGGTGACTTCGGCCACGGCCGAGAACTGCAGGGCCTGCTCGCTGGGCATGGTCTTGTTCAGGGCGTAGGCCATCGGCAAGGTGCCGACCAGGATCAGCATGATCAGCCCCATGCCCTTTTGCCCGTCGTTGGAGCCATGGGCGAACGACACGCCGGTACAGGTGAGGATCAGCACGCCGCGGATCCACCACGGCGGCGGGGTCTGCCCCTGGGGCGCCTGGTACAGCTCGCGGCGCTTGACCAGCGCACGCAGGGCCAGCAACAGCAGGGCGGCGCAGGCGAAACCGATCAGCGGCGAGAACAGCAGGGCATAGCCGACCTTGCTGGCCTGGGTCCAGTCCACGCCGCTGCTGCCGTCACGCCCGTGCATCAGCGCGTTGGCCACGCCCACGCCGATGATCGAGCCGATCAGGGTATGTGAGGACGACGCTGGCAGCCCCAGCCACCAGGTGCCGAGGTTCCAGATGATCGCCGCCAGCAGCAGGGCGAAGACCATGGCGAAACCGGCCGAGGAGCCGACCTGCAGGATCAGTTCCACCGGCAGCAGGGCGATGATGCCGAAGGCCACCGCGCCGCTGGAAAGCAGCACGCCAAGGAAATTGCACAGGCCCGACCAGACCACCGCCACCGGCGCCGGCAGCGAGTGGGTGTAGATCACCGTGGCCACGGCGTTGGCGGTGTCGTGGAAGCCGTTGACGAACTCGAAGCCCAGGGCAATCAGCAGCGCCAGGCCAAGCAGCAGGAAGGGCGTAAGGGTGGTGACCGTGGTGCCGCTGGCGCTGACGTCCTGCTTGAGGCTCCAGAAGGTGTAGGCCAGGCCGGCCAGCAGCAGGCCGAAGAACAACACCAGGGTGGCACGGCCAGGCGTGTGCTTGAGTTGCGGGCGCGGGTGGCGCTGGACCAGGCCTGGTGGGTGGGCCAGGGAGGGGGTAGCCATGGGGGCTCCGGTGAGGCGGGCGTTGATGCCGAAGGCAGAAGCATAGAAACAATTCGTGACCAGGGCGTGACCTCCGTCAATGAAGGTCTTAGGCTTGCAGGGTAACGATGTCGCAGGAGCCCCCCGATGATTCGCTGCAAACGTGTCTACGAGGCCATCGAGGATCAGGACGGCCAGCGCGTGCTGGTCGACCGCTTGTGGCCGCGCAACAAGCGCAAGACCGACCTGCACGGCCAATGGCTGCGCGAGGTGGCGCCGTCCGATGAGCTGCGCAAGGCCTTGCATGCCGGCGCGCTGGACTTTGCCGGTTTCACTCGGCGTTACCAGCAGGAGCTGGCCGCCCATCCCGAACATTGGTACCCCTTGCTGGATTTGGCCGGCAAAGGCGACCTGACCTTGCTCTACGCTGGCAAGGACACTGTCCACAACAATGCCCAGGTGCTGGCCGAGTGGCTGGAGGCCGAGCTGGACCGCCGAGGGCCGGGGAGTTCCCCGGTCTGTTATGGCCAATGAGCGGCGTACCCAGCCCTGGAGCATCATGCCCCTGCAACTGACCCCGGCCAATGACAGCCACCGCACATTCGCCCGCGACCTGACCCGCCGCGCGATGCTGGCGTACTACCGTGAATTCGACTTGCTGTGGATCGAGGAGGCTTTCGACCAGGCCTGGGGCTGGCGCGAGCAGTGGCTGGTGGAGGAGGACGGCGAGGTCCTGGGTTTTTGCAGCCTCAGCCAGGACCGCCAGGCGCTGTTCATCCGCGAGCTGCACCTGTTGCCCGAGCATCGCGGACGGGGGGTGGGCAGCTGGGTGCTGGAGACGCTCGCCGGCTGGGCAGTGCAGCGTCGCTTGCCGCTGCTGCGGCTGATGGTATTCAGCAGCAACCCGGCGCGGCAGCTGTACCTGCGCCATGGTTTCGTGGAAATGGGCGCGGATGCGTGTTTTGTCCGTATGCAGCGCGCGGTTGCAGGGTAGGCCCAGCGTGAAAGGCCAAGCCCGCGCCCACGCGTTTCAGGCTATTGCTGGCGCACCCGCGCCATCCGCCCCTGTGCCACCGTCGCCTCCAGCACCGGCCCCTGCACCGGCAACAGATCACCGATCAGCAGGTTCTGCAGCAGTGCCTTGCCAGCGAAGGTGTTGCCGCCCAGCCACACATCGTCCACCCCTTCGACCCGTACCAGGGCCTTGCCCACCTGGCCCAGGCGATTGCCGCTGACCAGCAGCGGCCCAGGTTGGCGCGTGCTGTTGCGCAGGCTCAGGGCATATTCGGGGGTATTGCCGATGCGGTTATCCACCAGGGCCATGCCGGTCACCTCGGCGGCATCTATCGCGCTGCCCTGGCTGCTGGCCAGTAGATTGGCGTCGATCAGCAAGGGGGCTGCCGCGCTGGGGGCCAGGTTGCGCAACTGAATGCCGTTGCCACGGCTGTCGCCGATCCGGTTGCCGGCCAGCAGCACCGCGCCGCGCTGGTCGCTGATCTCGATGGCGGCCTTGGCCGCGCCGAGGATCAGGTTGCCCTCGAGCAAGGCGCGGGTCTGGCCGCGCAGGCGCACGCCGCTGTTGTTGTCGATGCCGCGCACCTGGTTGTCGCGCAGGCTCAGCTGGCTGTCACGGGCGTCGATGGCGTACTGCTGGGACTGCTCGAAGCGGCTGGCGCTGATGAGCGCCTGGCTGTGCTGCAACTCCACCGCGCTGGACAGTTCGCTGAACTGGCTGGCGTCCACCCACAACGTGGCCGGGCGGGTGCCGGCCGGTTGCTGGGTGCTGAGCGCGGTCGTCAGGCCGCGGGACAGGTTGGCGTTGTAGCCCAGGCGCAGCAGGCGCGCGTCGATCAGCTGGGTGTGGCTGCCAGCCCAGGCCACCACGAACGGTCGCCAGGCCCGCTGGGTGGCGCCGGGCAGGTCGCCGCGCTTGCTGGTCAAGGTTGCGCGCTGCACGCCCAGCCAGCCCTGATTGATCAGCGCGGTGCCGGAGAAGCTGTAGAGGTAGAGGTGGGTGTCCTCGATCAGCAACCCGGCGTCGGCACCGATCAGCAACGGATAGCTGAGCAGGTAGCCGTCCTTGTAGCGCTTGAGGATGCGCGGGTCGTGCAGGGCGTCATGCAACTGCGCCAGGGTGATGCTGCCGCCACGCAGCACCACGGCCTGCGGGTGGTGCGCCTGGTAACCGGCGATGGCACGGAACAGGCCGTTGTTGACGAAGGGCTCGAACGGCCAACTGCCGGCCTGGGCCGAGAACATCGGCTGCAGGCTGATGCTGGCGCGGCCGGCGGGTTGCGCGCGGGTGACCGGCGCCAGGGCCACCGCGGCGCGGGCCTGCTGGCGCAGTTGGGCGATGTATTGCTGGTGCTGGGCCGGGTCGATGGGCTCGACGCTGGGGCTGGCTTGCGCGGTGCCGGCCAGCAGCAGGGCGGCCAGGTAGGTGAGGGCGAAGCGGCTGAGCGGTGCCATGGGGGCGTCCTTGTTCAAGGCAGGTGGGGGTAGGCCGGCTTCAACGGGCCGCCAACCTGGCTGTAGTCGTCGACCTCGCCCTGTTCGCTGTCGTACAGCTGGCGGGCCAGGCGGTGCTGGGGCTGGCGGGCGAGAAACGGGATCAGCCAGGCCAGCTTGTAGGGGGCGACAGTGGCCTGGCTCCGGCCCTGGAGTTCGGCCAGGGTGTCCGGTTCGAGCACACTGCGGGCGGCGAAGCTGGCCAGTTGCTCGAGGGTGCGCTGGTCGGCCTCGGTCCAGGCCAGGCCGTTGGCCCGGGCCGACTCGCTGAGCAGCACCAGCGGCACCAGGGCGTACTGGCTGTAGTTGGCGGCCAGCTTGCCGCGCGCCACTTCCAAGGGCAGGTAGGCATAGTCGTCGTGGCGCACGGCCTGGGCCAGGCCGCGGCGCAGGTTGCCATCGGCCCACTGGATGAAGTCCTCGCGGCCCACCAGCATGCCGGCGGCGGCCACGGCCCAGGCGGCCCAGTAGTCGTGGTTGTTGAAATACACCCTGGTGGCGTGGCGGCGTGGCGCGTACTCGGCAATGACCTGTTCGCCCAGGCGGGTGAACCAGCGCTGCTGCGCCGGGCTGAGCGGGCGCTTGCCGTCGGCCGCCGCCTGGGTCAGCAGCACTGCGCCGGCCATGGCCGCCAGCGCCCATTTGCGCGCGGCCATGCCGCTGGCCGAGGCGTCGGGGTCGAGCAGGGCATCGGCTTGCGCCCAGCGTTCCAGCCACTGGTCCTGGCAGGCCAGGGCCAGGTTGGCCTCCTGGGGTTTTTTCGCCCGCTGGAAACGCTTGCCGGCGTAGATCAGGCCGCCGATGTATTGCTTGACCTGCTTGGCGATGCGTTCGCTGTCGGCGTCGGGGCTGGCACGCAGGGTCGACTTGCTGGCGTCGCGCTGGTCGTACTTGCTTTGCAGGCGCAGGCTGCCGGTGTAGGGCGCGGGTGCTGCTTTGTTGCAGGCAAGGCTGCGGTAGTCGTCGATCATCGCCGATTGCGCGGTGGCGCGGGGCGGCCAGATCGACTGGGCGGCGTGGGCCTGGGGCGTGAGCGGCGCCAGGGCGAGGGACAGCAGCCAGGGGGCCGCCCTGCGGCCCAGCGTCGCCAAGCCGGCTGCTGCAGGGATAGCTGCGGCTACGACCAGGGGCTTCACAGGCATAGCCGCGTCTGCACTTCGGTGGCCGCGGTGCCGGCCTTGGTCGGCTCGAGGAACACCGACAGCAGGTTGGCCCCGGCGAACTCGGGCGCCTTGCTCAGCTCCAGGTAATACTGGCCGCCGCTTACCGCCGCTTCGCGGCGAAACCACACCTTGTCACGGGCCCCGTTGTCGTAATAGACGATGATGTAGAAGTCGCGCACGTTCTTGTCGCTCAGGCGGATATCGAGAAAGCCCGCGTGCAACGACTGCCGGGCGCTGCCGGCATTGCTCAGCAGCTCGATGCGCTCGCCCACCTTCAGTGCCGGGCGTTGCAGCCTGGACCCCAACACCTCGCTGGACGCCTTGCAGCCGCCCTGGATCGCCGGCACCAGTTGCCGGTACATCAACGGCGAGTCCAGCCGGTAGTTGGCCGGCAGCTCCCAGATCAGCAGCTTGGGCGGCGCCTCGGGCTTGTAGTCGGCCGACAGCAGGTACTCCAGCAGCGAGCCGTCCTCGCCGACCCCGGGCAGGGCATAGTTGAGGATGTCCACGCCCAGGTACTGCTTGAGGTAACCGTCGAAATTGAACTGCTTGCTCTCGTCCTCCCGGGCCGCGGCGTTACTGTCGCCGACCAGGATCACCTCGGGGTCGGGCGCCTCGTCGAACAGCGCCTCGCTGCTGTCGGCCACCGGGATGGTCTGGTAGCCGCGCACATACTGGAAACCGTAGTTGTTGCCGCAGATATAGCTCAGCGCCAGGTTCAGGGTGCCGTCCTTGGGCACCATCACCCCCGGCTCGGTGCGGTACTGCTTCTTGCGCAGCCCGGCGTAGAACGGCTGGCGGCGGACTTCCTCGGCCAGCAGTTGCGCCGTGGCCTCGGCGCCGGTGGGGGTCCAGTGGTGGTCGCGGCGGAAGAAATACTCGCCCTTGGGCGGCGTGCGCACCAGTTGCATCATTGGCGCGACCAGCGCGCCACCCTGGCGCAGCTGGCCCAGGTAGGCGTCGAAGTTGCGGCTGGCACTGGTATGGTCGAAGCCATGCAGCTGGTCGGGGTAGAGCTTGTCGCGATGCATCAGCCCGCGGGTCGGCTGGATGGCCATGGCCACCTGGATGCCCTGGCGGTGGAAGGCGGCCATCAGGCGGGCGAACTCCGGGCGCATGGGCGCGGGGATACCGAAGTCGTTGGTCAGGTCGACCATCGAGCGGAACAGCCAGCGCTCCTTGCCCGGGACGATCTGGCGCATCAGCTTCATGCGCCCTTCGGCGTAGCGCTGCGGCTCGGCCAGCGCCGGGCAGACCATGCATTGCAGGTTCGCGCAGGCGCCGCTTGCGGCGGCCTCGGCCGCCTGGGCCGGCAGGCTCGACAGCGCCAGGGCGCTCGCCAGGCCGAATCGAAGGAGGGGACTCATGGGCGGCTCACTCGGTCGGGTCGATGCTGTTGGCCAGGCTCAGGCTGCGGTTGCCCGGCAGCAGCACGTAGCTGTAGGAACGGCCTTTCTTGAGGAACAACTCGTCGAAGCTGGCCACCTCCTGGTTGCCGACGTAAGCGGCGAAGTCGATCTTGATCTCGTTGACCATGCGCGCGCCGGTCTGGCCGTTGGCCAGGGCCTTGACCACCTCGTGCTTGCCATCGGCGGTGCGCAGCGTGGCCTGGGCGGGGGTGAGGTTGTAGAAGGCGACCTGGGCCTTTTTCGGCTCGTTGACGTACTGGTCGGCGATCAGCCGCAACTGCTGGCCGTCGTAGACCACGGTGCTGGCGGCGTTGGCTGCCAGGTTCGGTTCGATGGCCTTGGCGCCGATGCCGATACGGTGCGTGCCGGCGGGGACGAAGCGGTAGCCGCTGAGCTGGCCTGGGGCGACCTTCTGCGGGTTGAGCTTGCCGCTGAGGCTGACGTCGACGCTGGCCGTGGACAGGTTGAGCACGCGCACGAATGCCGAGTCGGCCGGGGCCACGGCGTCGTACAGGTCGGCGTTGCCGTCGGCGGCCGCGGCGGTATGGCTGGCGACGGCCAGGGCGAGGGCGGCGAACAGGGGCGAGATTTTCATCGGGTTTCTCCTTGAAACGTCAGAAATGCGCGGGCTGGGTAGGGCCTGCGAGGGTGCCGGGACGGTGGGCAAGCAGGGTGCGTAGCGGGAACTCCCAGATCACGGTGTCTATCTGCGGGTTGCGCGATTGCTCGCTGGCGAGGAACTGCTGCATCGCCTCGAACGGCCCACGGGCTTCGACGGCGATGCTCAGCAGGTCGCGGTTGAGCGCTTCCTTGAGAAAACCAACGAAGTTCCAGTCGTCGATCTTGCTGTAGCTGGTGCCCACCAGCAGCAGGCTCTGGCGCTGCTCGGCGAACAGGTCGTCGCTGCTTTGCGCGGCCTTGAGGGTTTCATACAGCTCGATGGTGCTGGCGCCGAATTGCGGGGCGAGGCGGGCATGGTCGAATTGCAGGTAGTTCATCAGGTCGCCCTTGACCTGCTTGGTGCCGGCCTGGCGCGACACGTACACCTGATCACCGAGCAACTGCGGGCGCTGGCGCGCCAGCTCGTAGGCCGACAGGCGCGCGCCGTCCGGGCTCCAGTGGGTATCGGACTTGAGGAACAGGCGCGGGCCGGCCAGGTTGCGCAGGTACGCCTCGCGCAGCGGCACCACATCCAGCTGGCGGGCCTGCAGGTCGGCGACGAAGCGGTCATAGAGGCTCTGCACCCGTGGGTCGAAGGCCCGCGCGGCGTGGGCGGCGTAGACATCCAGCTTCATCGGCAACGGCAGCAGCAGCAGATGCTTGCCGCGCGCGGCCAGTTGCCGTTCGATGTCGGCGATCTGCGCCAGCTGGCTGTCGAGGTTGGCGTCCAGGTCGTTGGGCACGCGGTATTCCTGGTTGCTGTAGAGCCAACCCTGGTTGCCCAGCACCACGCCCTGGGTGCCCTCGCCGAACAGCTGGAACTGCGCATCGGCCCACAGCGTGACCGAGGGTTCGCGCAGGAAGAAACGCTTGTCGTAGGCCTGCTCGAACCTGCGCAGCAGCTTGCCGTCGACGAACAGGTGCCAGGCGTCGCCCTGGGTGCGGGCGAAGCTGAACACCGGCGGCAGCGAGTAGACGAACATCGCTGCCAGCACCAGGGCGAAGATCACACCATTGGCCTTGCTGGCCGAATTCATCACCGGATACACGGTGTTCTCCTAGAACTGGAAGTACAGGAACGGCGAGAACGAACTGGCCGCCAGGCTGCTCAGGGCCAGCAGGAAGCCACCCCACAGCAGCAGGCTGTGCAGCACGCCCACGTGACGCATGAAGTAGCCCTGCTGGTTGCCGGCGTAGAAGCGCAGGTTGTTGAGCCCGGCCAGCAGCAGCCAGGCGACTGCCACCAGGGCGAAGGCCATGGCCATCTTCGAGGCGCCGAGCACGTACAGCTCCAGCGAGCCGAGGCCGTTGAAGCCGAACAGCGCCTGGTAGATGGCCAGGCTGTGGCGCAGGTCCATGGTGAAGAACAGCGGCATGCTGAGGATGACCAGCAGCGCGGTGCGCAGGTTGCGCCCCAGGTGGTAGGGGGTGTTGACCTTGGTGGCCAGGCCGAACTTGCGCTCCAGCACCATGCCCAGGCCGAAGAACAGCCCCCAGCAGATGAAGGCGAAGCTCGCGCCGTGCCACAGGCCCGACAGCAGCATGGTCCAGACCAGCGCCGGCAGGGCGCCGGCCACGCGCTTGCGCACCAGCGGCATGTACACGTAGTCGCGCAGGAAGTGCGCCAGGGTCATGTGCCAGCGCGACCAGAACTCGGTGATGCTCTGCGACACATAGGGCTGGTTGAAGTTTTCCGGGAAGCGAAAGCCCATCATCAGTGCCAGGCCCAGCGCCATGTGGCTATAGCCGGCGAAGTCGAAGTACAGCTGCAGGGTCGAGACCAGCAGGCCGAACCAGGCATCGCTGAACTGCAAGCTACCCTCGCCGATGAACAGCAGGTTGATCGGCGCCAGGCGATCGGCGATCAGCACCTTCATGATGAACCCGAGCATGAAGCGACAGACGCCCAGGGAGAACAGCTCCAGCGAGTGGCTGCGCTGGCGCAGCTGCGGCGCCAGTTGGCTGTAGCGCAGGATCGGGCCCGCCACCAGGTGCGGGAACAGCGCGACGAAGGCGGCGAAGTCGATGAAGCTGCGGGTGGGCGTGGCATCCTTGCGGTAGATGTCGACGATGTAGCTCAGCGCATGGAACACGTAGAACGAGATGCCCAGCGGCAGGAAGATGGTCTCCAGGGTCCAGGTGTTGATGCCCAGCGGCGCCAGCAGCACGGCCAGCATCTCGGCGCCGAAGTTGGCGTACTTGAAGTAGCCGAGGGTGGCCAGGTTGCCGGCCACGCCAAGCCACAGCAGGCGCAGGGCCCCGCGCTTGCCGCCGGCGTCCAGGCGCGCCTTGATGGCCAGGCCGAAACCGTAGTTCCAGGCGGTGATGGCGACGAACAGCAGCAGGAAGTCCGGTCGCCACCAGGCATAGAAGATGTAGCTGGCAGCGACGATCACCAGCGAACGCCAGCGTGGCCGGGCCAGGTAGTAGAGGGCCAGGAACAGCGGCAGGTAGAGGAACAGGAACACGTTGGAGGCGAAGATCATGCTGGGCGGCCCTCAATAACTGATCACGATGCCGACGCTCAGCTGGTAGTCGTCACCGGTGTTCAGTGCGCTGCCGGCGTTGAGGTAGCTGGCGCTGACCAAGGTGTTGACGTCCAGGCGCTTGCCGTCGAGGGCCACCGGGAACATTTTCCAGTAGTAGTTGAGGTCGATCATCTGGCCGACGTTGTCGCCCTTGCCCTGGCCGGTGGCCAGCGCGTCCTGGCGGCGCGCGCGGTAGTCGGCGCCCATGCGGATCGGCAGCGTGCCCTGGGCGTCGCGCAGGTTGAGCTGGGTGACCCGCAGGTCCAGCGCGCTGCGTGGCGTCGGCTGGGTCTGCAGGGCCAGGCCGTAGTAGCTCAGGTTGCGCAGGTCGAGGGCCACGAACGAACTGGTCAGGCGCGTGCTGTACGAGCCCTGGCGGGTGATGCGGTCGGACTGGATCGGGTTGAGCCGGAAGCCATCGTTGTCGTCGCCGGGCTTGTCGGTGAGGCCGCCGCGCAGGGCGAGGCGCGGCGTCCACGGCAGGGTGTCGAAGCGCTTGCCGACTTCGCCGAGCGCCGCCCAGCCACGGCTGGAATGGCCGGTGCTGGTGACGCCGTTGCCGGCGGTGTTGTCCATCGTGCCGTCGAGCGCCGCCAGTTCCAGGTGATAGTCGCTGTCCAGTGGCAGGTGCTCGCCCTTGAAGAACAAGCCGTAGCGCCAGCCCTTGAAGTCGTAGCGATCGTCGCTGTCGTGGTCGCTGCGGTCGTTCTCGTGCATCAGGCGCACGCCGACCTGGTTGTTGCTGCTCCAGCGGTAGGCGTACTGGCCCATCAGGTAGAGGGTGCGCGCTTCGCTGGCCGGCAGCGAATTGACGTCGGTGTTGTAGTTGTGGAATTTCTGGCCGACGGCAATGAACGCGTCGCTGAAGCTGTCCTGGTAGTTGAAACGCAGCGATTCCAGGCTGTCGTCCCACCAGATGCCGTAGTCGTCGTTGAAGCGCTGGCGGCCGAACGACAGCGAGAAGCGTGGGTCGTCGCCGATCAGGTTGCGCTTGACGTACAGCTCGCGCAGCTCGGCGTACCAGCCTTCGGCTTGTTCGCGGGCGTTGTTGTTGGTCGACTCGTTCGCCAGGTTGCTCGATTGGCTGGAATCGTAGTTCAGCCACAGGCGGCCATAGACCATCCACTTGGCCCAGCGTTTTTCCGGCCAGTACCAGGCGAACGATGGTTCATAGCGCAGGCTGTAGAAGCTTTCGCGGTCGCGGCCGACCTGGGAGTCCTCGGGGCCGTAGCCGGTTTGCACGGTGAGCTTGTTGAAGAATTCCGAAGTGATCACCGGCTCGCCGCCGATGGCGGCCAGGCGGACCGGCGCGCGGCTGTCGGCCTCGGGGCCGGTGACTTCCTCCAGTGCCAGCGCCGCCGGCAGTGGCGCCAGGGCGAGCAGGGCGCCGAGCAGGGGATGGTGCGCTTTCACAGGGAGGCCTCCTTCAACAGATCGCCGCGCGCGGCCAGGGCGCGCTCGATGTCATCCTTGGGCAGGGTCTTGTCGAGCCGTTTGAGCAGGCCGCGGGCGCGGGTCTCGCCCAGGTCCAGGGCGATGCGGGCATAGGTGTAGGCCTTGACCGGGTCATGGCAGATCGCCCGGCCGCGCAGGTGCACGGTGGCCATGCGGTACCAGGCCGCGGTCGAGCCTTGCTCGGCCTGCTGGCGCCAGATGCGCAGGGCGCGCTCTTGGTCGGGTTGGTCGAGGCCGCCCTTGCTGTACAGGTCGCCCAGCAACAGTTGGGCATCGGGGTAGCGGGCCGCGATCAGTTCGTCGATCAGCCCCTGGGCTTTTTCCGGGTCCAGGGTCAGCCAGTTGTTGACCATGTAGAACGACGCCTCCAGTGCCTTGGCCTGGGTCGGCGCCTTGGCCCGCACCTGGGCGATCAGTGCCTGGGTTTGCTCGGCGTTGTGCTCGGTGGGGTTGGAGATCATGAAGTTGGCCTTGGACACCAGTGCCGGCAGATAGCCGCGAGCGACGGCGTTGTCCAGCCAGCGCTGCGCCTCGGCGATACCGGCGGCGCGCAGCTTGTCGTTGGCCTGGTCGCGGGCGATCTGCGCGGGTGTCGGTTCCTGCTTGGGGCCCATGGCCTGGCCCAGGCGCTGCTCGCGCTCGGCATCCAGTTCGGCGCGGGTGACGCTATGGATGTTGTCCACCAGAGCACCGACGCGCTGCACGATTTCCACCGCCAGGCTGGCCATTTCCGGCTCCAGTTGGCGGGCAAAGGCAAGGAACGCGCTGTCCTGCTGTGCGCCGAGGAAGCGGTAGTAGCGGTCGACGGCGCGTGGGTCGATGCGCGCGGCTTGCTGGTACCAGCGTTCGGCCGCGCCGCGCTCGCCCTGGCGCTCGGCGACCACCGCGTGATACAGCTCGGGTCGGCAGTTGAGCAGGCAGCTACGTTCGTACAGCGCTAGCAGTTCGGCGGCACGCGCACCGTGGAACAGTTGCGGGTAGACCAGGAACACTTCCAGGCTGGTGCTGGTGCTGCGTGGATCGAGATCGTTGGGGTAACGGTCCAGCGCCTGGCGCATCCAGGCCTCATGGCGGCGCTGCAAATTCGGCGTGCGATCGAGCAGGCGCGCCAGCGACGCCAGTGCCGGGACCTGCCCGTGGCCGTCGGCGAAGGCCTCCTGGTACAGGCGGATGATGTCCTCCCGGCTGGCACCGTCACTGCCGGCCAGCACGTCGCCGAGCAGCTGCTTGGCGGCCAGGTCACCGCGCTCGGCGAGCACGCGCAGGTCGGCGCTGACGTTGGCATTCGGGTCCTTGTACAGGGCGTAGCGCACCTGCTCCAGGCTCTGGCCGGCGCAGACGCTGCCGGCCCAGGCCAGGCCCAGGCCGGCCAGTAGCAGGCGCGGGGCGTTCTTGGCGTTCATGGACGGCCCTCAGTTGCCGCTGCCGAACGGCAGGCCCAGGTACAGGTCGACGGCGACGGCTTTCTGGTAGGCCGCCGCGGGCAAGGGCTGGTCCGGTTGGATGGTCAGGGCCAGGTTGCGGTTGACCTCGTCAGAGCGGGCGTCCACCACCTTGCCGGAATAGTGCTGGTCCAGGCCGAACACCTGCAGGTCCACCGAGCGCACGCGGCTGACATCGGCAAGCTTGTCGAACGGCACGTTGGCGCGCACGAACAGGCCCTGGTCCTTGGGTAGCAGGTGCATCAGCGGTGCGGCCTTGTAGCCGAAGCCGTCGAGGGGCGGCGAGGGGTAGTAGACCTGGCAGTCGCACGGGCTGTTGATCACCGTCTCGAGCGTGGCGCGTCCCAGCAGCGCCTGCATGTCGGCAGGGGCGAGGTCGGCCAGGGCCTTGATGTCCGCCGGTGTGGTGAGTTGGGTGGCCAGTTGCGTGGAGATGCTCGCCAGCGGCTGGCCGGCCTGCACCTCGGTGGCGCCGGCAGGCAGCAGGTATTTCACATAACCGTTGTCCGGCATGCTGATCACCTGGGCGTTGGTCGCCACGGTGGCCTGCAGCGCCGGGATGCGCAAGAACAGCAGGTAGCTCTTGTAGCCGACGAAGCCTAGCGCGGCGAGGCCCGCCGCGGTGTACAGCGCGGTACCGGCCAGGGCCTTGAAGCGCTCGCCCGGGGTGCGCGCGTGGGCCTGCTTGTGCTTGCGCTCCTTGATGTAGTTCTCGCGCTGCATCACGTTGAACAGGCCGTTGATGTCGGCGATCTCGCCAGACAGGTAGGCGCTGATCAGGTAGCGCAGGATGTCGCGTTTCTGCGCGTCGAGGTCGACGAACTGGGCACCGACCTCCTGGCCGCGTTGGGAGACGATGCGCACCTTGGCGTCGATCGACAGGTCGACCTGGTTCAGGCGCAGCTGGATCGAGGCGTCGTACAGCGCGCCGATGGTCAGCGGCGCGCCGTGCAGCAGGCCGATGCCGCCCAGCGAGATATCCTGCAGGTCGGCCGTGAACGGCTCGCGGCCGTTGCCGGACAGACTTACCCGGGCGTTCATCCGGGTGCGCACGTACTGCCGCTCGTCGATGGCTTCGTGGACGATGTTGGCCGCCGTCTTGCCCGGGGCCGATGGGGTGTTCGAAGTACTCATGGCAGGCGCCTTTCCTTAACGTTGCGTGAGTTCCAGCAGGACGGTGATGACCCCGAAGAAGATCGCGATCGACGCGCACAGCATCGCCTTCGAGGACCAGCGGTTCAGGCGCGCGTCGAAGTCGACGCTGCCGTTGGCCAGGGTGGTCTGCTGGCGCGTCCAGCGTTGCTGGTCCATGTGGAACAGCGCGTAGACCTTCATCAGCGAGCCGACGATCTGGTTGTAATAGAGAACGAACGGGTACATCGGGCTGACCGGGTGCCCGGCGAAGACGAACAGCACCGTCACCAGGCTGCGCGAGACCAGCACCCAGAACAGGTACACCAGCAGGTACTGGATGCCGAACACCAGGCCGGCCACCAGCGAGGCGGTCAGGCCCATCAGGCAGGTCCACATCGACACCCGCTGGTCGAGCAGCACGTACAGGGTGAACAAGCCCAGGCGGGCGCGGCCGAGCAGGGCGGTGGCGCGAAAGTTCTGCCGCAGCGAGTTGCCGTACCAGCGGAACATCAGCTGGCGGGTGGCCACCCAGAAGCTGTCGCTGGGTGGGTGCTCCACGGTCAGGGTGTGGCTGTCGGGCACGTAAAAGGTGTCCCAGCCGGCGCGCATCAGGCTCAGCCAGCTCGACTTGTCGTCGCCGGTGAGGAACTGGAAGCGGCCCAGGCGCCAGTGCTCGAGAAAGTCCGCCTCGACATCGCGGATGAACGTCGGGTCGGTCATCACCCCGGCACGGAAGAACGACAACCGCCCGGTGAGGGTCAGCACCCGGTGCGACAGGGCCATCGAGCACATGTTGATGTGCCGCTGGACGAAGCGCATCGAGTGCCACTGACGCATCCAGCGGCTGCCCTCGACTTCGCAGAACTCGTTGGTGGTCAGGCCGCCGACCCTGGGCAGCACGGCGAACAGCTTGACCGCCCGCTCGACGCAGCCGGGCAGCATCATGGTGTCGCCGTCGACCACGCCGACCACCGCGTCGTCCAGCGGCATCTGCCGCGACAGCGCGCGGAAGGCGTGGGCCAGGCCATCGCGCTTGCCGGTGCCGCGGGCGCGGACGATCACCAGGTCGATGTCGTCGCGCTCGCGCACTTCGTTGCGCAGGATGTCCTTGATGAACTGCTCGTCGCCTTTCTCGACGATCGAGGCGATCACCGTGCACGGCACCTTCAGCCGCTGCACCTCCTGGAACACCGACTGGTAGACCTTGAAGGTGGTATGGGTGGGGATGCGGAAGCTGGTCACCACCATGAACAGGTGCGCCGGCAGCGCCGCGTCGCCCAGGCGTTCGACCTGGCGGCGCAGGCGCGGGAAACGCCAGTGCAGGAAGTACATGCCGCGCAGGTAGTGGACGATGGCATTGCCATAGCGCCACAGGCCCAGGGTGCCGATGATGAAGATGAACAGGTGGTGGTTGGGGTCCAGGTACTGTGGCGCGACCATCTGCGAGGCCAGCGCGATCAGCCCGGCGAGCAGCGCCCAGGCGCAGAAGCGGGCGGCCGCGCGCAGGTGGGCCGGGGCCGCGAAGGGCCGCTGTTGCTGTCGATCCATGGCGCTGTAGCTCCTGTTGTCGGGTACCCGCCACGGCCGTGGCGGGGGGCGGCGTGGTTTACCAGCAGATGCCCTGATGACGGGTGTCGCTGGTGCCGTTCATGAACCCGACCAGGTCGACCACCTGCTTGCCGCTGCCGGCATCCAGGGCGCGGGCGAAGCGCTCGTCGTTGTTGCCCAGCACGATCACCTCGGCGTCGTCGATCACCTGTTGCAGGTCGCTGCGCAGCAGCGCGCTGACGTGGGGGATCTGCTGTTCGATGTACTGGCGGTTGGCGCCATGGCGGCGGGCGTGCTCGACATTGGCGTCGTAGATGCGCAGCTCGTAGCCCTTGCCGATCAGTTGCTCGGCCAGGGTCAGCAGCGGGCTTTCGCGCAGGTCGTCGCTGCCGGCCTTGAAGGCCAGGCCGAGCAGGGCGATGCGCCGCTTGCCGGGGCGGGTCACCAGCTCGAAGGCCTGGCGTACCTGATTGCGGTTGCTGTCCATCAGCGAGGCCAGCAGCGGGTGGGCGACATCCAGCTGGCCGGCGCGGTAGGTGAGGGCGCGTACGTCCTTGGGCAGGCACGAGCCGCCGAAGGCGAAGCCCGGGCGCAGGTAGTAGCGCGACAGGTTGAGCTTGTGGTCCTGGCAGACCACGTCCATCACCTCGCGGCCATCGACGCCGGAGGCCTTGGCGATGTTGCCGATTTCGTTGGCGAAGCTGACCTTGGTGGCGTGCCAGACGTTGCAGGTGTACTTGATCAGTTCGGCGACCTCGACCGACTTGCGGATCACCGGCGCGTCCAGGCCCTGGTACAGCGCCTCGAGCAGGTCGCCCGAGGCGCTGTCGAGTTCGCCGATCACGGTCATGGCCGGGAAGTCGTAGTCCTGGATCGCGGTGCTTTCGCGCAGGAACTCGGGGTTGACCGCCACGCCGAAGTCGATGCCGGCCTTCTTGCCCGAGGCGCGTTCCAGGGTCGGGATCACCAGGTTGTTCAGCGTGCCCGGCAGCACCGTGCTGCGCACCACCACCGTGTGGCGGCTGGCCTTGTCGCGCAGGGCGGTGCCGATCTCGCGGCACACGGCCTGCATGTACGTCAGGTCCAGGTCACCGTTGGGCTTGCTCGGCGTGCCGACGCACAGCAGCGACAGTTCGCTGGCCAGGATCGCCGCCTGCACGTCGGTGGTGCCGCGCAGGCGGCCCTGGCGCACGCCGTCGAGCAGCAGTTGCTCCAGGCCTGGTTCGACGATGGGGGAGCGTCCCTGGTTGATCATGTCGATCTTCGCCTGATCGATGTCCACGCCCAGCACCTGGTGCCCCCGTGCCGACAGGCACCCGGCGCAGACCGCACCCACATAGCCAAGTCCGAAGATACTGATGTTCATAGGTCCCTCTCCCCAGGCGCGGCACACGGCCGGCCGAGATATGCCGTTCATGGAAGTTGGTAAAGACAGACGCGCAGGATCAAGCCGCGCTTGGATATGGCGAAGCAGGCTGGTTCTTGGTGGTCTTTTTACATCCTAATGAGGTTTTTCTTAGTGGGGCAAGTGTTGTTTGGTTGTTGTTTGGTTTATTTGTTTTTTCTTGGGTTTTTAGTTTGAAAATCGTTATAAATCAATTGATTAAAGTTTGTGAGAAGTTCGGCGTCAAAAAAATGATTACCCTGTTTGTGTCGATATATTGGCGTCAAAGTCGGAGTGGGAGTCTTGTTCAAGGGGTTGCTGGCTTTTTGCGACTGGTCTTTTTAGCGATGTTTTTAGAGGTTCTATGTGGGCGCTGATGTAAGTTGTGATGTTGTTGAAGGGGCGATCGCGTGAGGGCGGCGAGGGGGTTGACGAAAGTCTTGCAGCGCCTGTGAGACCGAGCGCCGCCCGCGCGGCGCATCGCGACGCAAGGCCGCTCCTACATTTGTTTCGGGCCAGTTATGCCTGTGAAAGTTTCGGCGCCTGCCTTGGTGCATGTCGTGAGTCGTGTGGGGCAGCGTCAGCGCCCACCCTGAAACCGCGGCGTTCCAACAGGGCGGACCAGGTAATGGCGCAGAAGAGATTGGCCCGAAACAAATGTAGGAGCGGCCTTGCGTCGCGATGCGCCGCGCGGGCGGCGCTCGATCTCGTAGGCGCTGCACTACTTTCGGCGAACCTCCCTCGATCCCACCTCCCAATCCAAACCCAATCCCAAACCATGACTTGCATCGATTGGATCCAAAAGGCATAGTGCCCAGCGACCAAGCAAGCATTCACACGGGTGCCGGATGCGCCCGTGTTCCACTCATGCAAAGGAGGCAATGCAGATGAACGGATTCGGTCCGCGACTCAGAGAAGAACGCGAACGCCTGGGCCTGACCCAGCGCATTTTCGGCGACATCGGCGGCGTCGAGCCCAACGCCCAGGGCAAGTACGAAAGCGGCGAGCGCACGCCGCGCATGGACTACCTCGCGGCCGTGGCCAACCGCGGTGTCGATGCCCTCTATGTGCTCAGCGGCGTGCACACCCCCGCGCCGCTGGACAGCCTCACCGCCGACGAAGACCGCCTGCTCGGCGCTTTTCGCCGTTTGCCCGAGGCCGACCAAGCCGCCGTCTGGCACCTGCTCAACCGCCTGGCCGGCGAAACCGCTGGCCAGGATGCCCTGCGGATCCGCCGTCCCGACCGCCAGGCATATTTCCATGACGCTTTGCGCTAGGTTGGTTGTGAAAAATTTTGTTAAGGTGGCGGGATCCAATCGCCCCACTGACGAGGTGTCTGCTTGATTAGGGTCCTGGTGGTCGACGATCACGATCTGGTGCGTACAGGCATCACCCGCATGCTGGCCGACATCGATGGCCTGCAGGTGGTGGGGGAGGCGGACTCCGGCGAGGCCGCCCTCAAGCTTGCCCGTGAGCTCAAGCCCGACGTGGTCCTGATGGACGTGAAGATGCCCGGCATCGGTGGCCTGGAGGCCACGCGCAAACTGCTGCGCAGCCACCCGGACACCAAGGTGGTCGCGGTGACCGTCTGCGAGGAGGACCCGTTCCCCACCCGGCTGCTGCAAGCCGGTGCCGCCGGCTACCTGACCAAGGGCGCGGGCCTGGACGAAATGGTCCAGGCCATCCGCCTGGCGTTCGCCGGCCAGCGCTACATCAGCCCGCAGATTGCCCAGCAGTTGGCGCTCAAGTCGTTCCAGCCGCAGGGGTCGCCGTTCGATGCGCTGTCCGAGCGGGAAATCCAGATTGCGCTGATGATCGTCGGCTGCCAGAAGGTGCAGATCATCTCTGACAAGTTGTGTCTGTCGCCCAAGACCGTCAATACTTACCGTTATCGAATCTTCGAGAAACTCTCGGTCACCAGCGACGTCGAACTGACCTTGCTGGCTGTCCGTCACGGTATGGTCGACGCCAGTCTGTAAAAGCACACCTCATGTCTCAAACCTTTGACGCAAGCGCGTTCCTGGCGACCTGCAGCGGTCGCCCGGGCGTGTACCGGATGTTCGACGGCGAAGCCCGCCTGCTGTACGTGGGCAAGGCCAAGAACCTCAAGAAACGCCTGGCCAGCTACTTTCGCAAGGCCGGCCTGGCGCCGAAGACGGCTGCCCTGGTGGCGCGCATCGCCCAGGTCGAAACCACCATCACCGCCAACGAAACCGAGGCGCTGCTGCTCGAGCAGACGCTGATCAAGGAATGGCGGCCGCCTTACAACATCCTGCTGCGCGACGATAAGTCCTACCCTTATGTGTTCCTCTCCGACGGCCAGTTCCCGCGTCTGGGCATCCACCGTGGCGCGAAAAAGGCCAAGGGCCGCTATTTTGGCCCGTACCCCAGCGCCGGCGCCATCCGCGAGAGCCTGAGCCTGTTGCAGAAGGCTTTCTCGGTGCGCCAATGCGAGGACAGCTACTACGCCAACCGCACCCGCCCGTGCCTGCAGTACCAGATCAAGCGCTGCAAGGGCCCCTGCGTGGGCCTGGTGGAACCGGCCGAGTACGCCGAGGACGTGCGCCACTCGGTGATGTTCCTCGAAGGCCGCAGCCAGCAGTTGGGCAATGAGCTCAACGCCGAGATGGAAACGGCGGCCATGGCCCTGAACTTCGAGAAGGCCGCCGAGCTGCGCGACCAGATCGCCTTGCTGCGCCGGGTCCAGGACCAGCAGTACATGGAAGGCGGTTCGGGCGATGTCGATGTGATAGCCGCCTTCGTCAACCCAGGCGGCGCCTGCGTGCACCTGATCAGCGTGCGCGGCGGGCGGGTGCTGGGCAGCAAGAACTTCTTCCCCCAGGTGGGCATCGAGGAGGACGTGTCCGAGGTCATGGCCGCGTTCCTTTCCCAGTACTACCTGGGCAACGCCGAGCGCGAGCTGCCCGGCGAGCTGATCGTCAACGTGCTGCACGAAGACTTCGCGACCCTCACCGAAGCCGTGCAGACCCTGCGCGGCCGCGAGCTGAGCATCAGCCACCGGGTGCGCGGCACCCGCGCGCGCTGGCAGCAACTGGCGGTGACCAACGCCGAGCAGGCGCTCAACGCCCGCCTGGCCAACCGCCAGCACCTGGCCGCGCGCTTCGAGGCCCTGGCCCAGGCGCTGGGCCTGGATGACGTGCCGCAGCGCCTGGAGTGCTACGACATCAGCCATTCCAGCGGCGAGGCCACCGTGGCCAGCTGCGTGGTGTTCGGCCCCGAGGGCCCGCTCAAGTCCGACTACCGCCGCTTCAATATCGAAGGCGTCACCGCCGGCGACGACTACGCCGCCATGCATCAGGCGCTGATGCGCCGTTACGGGCGCATCAAGGAGGGCGAGGGCAAGTTGCCCGACGTATTGCTGGTGGACGGCGGCAAGGGCCAGTTGAACATGGCCCGCGACGTGATGCAGGCGCTCGGCCTGAGCGATCTCACCCTGCTCGGCGTGGCCAAGGGCGTGACCCGCAAGGCCGGTTTCGAAACCCTGTACCTCAACGATGTGGCCCACGAGTTCACCCTCAAGGGCGATTCCCCGGCGCTGCACCTGATCCAGCAGATTCGTGACGAAGCCCACCGTTTCGCCATCACCGGCCACCGCGCGCGGCGCGGCAAGGCCCGGCGCACCTCGAGCCTGGAAGACGTGGCCGGGGTAGGGCCCAAGCGCCGCCGCGACCTGCTGAAACATTTCGGCGGCCTGCAGGAGCTCAACCGCGCCAGTGTCGACGAGATCGCCAAGGCCCCTGGCATCAGTAAAAAGCTTGCCGAGTCGATTTATGCCAGCCTGCATAGCGAGTAGAATGCCGGGTTCAACCCGCAGCCAGTCGTACCGATGAATATTCCAAACCTGCTCACCGTTCTACGCGTCCTGCTCATCCCGATCTTCATCCTGCTGTTCTATGTGCCCTATCACTGGAGCTACATGGCCGCCAGCACGGTGTTCGCCATCGCCGCCGCCACCGACTGGCTCGACGGCTACCTGGCGCGTCGGCTGCAGCAGAGCACGCCGTTTGGCGCCTTCCTCGACCCGGTGGCCGACAAGCTGATGGTGGCCGTGGCCCTGGTGTTGCTGGTGCAGGTGCACGCCAACTTCTGGCTGACGCTGCCGGCGGCGGTGATCATCGGCCGCGAGATCGTCGTCTCGGCGCTGCGCGAGTGGATGGCCGAGCTGGGCGCCCGCGCCCATGTGGCGGTGTCGAACCTGGGCAAATGGAAGACCGCGGCGCAGATGCTGGCGCTGGTGATCCTGCTGGCGAACCCGCCGCTGCTGACCTTCTGGGTGGTGCTGGGCTACGGCCTGCTGCTGGTGGCGGCGGGGCTGACCCTGGTGTCGATGGTGCATTACCTGCTGGCCGCCTGGCCGCACCTGCGCGAAGGTTCGGAGCAGAAGTAAAAGTTTTTTTGAATCAAGGGGTTGACGCCATTCTGTAAATCGCTAGAATGGCACCCATCACGACGCGGGAATAGCTCAGTTGGTAGAGCACGACCTTGCCAAGGTCGGGGTCGCGAGTTCGAGTCTCGTTTCCCGCTCCAAATATTGGCTCAAAGAATTCCATAGAATTCTTTGAGCTCTCGAAAAAAGACGCTTCGGCGTCTTTTTTTCGTTCTTGTCAAAGCCATCTGTCGGTTTTACTGTCAATCAATCAGCCAACCCGGATCACCCTCGACCAAGGTTCCGCCATGGCTGGTGGTGTCTCCCTCCCTTGCCGCCGGTTGGCCCTCGATGATCGTGCTGCCAGCACCGGTTTCGATGATAGCGCCACAACTGATTCGGTCGCCGACGCGCGCTATTGCCCTGCCATCCACGAATGCTGCGCTTGCGCCTGTTTCTACGGTGCCTTCGCCATGGATAGGGCAACTATGACGATGGCCTACGAGTACGATGGGTTTCATTTACGCTTTCCTTTTTTTAGTTGAACAGGGGCTTGGTCGAAGGCCTCTGGCGGGGGCGGTGCTGCCCGGACATTGAAGAGGCGGCACACGCCGTACCAGCAGAGGGCAAGGCCGAGGTTGTAGGGGAACAACACGGCCCAGAACGGCAGTTGCCAGTTTTTCTTACCCTGCATTTCTCCGGGCTCGCCGGTTCGCCAGGGGGCGTAATGGCGCCAGGCTTCTGCCGGAGTCAGGCAGATGGCATGAAGCGGCCGGTGCCACCAGTTGGGTTCGCCGGGAGGTGGGAGTTTGGCCGGGCCGTGGTTCATGAACTGGCGAATGTATTCCCAGACTTCTGCGACGTGTTTGAAGCCCGGTTCGGTAGGCTCGTTGCTGTCGACCCAGAGGCAGTCTTTTTGGTGAAGGCTGCCGTCTTCTCTGTAGGGAGCAAACGCAAGTGCATAGGAAGTACTGAAGGATGCGCCACCGTACTCAGTGCGTTTGAAAACGCCACCAGCGATAGCACTCCACTCGAAAGTGATTAGCTTTTTTCCTCGCTGGTAGTGGATTTTTTTGGTTGCGCGGTTGAAATAAAATCCGGAGAGATTCTTTATAAAATAGATTCGATAAAGCAAGAAGGGGAGAAAAATGAAGGGTGAAAGTGCCATTGTAGCTATGAAAGCAAGGTCGAGGGTGCCGAGGTTTAATATTTTGATTGATAGAAAATTTGGGTAAATGCCAATCATTACTCCGATGATTAATGCGGTATACAGTTTCCCCATAAAAACGGAGTCTGTTACCCAGGGGTTTCGTAGGCATAATGTATCTCCAGAGAGACTTGCTAATTGTCCAGTAATGGCGGGTTTGTATCCGGAGCTCGAATTTATATTGAGTGCCCAAATAACTGACATGATTAGCGCTCGAGATGAAAAATTGAATTAACCTCATTTCCTTCATTCAAGCCTTGGTTGGAGATATAGGCTAGATGCAGTGAGGCATGGTTTTGGTTGTTAATCGTGTTCTTGAAATTCAAAATTAAGCCGGCGCCTATAACGTAGCAAACAGCAGTAAGTGGAAAGACGACCATTTCTCCGTCTTCACGAAGGCTGCTCAAACTAGCTGACCATTCGCTTGTGCCTACGATAAAGCCCGGTAGGAATACTGTGAATTCCACGGTGGGTTGTGGGGTGGTGACTTCGTTATGGGTGATAGCGGTCCAGTTTGCTGGCGCCCAATAATTATTTTCATGCCAACCGCTGTCGACCCCGGTTATACCAAAGGATTGCGCCTCTTCTGCAGATATTAACCTTGGTCCGTAATGCACATCGTGCCAAGCTTTGAGTTCTTCTTGAGTTGAAGGAAAAGCGGGGGAGTTTTTTTTCATGATCCAGAACGATTTCGGAACGCACCTCTCCATCGTTTTTACGATTGCCGAAAATGCTCCGCGCTGCCCAGAACTCAATAGGAGAGTGCAGGTGCGCATGTGCCTGGGCGTGAAGGTATAAGCCTCCGACAATAATCGCTATTCCGAGAAGCACTAGCCCAGCTGCGGCCCACCCGGCAAAGGGCACTACTGATGTAGCTCCCGCAACTGCGAGTCCCGCCTCAAGGGCGACCACAGAACCAGCGGCCATCGTCAGTCCAGCGCTAGCTGTATAGACAGTGGCAGTTAAATTACCGTTGTTGTACTGGCGAAACGCTTTTAAGCCGTCTGAGACTATGCCAAAGCCAATTGCAGGGTAGCCTGCTAAACGAGCAAACAGATTACTGCTCAAGAACTTGACCACCCCGTTACCAAACGCCATCCCCGGCGCTGTCGCACTCAATCTCAGCATCACGGCTTGCTGCGTTTTCCTCACGCTGACCAATGTCGCCGCGGCCGCACCGATCACACCGAAAATCGATGCCGCAAACCCGGCGGTGTATTCTGGCGCATTGCTTTTCTGCAGGCTGTTATAAGCCGTCTTCAGCGAGATCACGTTGAACCACAGCATCCCGGCGTTCAGACCACCGCCCCCGCCCGATGTAAGCAACCCGAGAAAGTTGGGTTTAACCCGCGCAGTGGTGGTCAACTCAACCGCCACCGTCCGATTGCCCGAAATACGCAGCTGCTTCATTTCCTCAACCTGCGCCATGCCGTTCTTCAAATACCGCTCCACTTCCTGGCTGAACGGGTTTTCCCGGATGGCCTGGTCGGTGATCTGGTAACGCGCCGCCAACAGCCCCAGCGCTTTCTCGGCATTGGCCTCACGTGCCGCCAGCAATACTTGCTGACGCAGGGTATGGCTGGCATCCCAGCGGGTGTGACCACGCAGGCGTTTGAGCACCACGGCGTTGACGGACTGGGCAGTGAGATCGGTGATGTCGGCAATGGCCGGAAAACGCCCGGCCAGCCCTTCGATCACGTTGTTGGCCGCGCCCAACAGGCTGCCGACCGCATCGGCTTTGTCCTTGAAGGGGTTGAACGGCGCCAGGGCGGTGTAGAGCGGGCTGGTGTCGGCCCATACCCAGCCCATGCTCTGGCTGGACAGGTAGCGCTCGCGCAGGTGGTAGTCTTTCAGGCCCTGGTAGCGCAGCTCCCGGTAATGTCCTTCGCCGTCGTACTCATGAATGACCAGTTTTTCGCCCTGAGGACCTTTCATGAACACGTAGATGTAGCCTGGGCGCAGCGCGCGCAGGGTGTAGGACGAGTGCTGCAGTGGGGCGAAGTCTTGTTCCAGATTGAAGCCTGCGCTTGCGTAGCGGCAGGCCGGGGCATCGCCCGTACGCGGCACGATGGCATAGCGCACCGGCAGGATGGGCACGCGTGGGCTGCAGGCAGTGCCGGAGGTGGCGCTGTTGGCAGAAACGTCGGTCATTTACGCTGCCTTTTGGTTGAGCGTATTGGGGGTTGCTCGAAGGCCTCAGGCGGAGGCGGTGCTGCCCGGACATTGAACAGGCGACACACGCCATACCAGCAGAGGGCGAGGCCGAGGTTGTAGGGGAACAACACGGCCCAGAACGGCAGTTGCCAGTTTTTCTTGCCCTGCATTTCTCCGGGCTCGCCGGTTCGCCAGGGGGCGTAATGGCGCCAGGCTTCTGCCGGAGTCAGGCAGATGGCATGAAGCGGCCGGTGCCACCAGTTGGGTTCGCCAGGTGGCGGTAGATTGTCTGGGCCATGGTTCATGAAATGGCGAAGGTATTCCCAGACTTCGGCGACGTGTTTGATGTCGGATTCAGTGGGTTCATTGCTGTCGACCCACAGGCAGTCCTTCTGGTGGAGGCTGCCGTCTGCTCGGCGAGGGGCGAAGGCGAGTGCGTAGCTGGTGGTGAAGGACGAACCGCCGGATTCGATGCGTTTGAAAAGGCCGCCTGCTGTGTTGTGCCAATCAAAGACCAAAGTCTTACTCAAGCGTTTGTAGTAGATTTTTTGGGTGGAACGATTAAAATAAAAACTTGATAAACTTTTGATCAGCCATATTCTATAAAGAAGGAATGGAAAAAATATGAAAGGTGTAATTATCATCCCGGTTAATAGTAAGGGGTCGCGTGAGAGGTGCTCCCACGCATTGTTGGAAAATAAGAATGGGTAGAATCCGATTGCTAAGCTGGATGTGATTGCGCAATATAATTTTCCCATAAATACTGAATCGGAAACCCAAGGGTTTGTTAGGAGTAATGTTGTTTTTGATGTGCTTGACACCTGTCCTTTAATGGCGGGTTTGTAATTTGAGTTTGAAGAGGAATCGAATAGCCAGAAGATTGACATGTTACCGCTCGAGTTGAAAGGTTGAAGTGATCTTGGTGTCTTCTTTTAATCCTTGGTTGCTACTGTAAGATAGGTGTAGTGAGACTTGGTTGTTATGTGTGAGTGTTTTTTTAAAGTGCAAGACTAAACCGGCTTCTGTGACCAAGCTGGTGGGGGATGTTGGAAATACATCAATTCCGTTGTCATCACGATGACTGCTGAAACTTCCGGACCACTCGCTAATTCCTATCGCAAAGCCAGGGAGTAGTACTGTGAATTCAGCGGTTGGCTGAGGCGTTACTACCGAGTTGTTGGTGATGTCTGTCCAATTTGGTGGTGACCAATCGTTGCTCTGATGCCACTTGGTGTCTATACCAGTTAGGCCAAGTGAAAGAGCTTGCTCTGCCGAAATTAGCTTTGGTTCATAGTGCTCAATATGCCAGGCTCTGATTTCTGCTTGCAGCGAGGGGAATGCTGGAAGCTTTTTATCATTGTCCAGAATTATATTAGGATGCGCTTCGCCATCGTTTATACGATTGCCAAAAACGGAGCGGGCTACCCAAAGCTCAATCGGGCGATGAAGGCGTTCATGTGCCTTGGCATGAAAGTACATACCTCCAGCAATGATCGCTGTGCCTGCGAGCACCAATGCAGCTGCGGCCCATCCGGCGAAAGGAATTATCGACGTAACCCCTGCGACTGCTAGTCCGGCCTCGAGGACGACGACGGAGCCAATAGCGATGCTCACTCCGCCGGCCAGTGTATATCGGGCCGAAGTTAAATCGCCGTTAGCGGATTGACGTTCTGCTTTAAATAAATCAGAGAATAGTCCAAGCGCTATTGCAGGGTATCCCGCTAATCGCGCGAAAAGATTACTACCCAAGAACTTTACAATGCCGTTGCCAAAAGCCATACCCGGCGCTGTCGGGCTCAATCTCAGCATCACGGCCTTTTGCGTCGCCCGGACGCTAACCAACGTCGCCGCAGTCGCACCGATTACACCGAATATTGACGACGCAAACCCCAGTGTATATTCCGGGGCAGAACTCTTCTGTAGGCTGTTATAAGCTGTTTTCAGTGAGATTACGTTGAACCACAGCATTCCCGCGTTCAACGCTCCGCCACTGCCCGACGTCAGCAGCCCGAGAAAATTGGGTTTTATGCGCGCGGTGGTGGTCAGCTCGATCGCTACCGTGCGGCTGCCCGAGATGCGCAGTTGCTTCATCTCTTCAGCCTGGGCCATGCCTTTGTTCAAGTACTGTTCCACGGCCTGGCTGAACGGATTATCCCGAATGGCCTGATCAGTGATCTGATAGCGCGCCGCCAATAACCCCAATACCTTCTCGGCATTGGCCTCACGCGCTGCCGCCAGTACTTGCTGACGCAGGCCGTGGCTGGTGTCCCAGCGGGTATTGCCACGCAGGCGCTTGAGCACCACGCTGCTGACCGCCTGCGCGGTGAGTTCGGTGATGCCGGCAGTGGCCGGGAAGCGGCCGGCCAATCCTTCGATCACGTTGTCGGCCGCGCCCAACAGGCTGCCGACCGCATCGGCTTTGTCCTTGAAGGGGTTGAACGGCGCCAGGGCGGTGTAGAGCGGGCTGTCGTGCTGGTCCAGCCACTGTTCCAGGCGTTTGAAGCGCCGGTCTCGGTCTTCGGTACCGGGTGTCGGCTGGCCCATCGGGTAAATCAGCAGGGCCAGGGAGATTTCCAGGCCACGGGCCGAGATGCGTTCGTCGCGGTCATAGCACGCCAGTGCGGCGGCCAGGCTGTAGGGGTCATCGATATGCGCGGCTTCGGCCGTGGCCAGCCACGCGTCGTGATCATGACTGGCTTGCAGGGCAAGGTTGCGCAGGCCTGCAATGCGCTGCTCCAGCTCATCGCGTTCGGCAAGGAACTGCAGGTATTTGTCGGTATCGATGCGCAGCGCCAAGCGCGCACCGTTCGGGGAATAGTCCTCGTGAGTGAGCGCCCGATAACGTGCCTCGGCCGGGGGGAGAGGGCGTCCGGTGCGGGTGGACTGCAGCCTTGTCTCGACCACTTCTGTAGAGGGCATATCCGCCGGGTACATCGTCTCCAGTGTTTTGTTCAGCAACAGGGCGACCAGGTTGCGATGGTGAAAATCGCGGCTCTGCTGACTGAGCCGTTCGGCATCGAGCTGGTAGCACGCCGGTACGCCTGCCTGCTCGGCGCCTTGCGCGGGCTTGGTGTGTTCGAGCTGCTCGGCGGGCAGGAGGTCGCGCAGTTGGTGCTGGTAGGCCGAGACCGACAGGCTCAGGTCCAGGGCCATGCCTTCAGCATCAGCCAGCGCCATCACCACCGGTATTTTCGGCTGGGTGCTGGGATAGTCACGGGCAATGGCGTTGAGCCTGCCGACGGACAAGGTGGTTGTGGGTGCGTGGCTGCTCCAGGTCAGGGACATACGCCGGCTTGCCGGTTTGTAGTCTTCGACCCAGTTTTGCAGCGCACTGAGCGGCAGTACATGGGGCTGGGTAGAGGGGGCCGGATTGCCGGCAATCAGCTCGGCCATGTCCAGCTGGCGCATATGCCGTTTGCGCAGGGCTGCTGAAGCGGTGATGCGGGCAGTCGTGGCGTTGGTCCACAGGTGCGGGCTGTAGCCGATCCACACTTCCTTGGCAGTGTCCGGGCTGGTGTCGGCCCATACCCAGCCCATGCTCTGGCTGGACAGGTAGCGCTCGCGCAGGTGGTAGTCTTTCAGGCCCTGGTAGCGCAGCTCCCGGTAATGTCCTTCGCCGTCGTACTCATGAATGACCAGTTTTTCGCCCTGAGGACCTTTCATGAACACGTAGATGTAGCCTGGGCGCAGCGCGCGCAGGGTGTAGGACGAGTGCTGCAGCGGGGCGAAGCCTTGTTCCAGGTTGAAGCCTGCGCCTGCGTAGCGACAGGCCGGGGCATCGCCCGTGCGCGGCACGATGGCATAGCGCACCGGCAGGATGGGTACGCGTGGGCTGCAGGCGGGGCCGGAGGTGGCGCTGCCGGCGGCAGTATCACTCATGGTTGGATTCCTTGATTTGGACCAGTGCGTGCAGCTCGCGAAGACGGGCCTGGGGCGACTCGTTGAGGTTGGTGTAGATCTTCGTAGCCTGGTCACTGCTCATCAGCCACATGTGCCCGGCCATCAGCCGAATGAACTGACCTGCACTTTCCTCGTCGCGAAAGTTGAGGGACTTCAGCTGCGGCAACAGGGCTTCAATCCATTCCCTAATGGCGGCTAACGTTTGGGCGGCATGGGGTGGCATGGCCAAGACTTCGTGCGCCAGCGTGAGGATGAAGTGCTCGCGTATACCTGCGTGCAGCCGGTCCAGTTCATGTACGCGAAGGCGCAGCGGTGCTTGCGATATCAGGCGGGCAGTAGTCGGGGGGCGTTCGAGGGTTTTCCATTCATGGGCCGGCCCCCAGTTGACTCGCCAGGCCAGTGACGACACAGGCCCAAGCCAGGTGGCGCGATGATCGTCGTCCAATGCATCGAGCCAGGCTGCAAGATGATCCGGCTTTAAATAAAAATTAGCTGCTCCCTGATCCGGGAGCGTGACCTGGGTAAGGCTGGTGAAATGGTCCGCTAGCACTGCGAGGCAAGCGTCACTATCCAGTGCTATGGCCCCTCCAACGGGCATCCAGGTGGTGATTGCATGGGCAAGCAGTTCGGGCGCTTCTGAAACGTCGACCAGCAAAGGGCCAAATTCGTGGCGGTCGTCCAGCGCGCTGCGCTTCCATAGCCATGCATGTTGAGTATTTCGGCTGACGTTATGGATAAGGTCGAGTATTGAGGGGGCATAGGCCGGCACCAATTCGCCTTCTTGCGGTATGGGCCGGTAGGCCCAGTACTCGAGCTCGCGGGTCATGAGCAGCATGAAGCGAAAGGGATGTCCGAGAGGTTCGCCGGACAGCTGCGAGGGTGTTGTATTCATTGGACTGGCCCTTTGATACAGCGGCAGTCGGTCAACGGGCAGGTGCCATCGGGGCGCCGCCCGCATAGCCGCTCCAGAGGTTTGCCAGTGATGGGTGCGCTGCTGATGGAAAAGGGGTTGGTGCTACCGCTTGGAGATTGGAGCAGGACGCCGTTGATGTGTATGGTCGGGCTGTCAAGGGTGATGCCCTTGTCATCAATCCGGATGGAGCCTCCAGGCCCTTGGATGATTACAGCTTCCGCTGTTCGAAGGTCGTAGCGTCGGGTGCGCCTGCGGATTTCCAGTCCCGCCTCCAGCTCTGCATGGCCCTCGACCTGCTGCTCAAGATTGCCGCCGACGCTGATGTGGTGATTGGCTGTGATCCGGTCGTGGCGATGATTGCCGACGGCCTCTATACGGTCTTTGGCGATGTTTATTTTCTGATTTCGGCCTATATCGACAAACGTATCCTGGCCAATCCGGACCCGCTCATCATTGCCCACCGTTTGGCTGCGGTCATGCCCGATACTGAGTGTCTCGTCATGATCGACCTGTTCACTGCGGTCATTGCCGACGAAAGTGGTTTCGTTGTGTTTGACGACGTTGTTCTGGTCCTTTTGCGCATGGATAAACACCTCCTGGCGGCCCAGCTCATCCTCGAACCGCAGCTCGTTGAAGCCATCGCCCTTGTGGGTCTGGCTCTTGATGGTCATGCGGGTCTTGTGGTCGGGCAGGTCGTAGGGCGGCAACTGGTTACCACAATAGGTGCGCCCGGTGATCATCGGCTGGTCGGGGTCGCCGTTGACGTACTGGATGATCACGTCCTGGCCGATACGCGGGATAGCCATCGACCCCCAGCTGCCACCTGCCCATCCCTGGGATACCCGCACCCAGCAGGAGCTGAACTCGTCGTTGTTGCTCTCCCGGTCCCAGGGAAAGCTGACCTTGACCCGACCCCATTCGTCGCAATAGATCTCCTCACCGGACGGCCCGACCACGGTGGCCATGTGAGGACCGTCGACGCGGGGCTTTTTGAGCGGAGCAGGGCGCCACTCGGTTCTGCCGGGCACAAGCTGCGCGGTTTGCTCGTAACGTGTGCTCTGATCGAGGCCGGCGGCTTCTTCCTGCAGGCTGGTGAACTGGCTGCCCTTGTGAACCACGCTGTTCACGCGCCAATGCGCATTCAGATCATCACGTGGGTGGCCTGTGAGCGTGAAGCTGAGCCCAGGCTGCAGCCTTACGTCATCGCCCTGCACTTGCGCAATGCGCACATCATGGCGCAGGGCAGTGATCCGGTTTTCGGTGAACGGTTTACCCACGGCATCGCGTTTGTAGCGGCCGGGGTAGTCGAAGCGTTCGTACTCGGTGGACTGGTGTTCCAGGAAAGGGCCGCAAGCACGGTGTTCCTGGCGATACGCCGGGTGAGTGAAGGTGTAGTCGCGCTGGACCTGTCGCGAGGTTCGTACCTGCTCGCTGTAGCGCAAGCGCCGAAGGCAAGGTGTGGCCTGATCACCGCCACTGTTGGATTGATACAGGACGGTGTTGGGGTCGAAAACGTCCTCGCTATCGAGGAAGCCTTCGTCATCGTTATCGGTCTTGAGCGCCCCATGGCTGATCAGCCCAAGGGATTGCAACTGATCCGTGATGATCAACTTATGTAGTTTTGCACTGTGCTCGAAGCGATAGACGAAGCTCTCTTCAGCCGCCAGGCGGGCGATGAAGTCGAGGTCGGTCTCGCCCGCTTGCACACAGAACTCGCGCACCTGGTGGTCCAGGCTCGCGCGAAGCTCGTATTGATCGATGCCCTGACGCTGGAGCATCAGCTCAAGAATCTGCGGGACGGTCTTTTGCTGAAAGATGCGCCAGTTCGAGCGCAGTCCGGCGCGGGCCAGTATGGGCTCGACCAAGGCGTGGTAGTAGGTACGGAAAAAGCCGCTTTCACCCTGGCTGAATCGGCTGACCAGCCCATGCACGTGGCGCAGTGGACCTTTGCCATCCCAGATCGTGAATACGATGGGTTTATCCAGCAGTTGGCCGAAATCGATGTCGGGCTCGAAGCTGATCAATTCCAGCTCGAGAGTGAAAGGCGCGCTGATTTCTTCCTTGAGTTCAAACGACACCACTTCAAACTCGGCATTGCCAACGAGTGGCTCGAAGGTGTACCGCAAATCAGATTGGCTGGGCATGAAAAGTCCTTACGCCGTCTGAGAGTTCAAACGCCCCCGGCAGAGCCTGCCTGCCAGGGATGTTCAGCCGGGTTAGACGACGGGTTTACGCCAGTCGTCGGAGCCTTCGGTGCCTGCGGTGACGTGTGTCCAGGAGATCTTGCGGTATGACATCGATACCTCGATCAACTGGGTGAAGTCGGCGTTCTCCTTGTTTTGTGCATGAGGCAAGGTGGTGTTGATGTCGACGATGGTGGCGTCCTCCAACTTGGTGGTGAAGAAGTGCTCCTGCTTGCCCTCAACCGAAGTGCGATACCAGTTGACTTCAACAGTCGGCAGCATTTCGCCGCTGGACAGGGCCTGATACATCAGCGGTGTCGCCTTGTTCAGGGCGCTGGTGAAGATGAAGGGTTTGTGGACCCGTTGGCCTGCAGGTTGGCCACTTTGCGGGTCGGTAGGTACGGTCACCTGGTGCTTGATCTCCTGCACCAGAATCTCGTCTTCGTGGCCCTCGACAAACACGTTGCCGACCGAATCGGAGGTGAAGGCGCCCGCGGTGATGTTGCCTTGGGTCTGGCCTTCGATCTTGATGTAAGCGGGTGTTGGCATGACAGTTTCTCCTGCGTCCATGTGGATAAGCACGCGCATAAGCGGCAGCGTGGCCATCGGAGTCGATGGGCTTTTTCTGCGCGGCAAACGCCGCGTCAAATCGTTGAATACGGTTGTGCCGACTGCCGGCGGTTCACTGCTGCAAGATGCCATTGAGCGACTCCAGCACTTCTGTGGTTATCAGGTGCAGGCGGTAGCTGTAGAGGCCGTAGGCCGTGGCCATGGCAATGGCGGAAATCACCAGCGGGCTCCACCAGGGCCATTGCCGATTCATGCGGAAGTTGCGCGGGGCAACGTTGGTGTAGGGGTCGCAGACCGTTGTCGGCGTGGGCCCTCGTAGTTCACGGATGATTCCGTGGAGTTGGTGAATAAGGGTGTTCAGCGTCTCTGCGCCTTTGGGCGCGAGGGCGTACTTGCCTTTGAGCCCCAGGCACAGGGTGAAGTACATGAACTCCAGCACGTCCTTGTAGCGCTGTGGTTCTTGCATCAGGCGCGAGATAACGGTGAAGATCTTTTCGCCGCCAAAGGTTTCGCTGTGGAAAATGCTGAGCAGGGGCTCCTGGCTCCAGAGGCTTGCCTGGCCCCATGGCCGTTCCATCACGGCCTCATCGATGAACAGGCACAGGCCGTATGAGTACGCCAGAAGTTGCGTGGTCTCGTAGCCGTGCTGGCGCATCTCTTGCTGGATGTTTTCAATCTGGTTGCGTACCTGTTGGTGCACTTCCTTGATGTTGGGCAAGGTATCGAGCGTGCGTAGGCGCATGACCAGTCCAAGCAACGGTGTGGCTGCGTCCAGCATCAGGTTGTCGTAGCCGCCCCGTAGTTGAAAGTCGGGATCGGCGGGGTAGCCCTTGTAATCAGGAGCGGGCTTTGGTGTGGTTGCCTCGCAGGCCACGGTCCCAGTGGGTAAAGACTTCCCAAGCATCGATGGCAACTGCTCAGCTTGAGCTGATGGGGTTTCATTGTGTGCGAGGTTGCTCTCTTGCATCTCATTCACTCCTGATCGCCCAGAACTGCAACTCGAGCCCAGGGAACTCCCCCGCGATATGAATCCCGAAACCGTTGGCCGTCTTCATGCAGACCCAGGCCGGGTCGCGGCGATCGAGCTCGAAGTAGCTGAAGCCCGCATGGAAGGGCAGATCGCGAGGGGCCACAGGCAGCGGATTTAGCGCAATGCCGGGCAATTGCTTATGCACCAGGTCATTCAAGGTCTCCAGGGATGTGACCTTGGCTTTCTGCAGGAACAGCCGGCGCAATGTTGGTGGTGGCAGGTCCGCGCGCACGGCGAGAATGAAGTCCGCGTCATCGATCAGGCGGCGGTCTTCGAGCGTTGTTGTCATCACGCCGTAATCCAGCGCGTCTAGCGGCAGCGAGATGGCTCGCGGTTGCAGGACCGTTCCCAGGGCGCGGCGTAAAATGTCCTGCAGTGGCTTGAATGACGTGCGCAAGGCGGTGTGCTGATAGGTGGGGAATTCTGGAGGCAGCCGGCTTTCGTCGGTGAAGGTCACGAACTCGCCACAGGCCTGGCTCATATGCAGGTACAACTGCTCGGGGTGTGTCTGCCCCTGCCTGGCCAAGTGCTGGAAGCACGGCCACCAGCGGTTCATGGCCTGCAGCAGGTTGAAGTCGCGGATGTCGGCAATACCGGACTGGCCCGATGCGCCTATCCGGCTAGCCAAGTTGCGCGAGCGTTCGCGCAGGGTATTGGTGATCTCCTCGAGGTAACGCTGGAGTGCCGGCACCGCCCGTACCGAGACGCTGGTCGGGTAGAACCCCTCATCCAGTTGCAGGCTGCCATCGGGGCGCCGCTCCAGAATACGTGTGACGGCCAGGCGGGTGTAGGCGCTGCTGTCGTCGGCCTTGCGTTTGAGCTGCAGGTTGGGTACCGCCAGGTCGACTTGGACCAGGTCACCGTCAGGGCTGTGGGTGTCCTTGATTTCCTGGGCCTGGGCGCTGTAACGGAAGTTGGCGGCGTTGTCGGGCCAGCTCACCTCGCGGCCGCCATCGGTACGCAGCGGCAGGCACAGGTAGATCTCGCTGTCCTTGGCGCCGTCGTCCTCGATCATCAGGGGTAGCGGTGGTGGCAGGTCGGCCGGGATATCGAACACCGTACCGTCCGGCATGACACCGCGCGCACGGGTTATCGCGATCTTGCCGAGGCTCAGGTACTCGTCATTCAACTGCAATTCGCTGAAGCCGTAGAACGCAGCATTGAGGCTGCCGAGGCGTTGGTGCAGGGCTGCTTCGCTGGCCCGGGCCGCCTGTTGGAAATGCTGCGGTTTGACGAACAGGCCTTCGGGCCACAGGACAGGGTTACGTGAACTCATGAGCGCTCCGTGTCAGCGTGAGTAAGTGTGGCCATCAGTCTTCTTCCTTGAGCAGGACCTGCGTGTCGTTGAGCAACACCGACAGGATGAGCTGGTGGCCGCGAGGGGGGATGCGCAGCACCTGGCTCCAGGTGGCGTTTTCCTGGCTGCGGTAGTCGGCGATCACCGCGACGAAGCGGGTCTCGGGTTCGATGGGCGCAAAGGGGATGAACTTGAACTGGCCAGGTCGTACCAAGTAGTCGTCATCGCGGATGTAGGTGCTGCGCAAGGCCTTGGCTGGGTCCTTGTCCAGCAGTTCGTAAACGCTGTTGCGCAGCAGAGAGTCGTCGCGCAACTGCAGGATCTTGATGGCCATGGGCGTGGCGATGGACTCGGCGGCCCAGGCGGTGTCGTGGGGGAGGCTCAGCACCACGGTCGGATCTTCGTAGTGGCCGGGCGTGCTCTCTTCCATGGGGGAGCGCGGCAGATCAGCGTCCTCAATCACTGGCATCGCGATGGGCGACATTGCCGGGAACTGTTCCTGAAGGTATTCGAACAGGGCCCCGACTTTTTCGGTCAAGGCGTAAGGATCACCGGCGCTCAAGCTGACCGCGTAAGGGTTGGGGGCCAGCGCGCCTGGCTGCTCCTCGACCGGCACCTCGACGCTGTGAGGGTTACCGTTGAGCGTCGGGCTGGCGTTGATGCTGAATGCAACTTGGGTGGGGTGTTCCTTGGGTGGCCCGACGGGCACCGAGGGATCCTTGATCACCTGGCCGATCTTGCTCAGAGACGTGCAACCCGAAAGCCCTATCAGCACAGTCAGTAGACCGGCCACGAATGAGTAACGCGTCATGGGTGTGCTCCCGCTTCCAGGGACTGCAAAGGATCGACTTGCCCAGTACCGGTGCCCGCCACTGCATCCAGCGCAGCCAAAGGGTCATTGCCAATGCCTGGGTCGAAGACCGAGCAGATTTCAACGGCGACCTCACGGGCGGTTGAGGCGGGTTGCCAGGCTTCGGCGGGTGCATCGAGTAGCCAGTGATCGAGGGATCGCTGATCAGGGCTGAACAGATCCTCCAGTGAGCGCACATCCGCCTGTGAGCGTTGAGCGAGCAGCCGCAAAGCGCCAATGCGCAGTTGGTCACCTTCGAGCAATCGCCTTGTGTTGAGTGGCCCCACGCTGTCGAAGTTGTCGTTCAGGTAGGTGCGCTGGCAGCAGTCGATGACGCAGAAATCACCCTCGATCCAGCGAATCTCGCAGTGGATTGGTGCAACTGTCTGTTCACGGTCATCGATCAGCCAGGTGGCGCCCGCACTGCCGATGGTGCCGCCGCTGTAATCGAACTGGTGTCGGGCCGTGACGTTGTGCTTCAACTGCCCAAGGTTGGTGATGCTCAAGGTCAATAGGCTCATGAGCGCCCCCGGAACCGTACGACAGGGGCGATCTGGCAGTGACGATCAGCGACGAAGCTGGTCCAGCCCAGGTAGGCGCCCTGGCTTGGGTGCAGGCAAAAGGGCGATAGGGCGTTCTGCTTGAGGCGTAGTTCCAGGTCATAGGCCAGGCCATCGCGCAACAGGAAGTCGATCAGTGCACGCAAGCGATTGAAGTTGATGCCGCTGGGCAACAGGGCATGCAATTGTTCCTGGTCGAGTTCGCTGATCACGATGGTGAACTTGCTGCTGCGCGTGCGCGTGCGGCTGCCGACCATGAAAGAACTGCCCAGCTCGCCGTTGCTGCGCCCCAGGCTGACCAGTTGCCTGGCCGTGGTGGTGACCGAGCGGGTTTCGAATTCGCGGATGTGCACCTGCTTCAAGTCGAAGCAGTGGGCGATGATGCCGGCGACGGTGCCCGGCGCACGGCTGCGACTGGCGATGACACCGGCGAAGCTGAGCAGCCGGCTCCAGGGCAGTGCCGTATCACCGCGCAGCTGTTTGTCGTTCAAGCCGAGCAGGGCAAAGATGTACTGGGAGAACCCATCACCGGCACCGGGCTGGAAACGAATGTAGTAGCGGTACTTGCGCCAGATGCGGTGCAGCAGGCTGAGCAGGTAGTGATTGAAGAAGTCGAAGAACGCCGGCCGTACACCGATGCCCTGTGCGTGTTCATACGCGACCTGATCAAGGTAATAGGTGGGCAACGGCGAGTCGGTGCCATGCAGGCCCATGAACGTGGTGTACACGCGATAGCGGTCTGCTTCCCCAGGGATGCGTTCGGCCTTGTATACGTCCGAAACCGGGAAGGTCAGTCGTGGGTCACAGGCCAGGCGCACGCGCTGTCGGGTGCCCGGATCTGGCCAACGCGGTTCCAGGTCATCCCCGTGCAAACCGTGTAGGCGTTCCAGCAACTGGAAGAAGTTGTACTGGTGCGCCTCGGCGAGCAGCTTGTCGGCTAGATCAGCGGTTGCTTGCCGGTCTGGATGGGCCATGTGTAGTGCTCGTTGTTGGTGATGTTGATCACTTCCAGTTGATGGAAGGAATTGATGCTGGCGTACAGGGCGAAGAAGTGCGCGAGCACGCAACCGAACAGGTACAGGTCGCCCTCGCAGAGGAAAGCGGCCTGATCCAGCTTCAGCCGTGTTCGTAGCCCGCGAATGGGTTGGCCCTTGATTAGCCAATCCAGAGGCTGGGTCTGAATATCCCGAATACCTTCGAGGCGTTTTTGGGTGGTGCGCGTCTGCTGCAGGTCGTGCAAGGCCACGAAGTCATAGGCGCGAATGACCGCTTTCAGCGGTTCGGATGAAAGCAGCGACAGGTAGTTGAGCGACATGTTGGAGATCAGGGCCCACTGCAACTGGCCGTCCAGTACCGGTCGATAGGGGCGGGTTGGCGCACAGATATTGGTGTACGTCACCAAGGGTGGGGTGGCTTCAGTGAGGGCATTGATGTCATTGATGCCCAACGCCAGTGGCAGGTCGCGGTTGGTGCACGTCAGGTCGATGGATGCGGTTTCCAGCTCGCCGATGTAAGCGTTGGCATCCGCTCGTACGAAGGCTATGCGGTGGGTGACGCCACTGCCACGCAGTGAGTCTTCGAGGCTGTAGCGGTAATACAAGGCCGTGCGGCCTTGAACATGCTCGATCTCATGGGCGAACGATTCGAAGGGGCGGAAGGTGCGCAGGTGTTCGCCGGTGCTTCCGTCGGTTGTCGTACGGGTACTGATCACCCGATCGACACTGAATATTTCATAGGCGTGCCGCTCTTTGCCCCTGGGTATCAGGTCGGAAGGGGCGAGCCGGTTGGAGAGGTCGATCGGTTCGGCGCTGTGGCTGAACAGGTTTACAGCTGGGGTGCAGAACAGGCTGAAGTCAGCCTTGCTGATGCGTAGCGAGGCAGGTAGCTGGCGGCAGAATTGAAACTCGAGGCCCACCTGCGCAGTGGCTTGAGCGGGCCAGACTTTCTCCAGCCCGGTTACGCTGAAGAAGTGGAAGCGCTTTGGGAATACAAAGTACTCCTGCAAGGTCCGATAGCCGTCGAAGACGTTCTGTGGGTAAGGCAGCAGCCCTTCGTTTGAGCTGAAGCCTGGGAAGTGGATGCTGCTGGCTGGCAGCCGGTGGACCTCGCCATTGATCGTCACGGCGACATGCTTGAGGTATTGAGCGATCCATAGATACAGGGTGCGTGCAGTCTGGGTATCACCACCTAGGTGAAAATCCAGGCTGTCGCAGCCGAGGGTGTTCATGGGGCGCTCGACCAAGGTGCTGAGGTCGATGCGTACCACCGAACTGTCGAGTGTCTGGGTGGCGCTCACCGATTCGATCTCGAACGGATGGATGTCCACCGCCATGCAGGTGCGAAACTCGCATGGCACGCCATCCACGGGTTTGGAGAACAGCGATGAGCCTTTGGCAATGCGTTGCGACTGGCTGAGCGCTTGCTTGCGTGGCGTGAACTGGATGATCGTGGCGCTCGGCAGCGGCCGCAGGTAATTGGGCCACAGCAGCTGCAGCATAGGGTGCGTCAGCTCTGGCAAGTCATCCTCCAACTTCAGGCGCAGCTTGGCCGTGAGGAAAGCAAAGGCTTCCATCAGGCGTTCGACATCCGGGTCGCTGCCACCCTTGCCGAGCAGTCGGGCAAGCTGTGGGTTGTCTTTGGCGAAGTCGTTCCCCAGCTCATGCAGGTAACGCAGCTCTTCGCTGAATCGATCCTTGAGTGACATCGGTCACCTCACTCGGGTATGGCGGCTATGGCCGTTGACCAGCAGCTCCAGTTGCAGCTGCTCCTTGTGGTTGTTGACCTGCACCTGGCAGTCCAGCCTGAAGTGCAACTCCAGCGGGGCGTGACAATCGGGCATGGCCTTGAGCGAACGCACGTGCACGCGCGGTTCGAAGTGCCGGAGGGTGCGGCGAATGTCGGTGCTGACCTGCTTGAGCAAGTCGCCACTGCTTGCGTCGTACCCATTGAAGTCACGCAGCCCCAGCTCAGGGCTGCTTTGTGAGCAGCCCTGGCGCGCGTTGAGCAGCGTTTCCAGGTGACGCTTGATGGCGGCAAACTTCTCGGCAGCGTTCTCTTGCCGAGAGGGCGTGCGACGTTCAGGCTGATCCGTCACCAGGCGATCAAAAAAACCACTCATTGGGTATCAAGCCGACCGACCAGGGAAATCTCGAAATTCGCGCCCATGTATTTGAAGTGCGGGCGCACGGCGAGCGAAACCTGGTACCAGCCCGGGTCGCCGGCAACGTCCGACACCTCGATCCTTGCCGCACGCAAGGGGCGTCGGCTGCGCACATCAGCGGAAGGGTTCTCCTGGTCGGCGACGTACTGCTTGATCCATTTGTTCAGCTCGGACTCAAGGTCCTTGCGCTCTTTCCAGCTACCTATCTGCTCGCGCTGCAGCACTTTGATGTAGTGGGCCAGCCGGTTGACGATGAACAGGTAGGGCAGCTGGGTACCGAGCTTGTAATTGGTCTGCGCCTGCAGCCCTTCCGGGGTCTTGGGGAAATTCTTTGGTTTTTGTACCGAATTGGCCGAGAAGAACGCGGCGTTGTCGCTGTCCTTGCGCATGGTCAGGGCGATGAAGCCCTCTTCGGCCAGCTCGAATTCCTTGCGGTCGGAAATCAGCACTTCGGTCGGGATCTTGGCCTGCAGTTGCCCCAGGGACTCGTACAGGTGCACCGGCAGGTCTTCGACGGCACCACCCGACTGTGGGCCGATGATGTTCGGGCACCAGCGGTAGCGGGCAAAGCTGTCGTTGATGCAGCTGGCCAGCAGGAAGGCGGCGTTGCCCCACAGGTAGTTTTCGTGTCGTCCGGCGATGTCCTCGGCGTAGTGAAAGCTCTGGGCGGGATTTTCCTGCGGATGATAGGCAGAGCGGAGCATGAACCGCGGGCCGCACAGTGCAGCGTGGCGCGAATCCTCACTTTCACGGAACGCACGCCACTTGGCATGCCGTGGGCCGGCGAAGATGTCCTTGATCTCTTTCAGGTTGGGCAGCTCTTCGAAGCTGCTCAAGTTGAAGAACTCGGGGGATGGGGCTGCGAGGAAGGGCGCGTGCGACATGGCACCAACGGCCGCCATGTAACTCAGCAGTTTGATATCGGGGGAAGCAGGCCCGAAGTTGTAGTTGGCGACCATGGCCGCAACCGGTTCGCCACCAAACTGGCCGTAACCCGCCGTGTAAACGTGCTTGTAGATGCCGCTGCAGGTGATGTCGGCCGCATTCTCGAAGTCATCGAGCAAGTCGTCCTTGCTGACGTGTAGGATTTCAAGCTTGATGTTCTCTCGGAAGTCCGTGCGGTCGACCAGTAGTTTGAGGCTGCGCCAGGCGGATTCAAGTTGCTGGAATTCGGGATGGTGCAGGATGGCATCCATCTGTTTGCTCAGTACCCGGTCCAGCTCTGCAATCATCTGATCAACGCGATGTTTGTTGATTAGTTGGTCTGGATCATTGCTTTTGAGTATTTCCGCAATGAAGGCGGATACACCCTGACGAGCAACTTGGTAGCCCTCTTGTGCGGGGACCAGTTTGGTCTCGGCCATGATCTGGTCGAGCAGGGTGGCGTTACTCAGTGTCTCGCCCGTCGTTTCAACGGCGACTGTAGTGCTGGTTGGCCTTGGCATGGGACGCTCCGTTGTCTCAGTCTTCTTTTGGTGCCTCAAGCACCAGGTCCAGTTCTGCGGCGAGTTGTTTGCGTGCTTGCTCGTTGTTCAGCAAATGCTGCAACTGCTTGCGAAACGCGGGCACGTTGCCCAGCGGGCCCTTGAGGGCGACCAGGGCTTCGCGCAACTCCAGCAGCTTGTTCAGCTCCGGCACCTGGCGGGCGACGCGGTCGGGCCCGAAATCGTTGATCGACTTGAACTGCAGGCTGACCGCCAGCTCTGCATCGGGGGCAGTACAGAGCAGGGAAGGGACGCTCATGGCCAAGCTGACCTCGGCGTCGTTCAACACGTTGTTGAAGCTGTGTTTATCGATACGCATGACCGCACGGTCTTCCAGGGCGCGAGTGTCATCCAGGCCAAAATCACCCAGCAGCAACATCTTGTGCGGCAGCTCTACTTCGGCCTGTTCATCGCCAGTGGCGGGTACATACTTGATATTGATGCGCTCTTTGGGTGCAACGGATCCTGTGGATTTTGACATGGCAGAATCTCTAATTTGTTGGTGAGGTAGTTCTGGTTAGTGCTTGGTTGGTTTGGAGTTTGTTGTGTAGGAAATTTCCATGATTTTGATTTTGGAAATAAACAAGTTCGCAGCGCGTGTTGCGGTTCTCTAAAAAACAATGCCTTCGATGTTGTTATGTAGTCGAGTGCAAAAATGTAAGAAAGTATTTGTTTGTGTTTGGTGATTTTTATGGGATAGGCTCTCGCCGGATTATGTTTCGGGGGTGGCCGGTAGTGGGTTTTGTAATCCATTGTCTGAGTAGGGCATATGTACTATTGAGAGGAGAGCATTCGCAATGTTTGGTAAGAAAACGTATGGCGTAAGTCTCTCGTTGATACTCGGTTGCATGCCGATGTCCGCGTATTCCAATCAGGATTGCCCCCGGATAGTGTCTAACCTTGAGCGCCTGGCTTGTTTCGACAAATCAGCCGGAACCCCTGCTCATCTTGGACCGGTGCAGTGGTCTTTGCCCGAACAAGGCTCGCCCACGTTGCACCGTGTGATGATCCATGAGGCGGGGCGGGCGGCAGATAACCTGATGTTTCGTCTGAGTGCTACAGAGCATGGGCTCATGATCGGCGCACCTGCGATCGCTTCGGTCGCGCCGCATCCCTACTTGGTGATCAGCTGTGTGCAGAACATCTCCAGGTTGCAGTTGGTCGCTGCGCAGCCGATCAATGCTGGATGGGTGAAGATCCGACTGCGGGGTGAGCGTGACGCGACGGCCCCTACCCCCTGGCAGGTCACTGAGAACGGTCAGGTACTTGACGCTGGTAGAGGCTTGCCAGGCATCGAGCAGATCAAAAAGCTGATCGGAGCCCAGCGCATCCTGGTTGAAAGCGACAATCCAGCCGTTGATGGGCTGGTCTTCGATGCTCAAGGCCTGGACCCGCTCATCGGCGAGGCGCGCAAAACATGTCGCTGGTAGCGCAGGTCGACGCGCAGGAAATTGCCCGGCTGCTCGCTCCCATCGACGCGGATGCGCCTGCCGGCCTGTTCGATGTCGAGGACGAAACCTATCAGGCCATTGACCAGGAAATGGTCAAGCTGGGCGGGCTGCAAGAGTCTTCCATCGACTGGCCCTACATCGAAGAAGCGTCCCGCCAGTACTTGGGTGAGCAGAGCAAGCATTTGCGCATCGCCGCGCACCTGAGTGTCGCCTGGCTGCGCAGCCGGTGCTGGGAACGCTGGGGTTTTACCCTGGCAATGCTCGCCGGCCTGGTTGAACAGTATTGGCAAAGCGCATACCCGAAACCCGGCCCTAAAGGCTTGCTGGGCAAGCGCAAGCTGGTGGCCCTGATGCTCAAGCGTTTGATCGAGGCGCTGCCACGGCTGGACCGTTTCACGTATAGCCCCGCTCATGCGGCGGCAGCCCAGGACGCGTTGCAACGCTTGCAACAGCAACAAGCTGTCGCGCAGTTGGATGAAGCGGTCCTGGGCGAACTACAACGGCTGCTTGGCAAGTACAGCGAGCTTGCCAGCGGCGTGGGCGAATCGGCCTCGGCTGCAACTATCAAGCCTGCACCGCTGGCCGATGTCATCGCGACACCGATGCGTCGCGCATCGCCTGGCAACGCGCGTGAGTCTCGAAGGGCCATGCTGGCCATGGCCGAGCAGATCAATCAGCAAGACCCGTACGACCCGACCGGCTATCAGCTACGCCGGTTCGGCGTATGGGCCCATATCCAGGCGGCGCCGCAAGCCAAGCAAGGTAACCGCACAGAGCTGATGGCAGTACCACAGGATATTGCCGGTGATTATGAAGATGCCATTGCGGGCACCGCGATTGACGCGGCCTTGCTCATGCGGATCGAAAAGAGCGTGACGGCTTGCCCCTACTGGATACGCGGCAGTTTCCTGGCGGCAACCGCCGCCACGCGGCTGGCCATGGGCGAGGTGGCTGAGGCTATTCGTGCTGCGACCGCGCGCTTTGTGCAGCGTATGCCAGCCCTGCAGCAGCTGTGTTTCAGCGACGGCCGGGTATTTGTCGATGACCAATGCCTGGGGTGGCTCAAGGGGGCACAAGGCGCATCCGAGCAGGGCGCGGCCGTCCATGAGTTTGTCAGCCTGCGCGAGGAACTGCTCAGCCAGCTGGAAACGGGTGGTGTCGAGCCCGTTCTGCTGCGGTTGCAAGGGATGCACGCGCAGCTCCAAGCCCCCCGTGAACGCTGCCATACCACCGTTATCGCAGCTGACCTGCTGGCCGCTCGGGGCGTGTCCTGGCTGGCCCGCGATTTGTGCGCGGGTGTAGCCAGAACGATGCAGGAAACCACCGCCAGCACTTGGGAGCCAGAGGTGTTTCAGCGCCTCCAGCAGTATGCGGCACCGTACATGCAGACTGATCCGAACAAGGAACGGGAGTCACGATGAATCAACTGTGGAAGCACCTCAAGCGATGGGGCTTGCCCCTGGTGACCCGTATCGGTCTGGCCATGCCGCTGCTGCTCGGATTGGGTGCTGCACTGGTGCTCGTTGCCATCTGGTGGCTCGGCCCGCAATGGACGTGGCGTGAACAGCAGCCGTTGGCCAGCATGGCCCATCGAGGGCTGGCCAGTCTGGTGCTGGTACTGGTACCACTGCTGTGTTGGCTCGTTGTGCTGCGCAGACGTTATCGCCGTCTGCGGACAGAGCGCGATCAGGCAGTGGCCACAGAACTGGACCGAGTACTGCCGTTCGTTCAGGCGCAAGAGAAGGCGTTGGACCAAGGGCTTTCGCGTCTCCTGCATAATGCTGGCGGGCGACGCGCCTTGTACCGATTGCCCTGGTACCTGGTGCTGGGCGAGCAGCACGCAGGCAAGACCAGTTTCATCGACCGTACCGAACAAAATTTTTCCCTGACCCGTATCGACAAGGCACAGACGCGCGGCCGACAAGCACAAGCGCTGGCCTACCCGATTGGTTGGTGGGTCAGCAACGACGCGGTGATCATCGACCCGCCGGGTGCTTTCATCAGTCAACAGCCGCGGCCAGGTTCGCCAGCCGGTGAAGTCGGCGCATCGCAAGTGCCGGGCGCGCCGGCCAGGTTGTGGCAACACCTGCTGGGTTGGCTGCTGCGCAACCGCAGCCAGAGAGCCCTCAACGGCGTGTTGCTGGTTGTCGACCTGCCCGCGCTATTGCATGGCACGCCGGAACAGCGCGTTGCCCTGGCGCATGTGTTGCGTACACGGCTGCACGAGGTGAGCAGTCAACTGGGCTCGCGGCTGCCGCTGTATGTGGTGTTGACCAAGTTCGATCTGCTGGAGGGTTTTGACCAGCTCTACGCCGGGCTTCCCGTTGCCTCGCGGGAAAAACTGCTGGGTTTCACCTTCAAGCTGGAGGCGATGGGGGCGTTCGACGCCTGGCTGGACGAGTATGGCGATCATTACGATCGATTGATCAGTCAGTTGTTTGAGCAGGTGCTGGACCGACTCGATACGTTGGGCGGTGCGCCACTGCGAGCGCGTCTCTTCTCGTTGCATGCCCAGTTGGTCGGGCTGCGCCCGATTCTGCTGGGCTTCCTGAAAGAGACACTGGCAAGCGACCGCTTCACCACGCCTGCCTTGGTACGTGGCCTGTATTGGTCTTCGGTGGTACAGCAAGGCGACATGCTCAATGCGTTCGTTCGTGAGGCGGCACAGCCCTACAAGACCAAGCTGCCATTGCTTGAAGGCAAGGCGCAGGGCAAGGCGCTGGCCTACTTCATCCAGCACGCATTCGGGCGCGTCATCTATCCGGAATCCGGACTTGCCGGGGACAACATCAGAGTGGCGCGCAGTAAGCGCCAACTGCTCTGGGTCGGGTCTGGCGTAGGCGTCCTGGCGTTGTGTGTCGGCATCGCCAGTTGGCAACGCTACTTCGATATCAATGGCGCCAAGGCCGCCAACGTGCTTGCCAAGAGCCGGGAATACAGTCATCACGAAGTCGACCAGCGCCTGGACCCGACCGGGCGCAACCTGTTGCAGCCATTGGACCAGATCCGCGACGCAGTGTCGGTGTTTGGCGACTATCGGGCCGCGTGGCCGGGCGTCGCTGATTTAGGCCTGTATCAGGGGCGCGCCATCGGTCCTCGCGTTGATGAGGCCTACCTTAGCTTGCTTTCCAAGCGCTTCCTGCCCGCCTTGGCCAGTGGGGTAGTCGATGCCATGGATGCGGCCCCGCCAGGCAGCGAGCAGCAAATGGCTGCCCTCAGGGTTTACCGAATGCTGGAGGACCGCCAGAACCGCCGGCCCGAATGGGTCGAGGACTGGATGGCCCGTCGGTGGCAGCAAAAGTTCCCAGGCCAGGGGCAATTGCAACGCGACCTGATGCGGCACCTGAAGTATGCCCTGGCCTATGCCGATACTGATCTGCCCCAGTACCGCCAGCGTATTGCCGAGGTGCAGCAGACCTTGCGCAGGGTCCCGCTCGCAGAGCGGGTCTATGCAAGCCTTAAACAGCAGGCCGGGGAGCAGTTGCACAGCGGCTTGGACTTGCGTCTTCAAGTCGGGCCGGCCTTTGATGTGGTGTATCAATCGTCTGCCGGCGCCAGGCAACATGATGATGCCTTGTTAGCGCCGATGCTCACCGCCAAGGGCTTCAAAGAATACTTCCTACCCCGCAGTCAGCGGTTCGCTGAACTGGCGATGGTCGATGAGTGGGCGTTGGGCGAGCGCGGCCATCTGGATTACTCGAATGCCGACCGTGAGGCGCTGGCAGAACGGCTTCGTAACCTGTACAGCGCCGACTTTATCGACAGTTGGCGGCGAGCATTGAATGCCTTCTCGGTGGCTGATTTTCGCGACCTGGATCACGGGGTTTCGATTCTGCAGCAGTTCACCGGGCCTGCGGCCCCCTTGCATCGGTTGCTGGATACCGTGAGGGACAACACCGCGCTTTCATCCGCTGTGGGCGTCGATGTACCCGAGGAGACTGAGGAGCTGCGACCGACAACCGGCAGGCCAGAGCAGCAACAGGCGTGGGCAATTCAGCGTGCCTTTGCAGGGCTGAGCGCGATGCTGCGGGCAACGGGTGAGAAGCCCAGCTACTACGACGAAACCCTTGGCGCCATTGGCGCAGTCCATGACTACGCCAAGGCGGTGCAGGGCAGCCCGGACAGAGGCAAAGCAGCACTTCAGGCCGTGCATCAGCGGTTCTCGATGACCGGGCATGACCCTATCAGCACCCTGCAACGCGTTGCCACCGGCTTGCCAGAGCCGATCAACCACCAGGTCAGGAAAGTGGCCGAGCAAACGGCGCAAGTGCTCAATGTGGAGGCCCTGCGCGAGCTTGAACGGCGTTGGGATGCCGAGGTGTACAGCTTCTTCCAGCAGCGCCTGGCTGGGCGCTATCCCTTCGTGGTGAAAGCCCCCGATGCCTCGCTGGATGACTTTGAGGCGTTCTTCGGGCCGAAAGGGCGGCTGCAGCAGTTCAACGATCAGTACCTGAAGGTGTTCCTGAAGGACAACCGTGAAGCCCTGCAGGCCGGCCAGCAAGGGCACTCGTTGATTCGCAGCGATGTACTCGAACAGCTGGAGCGGGCAGACCTCATCCGCGAAACGTTCTTCGATCAGCGCGGCAACCTCAGCGTGCAGTTCAGCATCGAGCCGTTGGGGCTTAGCGCTAACCAGCGCACAAGCGTGTTGGACCTGGATGGTCAGTTGATTTCCTATACCCATGGTCCGCGCCAGATCACCGGTATCGTCTGGCCCAATACCTTGGGGCAGCAGGTGCGCAGCAACCTGACCTTGCTCAGGCAGAACGGCAATAGCAGCAGCCTGGAGTATCGAGGGCCGTGGTCGATGTTCCGCTTGCTCAGCCGTGGCTCGCTCAATGGACGCACGGCTACCAGCGTGGACCTGAGTTTCCGCACCGGAGAGGGTGTGATGCGCTATCGGCTGAATGCCGAAAAGGCCTTTAACCCCATCACGCAAGAGCCGTTCAAAGGCTTCAAGCTACCGCGCGGTTTGTTGCAGCAGCCACCCAGGCTTGCACAAGCCTGGTAGACCGACAAAGGCTGCGGCTTGTGCACAGTACGCCTGGGCAGCTGGTTGGTCCCCGTGGCGATGATCATCCGGCAAGCGCTGCTCGCAATCGCTTCCCAGCATAGAAGAAGAGGCCCAAAGGCCTCTGTCTTCCCACACTTGGACGCTACAGCGGCGCGCCGGAGCTCGCTTCAGGCGCCGAGGTCAGATGGATCGCCGAACACAGCAGGCGCAGGGCGATGCGGTCGCGTTCCGGCAGGGCGCGGAAGTGCTCGAGCAGGTTCGACTCTTCTGCACTGAGCGGGTGGCAGGAGGGGGTGGCGCGGCCCTGGGGCAGTTTGCGTAAGAGCTGGATCAGGTAGTTATTCTTGAATGCCATACATCACCTTGCTTGTGTCTCCATCCCTGGGCGATTGCTCTGTGTCCTTGCGTGGGCGCGATGCCCAGACAAACACGTGGCGGAATTTGCAGTGTAGAGGCATGTAGCCATGCCCCGCATCCCGCGCATCATTACATTTGTTTTCCACACCCGCTGGCCAGGTTTCATGCAGCGCGGTGCAGCGAGCAAGAAACAGAGTGTGCTGCCCATCGCCCTCCCTGAAAGTGCTGTTGCCAACCCAACAACCCTTTCAGGATGAGGACCGATCATGCAATTGACAGGCAAGGTAGCCATTATCACCGGTGCCAGCTCGGGTATCGGTCACGCCGCCGCGCTCTTGTTCGCCCACCAGGGCGCACGGCTGGTGCTCAGTGCGCGACGGCAGGCGGCGCTCGAGCAATTGCTCGAGACGCTGGGGCGTGAAGGTTATCCATCGGCGGTGGCGGTCGCGGGGGACATCAACGACCCCGGCCTGGCCCAGGCGCTGGTGGATACCGCCCAGGGGCATTTCGGCGGCCTGGACATCGCTTTCAACAATGCCGGGACCCTGGGCGAGCTGGCACCGTTGCCGGCGTTGTCGCTCAGCGCCTGGCGGCACACCCTCGACACCAACCTCACCAGCGCCTTTCTCTGCGCCCAGGCCCAACTGCCGGCACTGCAGGCCCGAGGTGGCGGTGCGCTGGTGTTCACCTCCAGCTTCGTCGGCCACACCCTGGGCATGCCTGGCATGGCCGCCTACGCGGCCAGCAAGGCGGGGCTGATCGGGCTGACCCAGGTCATCGCCGCGGAATATGGCGCCCAGGGCATCCGCGCCAATGCGTTGTTGCCGGGTGGCACCGACACGCCCATGGGCCGCAGCGTGGCGAACAGCCCCGAGGCGTTGGCGCAGGTGGCGGGGCTGCACGCGCTCAAGCGCCTCGCGCAGCCGCAGGAGATCGCCGAGGCGGCGTTGTTCCTGGCCTCGCCAGCGTCAAGCTTCATGACGGGCGCGGCGTTGCGGGTGGATGGCGGGATATCGATTGTGCGCTGAGCGGGCAAGCGGGCGTACCTGAGCATGGCGAGGCGGCTGGCAACGCCGCCTCAACCCGTATCGAGGTTGCTGGTACAAGAAGGGCCGCCATGCGGCCCTCGGGGTGGAGGTCAGTCTGCCTGCTTGGGTGCGAAACGCAGGATGCCGCAGGCGATCACCGCCGACAGCAACGAGCCGAGCAGGATGCCGATCTTGGCGGCGTCGACCTTGTCGGGCTGGCCGGGGAAGGCCAGCTCGCCAATGAACAGGCTCATGGTGAAGCCGATGCCGCACAGCATCGCCACGCCGTAGATCTGCAACCAGCTGGCGCCACGCGGCTTGCTGGCCAGGCCGCTTTTCACCGCCAGCAGGACGCCGGCGAACACGCCGAGCTGTTTGCCCAGCAGTAGACCCAGGGCAATGGCCAGGGGCAACGGGGCGAAGATGTCGGCCCAGCCCAGGTCGCCGAACGAAACCCCGGCGTTGGCAAAGCCGAAGGCCGGTACGATCAGCAAGCCCACCCAGGGAGCCAGGCCGTGTTCCAGCTTGAGCAGCGGGCTGGCCTCGCGGGCCTTTTCAGTGCCGGTGCTGTAGGGGATCAGCAGCGCGCCGACCACCCCGGCGATGGTGGCGTGCACGCCCGACAGCAGGGTCACGTACCACAGTGCGGCGATGCCCAGCAGGTAGGGCCACAGCGCGACCACGCGCAGGCGATTGAAGGCCAGCAGCACGGCGATGATAGCGGCGGCGCCAGCCAGCGCCAGCAGGTCGATCGACGAGGTATAGAACACCGCGATGATCGCCACCGCGCCCATGTCGTCGATGATCGCCACCGAGACCAGCATCACTTTCAGCGACAGCGGCGCGTGGCGCCCGAGCAGCGCCAGGGCGCCGACGGCGAAGGCGATATCGGTGGCGGCGGGGATCGCCCAGCCGCCGGCCAGGCCGGGCTCGCCGCGGGACACAGCCAGGTAGATCAGCGCGGGAACCGCCATGCCCATCAACGCCGGCAGGGCCGGCAGGCGGCGTTGCTCCCAGCTGGCCAGGCGGCCGTCGACCAGCTCGCGCTTGATCTCCAGGCCCACCAGCAGGAAGAAGATCGCCATCAGGCCATCGTTGATCCACATGTGCACGGTCATCGGGCCGAGCTTGTCGGTCAGGGTCGGCCCCACGGGCAGGTGCAGCAGGTGCAGGTAGGCCTCGGCCCAGGGGCTGTTGGCGATGACGATGGCCAGGGCGGCGGTGAACATCAGCAAGACGCCGCCGGCCGCTTCGGTGGCCAGCAACTCGCGCAGCATCGAGCGCTTGTGGGGTAGGGGGGCATGCATGGTGCGGTCCTCGTTCATGACGTCGCCCTCGCGAAGGCAGCGGCGCGGCGGGCAACAGGCACGGCGAGACGATGGCGCCGATTGCGACGGGCCACTGCGGCGATGAGCGAGAAGAAGGATGGGTAAAGCGGCGCGGCAAGCCATACCGTGAACACACGGGACGGAAAGCGCCATGGGGATAGCAGGCATGCGTGCAACATGGTCGAGTCTCACGGAAAACAAATGAATGTTCTCCGTATTCGGGAAGGGCTCCCGGGCGCACGCAGCACACGCCAGGCGCACATTCTAGCGATGCGGATGGGGCTTTGCCTCGGTTATTTGCGTCCAAATGTTGCCAGGCGCGCTTGTCAGCCCATCGGCGCTTGCGTAGCATCGACCGCCAGGAGATGGCATTCCTCCTTGAACCGCCTTGGGCTTTGCCTACAGAGCCTAGTGCTGATGATGCCTGCGCCAACCCCCAGTGGAGGGGTGCGCAGGCGCTTGCCTGTCTCTCCATGGGGGTCTTAACGACCTTTGCTGGAGCTTGTCGATGTACCTGTCCTTATTTTCCGTTGTCGTCGGTGGCAGTGCCGGTTGCGTGCTGCGCTGGTGGTTGGGCCTGCGCCTGAATTCGCTGTTTGCCGGCATGCCCATGGGCACCTTGCTGGTCAACCTGGTCGGTGGCTTGATCATTGGTGCGGCGATGGCATTGTTCCTGCGGTTTCCCAACCTTGACCCGGCCTGGCGCCTGCTGATCACCACCGGTTTCTGCGGTGGGCTGACCACGTTCTCGACCTTTTCCGCCGAGGTGCTGTCGATGCTCATGCATGGCCGCGCCGGCTGGGCGATGGCCACGGTGCTGGCGCATGTGCTGGGTTCGCTGTTGATGACCTTCGCCGGGTTCGCCTTGGTGCGCTGGCTGGGTTGAGGTTGGCGCTGCGCGCGAGCACGGCGCCAAGCTCGGTAATCACGGCCGGCACATCAAGCGCTGGCGCTCGTAGTTCACCGCCCTGTCCCGCTCCGGCAACTGGTAAGGCGCCGTGCAGTGCTGCTCGCCCCACTTCAGGCTCAGCTCGCCCTGGTCCTGCTCCAGCAGCACCAAGGCCTTGCCGCTTGGGTCGGCAATCGCCAGCTGGCGGCCTTCGGCATCTTCCACCGAGGCGCCGAACGGCAGCGGCTGACCGCTGCCATCGAACAGCTCGAACTGCACGCGACGCCCGCTCTTGCCGGTGTAGCGGGCCAGCACCACGGCGCCGCGGCGCGGTACCAGCTGCTGGGTGGCGTTGTCGATCTCGATGTCGCCGCCCAGGTCGCGGGTGTCCAGGCTGATCCAGTTGACCCGGTACGGCTGGGCGTTGGGGATCACCGCATAGCCGTTGCGCCCGGTTTCCACGCCGCTGTAGCTGCTGATCTTCGCGCCCTTCACCCCAGGCACCTGGGCCAGGGCGAAGGTCTCGCTGACGGTCTGGCCGAGGTTGATGCCGCCACGGTGGGCCACCACCGCGCCGGCCAGGTTGAGGTTCTGCGAGTCGTAGCCACGGCCCTGGCTGTAGCCCAGGCTGATGTCGGCCACCGAGGTGCGGGTGTTCAGGTTGGCCGAGGCCGAGCTGCCGCTGGTGCGGCTGTGGCCGCCCTGGATCGAGTAGAAGGTGTCGCTGGTTTCCGACAGGTAGCCGTTGACGCCGGCTTGGGTGGTGTCGTTGCCTTTCTGCGTGCTGGTGGTGACGAAGGCACGCGGCGCGCGCACGCGGCTGCCCAGCGGGAACGACACCGAGAGGTTGAACTGGGTGTCGTCGCTGGTGGGGCCGGCGTTATCCAGGTCCTTGGTGTGGCTGACATCGAGGTTGTAGGTGACCTCGCCCCAGTTGTTGCTGTAGCCGGCCGACAGGCTCTGCGAGCCGCCGCGGTTCCAGTAGCGCTGGTCGATGGCGGTCAGGTACAGGCTGCCGAACTCGCGGTTGCGCCCTAGGCTCTGGCTGATGGTCAGGTCGGTGCGGGTCTTGGAGTTGCCGCTGCGCCGGCGCACGTCGGTGCTGAGGTCCTCGATGTGGTTGGTGAGGGTGCGAAAGCCTTCGGTGGAGTAGCGGTAGGCGGCCAAGGTGAAGTTGGTGTCGGTGCCGGTGAAGGTCTTGGCGTACAGCGCCCGCAGGCTGTTGCCCTGGGTGGTCTGGCCCTGGGCCTTGCTCGAGGAATGGGTGACGTCGAGGGAAAACGCGCCCAGCAGGGTATTCAGGCCGCTGCCCACGGCCAGCGCCTTGTAGTCGTCGGTGGCTTGCAGGCCGAGCACGCCGGTCAGGGTGTTGGACAGGCCGTAGGCCAGCGTGCCGCTGAGCATCTGCGGCGTGGCCAGGCCCTCGCTGTTGCTGTTGTAGCGCCCGGCGGACAGGCTGTACTTGACCTGGCCGTTGCGCACCATCAGCGGCAGGCTGGAGAACGCCTGCACGCTGACCCGGCGGCGACCATCGGCCTCGATGATGGTGATCTCGAGGTCGCCGTTGGAGCCGCTGGGGTAGATGTCGCTGATCTCGAACGGCCCGGGCGGCACGCTGGTGGTGTACAACACGTAGTTGTTCTGGCGGATTTCCACGGTCGCGCTGGTCTGGGCCACGCCACGCACAACGGGGGCGTAGCCGCGTTCGCTGTCGGCGCGCATGCCTTCGTCCGAAGCCAGTTTCAGGCCGCGGTAGCGCACGCTGTCGAACAGGTCGGCGTCGCTGAAGATCTCGCCGGCGCTGAACTGGCCCTTGAGCGCGGTGACGTCGTGCTGCAGGTAGCTGCGGTTGCTCTTGAAGGTATCCGGGCGGCCGGTGCCGCTGCTGAAGTTGGACTCGTTGCGCAGCCGCCAGCCGCCCAGGTTGAGGCCATTGCGCAGGCTCAGGTTGTTGGCGGTGCGGGTCTGCTCGTCGCTGCTGCTGCGGCTGGTGTTGAACTGATAGTTGATGAACGCCGCGGAGACACCCTCATCCCACAGCTGTGGGTCGACGTAGCCGCGCAGGCCGCGCTTCATGGCCAGCTGCGGAATGCTCGCGGCCAGGCGCAGGCGGCTCGAATCGAAGCTCAGGCTGGCCTGGTCGATCAGCGTGGGCAGGTCGTGGCAAGCCTGCGCGGTGTCCAGGCGCCCCTGTGCCCTGAGCTTGTCCATGTCGATGCCCAACTGCTCGAGCAGCTCCAGGGTCAGGCAGGGTTCCACCCGCCCGGTCTGGTCGTTGCGCTTGAAGTCGATGTCACGCCGGCCCACCAGCACCTCGTTGCTGTACAGGTCGACCCGGTAGTTGCCCGGCAGCACACTGTTGGCCGACAGCAGCAGCTGCAGGTCGACCGTCGATTGCGCGCCCTGCAGGAAGGTGGTGTTGAAACCCTGCAGTTGCGTGTCGGCGTCGGCGGCGGCCAGGCCGGGCAGGGCGGCGCCGATCACCAGCGACAGGGCGTTGCGTTGCCAGGTCGGGCGGGGCGTGCTGCGCTTGGACGCGCGCGCGCCTGCGTCGGCCCCGCGGACGGGGCGGGCTGCGATGGACAGAGACATACGAGGAACCTATTTCATGTCCCGGCACGGGCTGGGCACGGGGAGGCCGCACGCAAACCGGCGCGCGAGCTAGGGCGCGACGGTTTTCAGAAGGCGATGGTGGGTTCTGCGGGCTTGGCGTTCGCCGGCTGGGCGTTGTCTAGACGCGCCGAATATTTATGTTGTGCGCCATAGTCGTTGATGTTCTTGAAGGTCAGGGTCAGCGAACTTTGTGTCGGCGAAAGTGCGCTACCCAGGGTTTTTTGCGCACCGGGCGCAATCATGGTCGAGTCGGCGCTGAAGACCGTTTGTTTACCCAGCTTCAGTTCGATATCGGCCATGGACACGTGATACAAACTGGGGTTCTTCACGGTCAATTGCGCTTTGCCCGCGTGCGCGGTGAGTTGCCAGACCAGTTGTTCCGGTGCCAACAAGGCATTACCGGGCAAGTTGGCCGGGCGGAAGAAAATCTTGATGCGTTGGCGTACCGCCAACTGCAAGGTATTGGCTTGGCCACTGGCTTGTGGAATTTCCTGGACATTCAGCCAGACCACTGATTCGCGATCGGTCGGCAGGCCTTGGCCTTCATACAGAATGCGCAGCAATTGCTCTTGCTTGGGCAGTACCCTGGCCAGCGGCGGGGTAATGGCGAACGGCACTTGCGCCAGTTCGCTGTCGCCACCATCGACCCAGGATTGCACCAGGACTTCCTGGTTGCCATTGCGCACGGTGACGTTGGCTTCCTTGTGCGCGCCGTCGAACACGACGCGGGTGGCGCTGAGGGAAATGCTGGCGGTTGCCTGGGCGGCGGCGAGCATGCCCAGCAAGCCGAGCACGGGATACACGGAACGACGCAACATGGTCGGGCACCTTGCGGGATGAACAAGTGGCGAGGCTTTGCAGCCTCGCGCATGGGGCACCTGCGGGGCGATTACTCGTACTGCAGGATGAACGGCAGGGTGGCGTCACCACGACCGGCGGTGGCGGTGCCGGCAGCGCCGGTGGTCACGTAGGCGGCGGAGAAGCTCAGGGTGGCGTCGCCGCCCTCGGCACCGGTGCCGTGCACGTCGCTCTGGATCTTGGCGGTGGCCGCCGAGCTCAGGTCGATCAGGTTGCCGGCTGGGTCGAGCAGGGCGATACCGACGTTGGCGGCGGTGCCGGTGCCTTTGGTCAGGGCCAGGACTTTCTTGCCAGTCACCAGGCCCGAACCGCCGCTGTTGGCGTCAAAGACCATGGACACCTTGGTGCCGACGTTGCAGTTGACGTTGAGGTTGAAGTCCTTGCCGGTAACGCGGCCCGATGCCGGGTTCTCGGCGGTGCCCATGTCCTTGATCGAGACAGTGCCCATGTCCACGGCGATGACGCGGTCGGCATTGGCGCCGTCGACCGAGCAGGCGTCATTGTTGATCACGCCGGTGAAGGCGATCTTGCCGCTGCCGCCTTTGGTCGGACCGGTAGGTTCGGCGGCGAAGGCGCCGGCGGAAGCGGCGATCAGCGACAGGGTCAATGCGGCCAGGGAGAACTTTTTCATTTTGATGTCCACGCGATTATTGGTAAGTGCTGCATGTGAAATGCACGCTTACGATAAGTCGCGTGGGCTTATTACCACATCAGACGAATCTGAATGCTAGCCGGGTGCCATTGTTTCAATTGAACACATTGCCCGCCAGGCAATAGGCCAACAACTCCTGGTCACTATTAACCTCAAGTTTGCGCATGGCCGAAACTTTCTGCGCGCTGATGGTTTTGGTACTGCGGTTTTGGCTGCGGGCAATTTCACTGACACTTTGTCCGGCCACGAACAGGCGCAATATTTCAAACTCCTTGGGCGACAGGCTCTCCACCCGCTGATCGAGCGCGGTGGTGCAGGCGATGACCGAGTTGCGCGCAGGGGCTTGCGAGCGGTAGGGATTGTTGCGAGCGACGGCATTGAGGGCTTTTTCGATTTCGCCGTGCAACTGGCTTTTCTGGATGACGCCGTCCACCCCCAGTTCGTGCAGCCGCGTGAGGATCAGCGGGTTGGAAATCATGGTCAGGACCAGGATTCGTATCGCCGGGTAGTGGCGCTTGAGGTAGTCGATCAGTTTCAGGCCGTCGCCATAGGGCGAGTCGGCCGGCATGTTGTAGTCGGAGATGACCACGTCTACCGCTTGCGCTTCGAGCAGATCGATCAGCCCTTGCGAGCAGACCGCTTCGCCGACCACGCAAAAGCGCGAGTCACGCTCGACCAGTTCGCGCACGCCGAGCAGCACGATGGGGTGATCGTCGGCGATGATGACCTTGAGTTTTTCCATAAAAGACGACCCGTTAGCCGGTGCGGATGGGAGGGGTGTTTCCATTGGTGTTGAGCGCTTGGGGGATTCTATTGGAGTGTGGCCAGGAGTGCCGCCAGCCTGGCCAGCACCTCCTCCACGCGCCCGGCCAGGGGCGCATCGAGTGGCGCGCCAAGCAGGGCATTTTCCAGTGCGCAGCATTGCTCGGCCAGGGCTCGGGCCTGCACGGCGCCCAGGGCGCCGGCGATGCTGTGCAGGCGCTCGCCCAGGCGCTGGCTGTCGTGCTGTGCCAGGGCCTGGCGCAGATGATCCATGTCTTGCTGCAAGGTACTGACGAACAGCGCGCGCATGGCCGGCGATAGCTGCACGGTGTCGGCTGGCACGGGCGCCTTCGGTGCGACCAACGTCTCAGGTGCGTCGCGGCTGGGGCCGTCGGCCAGGTTTGGCTGGCACAAGCGCACCAGGTGGCTGCGCAAGGTTTGCAGGCTCAATGGCTTGACCATCCAGGCATTCATACCCACCTCGAGGCAGCGTTGGCCTTCCTCGCGCAATGCATTGGCGGTGACGCCGACGATCGGCAACTGGGCATCGTGCTGGCGTAGCGTCCTGGCCAGTTCATAGCCGTTGATCAGCGGCATGTTCACATCGGTCAGCACCGCGTCGAACAGGCCGGGCTGCCAGCGTTGCAGGGCTTGCTCGCCATTGGCCGCGAGCACCGTGGTGCAGCCCAGCGCTTCGAGCTGTTCCTGAAGGATCGCCTGGTTGATCGGGTTGTCCTCGGCCACCAGGATATGCAGGCGCAGGGCGGCGCGTTGTTGTTGCAGCGCTTGCTGGTCATCTGCCGCGCCGCCCTGGCGCACCAGGGCAATGAGCCGGGCAATGGCGCGCACATCGTGCATGTCCACTTGCCAGCGACCATCGACCCAGGTTGCGGGTACGGGGCCGTCGCTGCTGGCGCAGATGCGCGTGCCTTGCCAGGGTTCGGCGTCCGGGCAGTCGAGCAGGTCCACCCGCAGGGCCTGGGCGTTGTCCTGCTCCTGCGCGGGGATCGTCAGGGTGGCGGCGATGCCCAGGCGCTGCAACCAGTCGACGCAGTGCTGGGCCAGCTCCGGTATCGGCGCGCGGACGTACACCGGGCTCGGCTCGGGCACCAGTTGCGGACAGTCGCCCAGTGCGCCCGCGGCCAGCGGCAGGCTGACCTTGAGCGAAAAACTACTGCCCAACCCTGGCTCGCTGACCACCTTGATCTGCCCGCCCATCATCTGCGCCAACCAGTTGCAAATCGGCAGGCCCAGGCCCGCGCCGCCCTCGCTGGTGGCATCCATGACCTGATAGAACAGCTCGAAGAGCCGGGCCTGTTGCAGCTCGGAAATCCCGATGCCGCTGTCGGTCACCTGCCATTCCAGGCTGACCTGGGTGGCGTCGATCGCCAGCACGCGGGTGCGCAGCACCACTCGGCCGGTGTCGGTGAACTTGATGGCGTTGCTCAGCAGGTTGTTGAGGATCTGGCGGATGCGTATCGGGTCGCCGACCACCTGCGCCGGCAGCTGTGCATCGGTGCAGGCATATAGCAGCAAGCCCTTGCGCTGGGCAAAGGCGCGATAGGTGCGCAGGGTGTCCTCGAGCATGTCCAGCGGGCAGAACGTCACGGGCTCCAGGGCCATTTGCCCAGACTCGATCTTGGACACGTCGAGCACGTCGCTGATCAGCTGGAACAGGGTCGCCGAGGAACGCTGGATGGTGTGCAGGTAGCCCTGCTGGCGGCTATCCAGCGGGGTCAGGCCGAGCAGTTCGAGGGTACCCAGCACGCCGTACAGCGGGGTGCGGATTTCATGGCTCATGGTCGCCAGGAACAGGGTCTTGGCCTGGTTGGCGGCGTCGGCGGCGCGGCGTGCGTCTTCCAGTGCCTGGGCGTCCTCGACATGGCGGGTGACATCGCTCAAGGCGAGCAGCTTGACCTCCTCGCCGTGATAGCGGGTCGAGACGAAAGCAACCTTGAGGTGGCGGCCGTCGATCTGCGCGTGATGCTCGCCGCTGCGGCTGTTGTCCAGTTGCGGCGCGAGCCTCTTGATCAGCTCGCCGTTCCCTTGCCACTGCTGGGCACATTGGTTCTCCAGGAGCACGGCATGGTCGGCGTTGCGCACCACGCACAGCCCGGTCGGGGCGGTATCGATGACCACCCGGCTGAAGGCCTCGCTCTCGGCGATGGTTTCGTGGGCCGCACGGGCGGGCAGGATGACCCGTTGCTGGTACCAGCGGATGGCCACCCGGCCCAGGCCGAAGAGCACCAGGAAGGTGATGGCGAGGCTGGCCAGCGACCAGAACGCGTAGCGGAAGAAGTGCTGGTAGGTCACGGTGTAGACCGCGCTCCAACCGCCGTTTGCCTGCTCGTGCAGACGGAACACCAGGCCGTTGGCCTTGAAGTTCAGGCCTTCTTGCAAGTCGGCCAGCGGCAGGGACTCGCCGATCAGGACGCTACCGGAGGGGGCGAACAGGGTGAAGCGGTCATATACGGTCCAGGCCATGATGCGTTCGAAATCGTTGATCTGGGCCAGGTCGACCAACGACGCCACCTGGAAGCGTCCGGCGCTGGCCCGCGCCGGGTCCTGGGCAATACTGGCAAACGCCAGTACCCGCGCCGGCGAGGCCTGGTCGGGATGGGCGACGTAGCTGCGCCAGAGGACCACGTCTTCCTGCGCCCAGGCAGCTTCATCGGGCAGGCGTGCGGCCACCTGGCCGATCACCGCCACGAAGGGTTCGTTGCCACTGACCGTCTGGCCGCGGCCACGGCCGGCGGCGGGCACGGCGATGTCGTAGTGCATTCCCGGCGAGAACAAGATCACCTGGGGCGAGCGGTAGTGGGCAGCCGACCAGAAGCTGCTGTAGAAGGCGGCAAGGTTCGCGCCCTGGCTGAAGATGCGCAGCATCTGGCTGCTATCGACGCGCTGGTGGTCGAGCTTGACGCTGAACGGCAGGGTGAACGAGAACGCCTGGCCTTCGTAGATTTCCGGGCCTTCCGCGGCCAGGGGCGTCAGTGCGGCCTGCAGGGGGCGGTGCCGCTCGAGCAGCTCGCCCTCGACGCTTTGCCGCACCAGGGCTTTCAGGAAGGACTCCTGCTCGCGGATGTTCTCCATCAGGCGGGCGAAGTGAATGTTCACCGTGTCATGGTGTTCGTCGACCAGCCGCTGGACCGACCAGATGCTGAAAGCCACCAGCAGCAGGGCCAGCCCCAGCAGTGCGGTCATGCCTTTGTTAAGGCGCAGTGAGCTGCGGGCAAGGTTTTCCAGCAGGGCGTTGTACTGTTTCATGGGGGCAGCGGAGTCCGAAAGGCCTGGGAGGCGTCGATATCAAATGGATATTACCTCCGAAGTTCGGCCTTCACAGGGGTAATGCGGATCAATAGGCCGCGGGCGGGCCATCGCTGTGCAGCAGGTGCTGGAACTGCTCGGCCGACACGGCGTGGGAGATCAGGAACCCCTGTACCTGGTTGCAGTCGACCTTGCGCAGCATTTCCAGCTCCTGGGGCGTCTCGACCCCTTCGGCGACCACGGTGAGGCCAAGCTTGCGGCCCAGGGCGACGATGCTGGCCAGGGCCGAGGCCAGGCTTTCGCTTTCATCGCAGCGCTGCACCAGCGCGCGGTCGATCTTGAGCTCGGTGAAGGGTGTCGAGACCAGGCTCATGTAGGAGCTGTAGCCTTTGCCGAAGTCATCCTGGGACAGGCCGAAGCCCTTCATGCGCAGGCGGCAGGCGCCAGCGTAGAAGTTGCTCAGGTCCTCGGGGATCGAGCACTCCATCAGCTCGAAGCACAGCTTGCCGGGCACCCCCTGGTGGTGCAGGACGAAGGCCAGCAAGCGGTCGGCCAGGTCGTGGCTGTTGAGCAGGTGGGTCGGCAGGTTGATCGACACCGGGATGTCATAACCCTGTTCGCGCCAGCGCACCTGGGCGTCCATGGCCTGCTTGAGCATTGCCCACAGCAGGCGCTCTTCCAGGCCGAAGGCGTTGAGGGTCGGCAGGAAGGTGCCAGGCAACAGCACGCCTTGTTCCGGATGCATCCAGCGCACCAAGGCCTCGGCGGCGACGATGCGGCCGTTGTGCAGGGATTTCTTGGGTTGGAACCAGGCCTGGAAGGCGCGGTTGTTGAGGGCGTCGACCAGGGTCTGGCGGTCGAACTCGAGGGCCGCCGGGGCGCTTTGCGTGGTGGCCTGGCGGCGCAACTGCAACTGGTCGATCAGGCTGCGCAGGGCGGCGGGTTCGACCGGCTTGGAAATCAGCCCGAGCACATCCACGCCCAGGTTCTTGGCCACCAGGCTGGCGGCCATGAGCATGCGCCGCGAGGCGGCGCTCATGATCGCCAGGCCCGGCTTGTGGCGCAGGCCGGTGAGGTGCTGGATGAACTGCACGCCATCCATGCCCGGCATCAGCAGGTCGGTCAGGACCAGGTCGAAGTCACGCAGGCGCAAGCGTTCCAGGGCTTCCTGGCCATCCCGCGCGGCCTCCAGGTGGAAGCTGCCCAGCTCGCTGAACAGGTGCTGCAGGTACATGTGCTGGAACGGGTGGTCTTCGACGATGAGGATGTTAAAGGGCTTCAAGACGGCTACCTCGATACGGGGCCAGGCAGTTGAACAGGGCTTGCAGGTTGAATGGTTTGATCAGGCAGCGGTCCATGCCGGCGGCCAGGCACAGTTCTTCCTCGCCGCGCAGGGCGTTGGCGGTGGCGCCGATGATGGGCAGGGTGCAGCCTTGCTGGCGCAGGGCCCGAGCCAGGGCGTAGCCGTTCATGCCGGGCATGTTGACGTCGCTCAGCACCAGGTCGAAGCGCTCGTGCTGCCAGGCATGCAGGGCCTGCTCGCCATCGCCGGTCAGGGTCACGCTGCAGCCGAGTTCCTTGAGCTGGTCGCGCAGGATCAACTGGTTGATGACGTTGTCCTCGGCGACCAACACGTGCAGCCCGAGCGGCTCCGGCGCGTCGGCGTGCGTCAGGGTTTCGCCGCGCGCACGGTGCAGGCCCTGGGCTTGGCTGACGGCGTGATGCAGGGCGCCGAGGTCGGTGAGGTTCACTTGCCATTGGCGTACGTCTTCGCGGGCCTCCCAACTGCCGAAGGCACTGGCCAGGATGCGTGGGCCAAGCCATTGGGCCAGCAGCGGCTGCTCGAGGCTGCCGGGGTGCAGTTCGAGCAACAGTTCGCAGGTTGCCGGGCCGGTAGTGGGCGGCATGCCCACCTGGGCCCGTGCGCCCCAGCGGCACAGCCAGCCGGCGAAAGTCTCGGCCAACTCGTGGATGGGCGAGACCACATGGATGCGCTCGGCCAGCAGGTTGAAGGGCGCAAGGGCAGGGGCGCTGGCGGCCGAGGTGACTTCCAGGGGCAGGGTCAGGCTGAAGCTGCTGCCCAGGCCCAGCTCGCTGACCAGGCGCAACTGGCCGTTCATCAATTGTGTCAGGCGCTGGCAGATGGCAAGGCCCAGGCCGGTGCCGGGCACCAGCTGGGTATGGCCTTCGCTTTGGTAGAACGGGTCGAAGATGTTCGCGTGGTCCTGCTCGGCAATGCCCTTGCCGGTGTCTGCCACCTGCCACAGCACCGAGCAGCGCTCGCCCTCGCGGTTGAGCAGCCTGGCGCGCAGCACCACGCGGCCACAATCGGTGAACTTCACGGCATTGCTCAGCAGGTTGTTGAGGATCTGGCGGATCCGGTTGACGTCGCCGATCAGCCGCTCGGGCAGGTGCGGATCCAGGCAGCCATAGAGCTGCAGGCCCTTGTTTCTGGCTGCGGCGCTGTAACTTTGAATCACTTCCATGGCCAGTTCCGCGACGCTGAACTCGCTGCGCTCCAGGGCCAGTTGGCCGGCCTCGATCTTCGACACGTCGAGCACATCGCAAATCAGTTGCAACAACGTCGCCGAAGAGCCTTCGATGGCTTGCAGGTAGTCGCGTTGCTGCCCATCGAGGGTCGTGCGCGACAACAGCTCCAGGGTGCCGAGCACCCCGTACAGCGGCGTGCGGATCTCGTGGCTCATGGTGGCCAGGAACTGGGTCTTGGCTTCGTTGGCGCTGTCGGCGGCGCGCCGGGCATCCTCCAGCGCCGCCTCGATCTGCTTGCGCGCGCTGATATCGCTGAACACGCAGAGCACCACGTCCTCGCCCTTGTAGCGGGTCGGTGCGCAGCTCAGGTAAAGATGGCGGCCGTCGCGGGTTTCGAAGTCATCGCCGCAGGCGACACAGGGCTCGGCGAAGGCCTGTTCGATCCAGGCCGCGCTGCGCGAGACCCGGGCTTCGCCCAGCCACTGCTGGGCCAGGCGATTTTCCAGCACCACCTGGCCGTCGCTGCGGCGCAGGACGCACAGCGCCACCGGCGCGGTCTCGATCACGTCGCGGTTGAACAGCTCGCTTTCGACCAGGGCGCGGATGCGTTGCACCGTCGGGCTGATGAAGCGCTGTTCGAAGCGGCGTATCAACAACAGCATCAGCCCGATACTGAGCAGGCAGAACAGCAGGGCGCCGACAATCTGCAACCAGAGCCCGGAGAGGATGGCGAGCAGGTCGATGGCATACACCAGTTGCCAGTCCGACGACATCAACGGCTTGTTGATGACCAGGTACTCCGGCAGCAGCCCTTGGCCGACGAAACCGAAGAAGTCACTGCCCTGGTGGGCGAGCAGCAACTGGCTCAGCGCCTGGTCGGAGCTGTTGCTGAACACCAGCATGCCATCGGCGTTGTACATCATGAACTTGCCCGACGTCGCATCGTCCAGGGTCGGCGAGACTTCGCGGCTGTCGATCTCCAGCCCCAGCCAGCCGGAGTCTGGGTCGCGCTGGTCGAGACGCTGGAAGATGTACAGGTGCGTGTGCTGCTCGTCCTGGTCGGCCAGCCACAGTTCATCGACCGCCGCGGGCTGGCGCGCCTGTTCGCCCTGCAAGCGCCGTAGCAGGGTGGCAGAGGGGGTGTGGGCATGGGCGATGGCGCTGTACAGCCAGCGTGCCTGGCCCTGGGGGCCGGCGCCGACGTACAGCAGGTTGACCTGTTTGGCGCGCAGGTAGTCACACATGCGCGGGGTCAGCCACAGGCTCCATTGCTTGCCTGGCTTGTCGCCCAGCAGCAGGTGCACTTCCTCGCTGGGAATAGTTGCCATTGGCAGCTTGCCCGGCGTGGTACGGGCAATGGCGGTGAGGCTCAGGCTTTCCAGCAGCGCTTCACGGTTGGTGAAGAAGGTGTGCGCCTCGGCGATCGCACTGCTCATGTAGCCGCGGCGCTTGGAAATGTCGGTATTGAAGCTGAGCAGCAGGAAACTGTAGGCGCCGCCGAGGATGCCCGCTGATAGCACCAACGCCAACAAGCGAAGCAGGTGGCGCGCCGCTTCGGGGTTGGAGAGCAGGGGGTTGATCTGTTGCAGGTAGGTTTTCAGTCGCATCGGGCGACTTTAGGCGGGGGGATGGCAGGACGATATCAGACGATCCTTAAAGCCAATTGCGTCCCAGTGGCTCAGGTAGAGGTCTTTCGTTGTTCGCTTTGTGATGGGTGTCACACCGGCCTCCGTGTCCAGTACCGCTTATCGGATAGGCTGGGAGGTACAGGGTTCACCAGGGAGAAACACGATGGGCATCAAGGCATTTGCAGTGTGTGTAGTGGCCTGTCTGGGGTGGGGGGCGCAAGCGCAGGCAGCCACGGCTATCGGCTCGGGCGTGCTGCAGTTCACCGGCAGCATCGTCGAGTCTTCCTGCCGGGCAGAGGCTGGGGCCATGGGGCTACGGGTGGCGGATTGCCCTTCGATGGCGCAGCGTAGCCAGGTCGATGTCCAGCGCGCGGATCGCCAGGCCGAGCAGGTGCAGGCGATACGGGCTGATGCGCGGGGTGAGCTGTATCGCCTGGTCGATATCAAGGGGCAACCGCTGGCCCAGGGCAATTATGTGGTGATTTTGACCGCGCCTTGATGATCAGCCTGGCACCGGCAAAGCCGGTGCCATCCACCGCAGCGCCTGGCTCGCCAGCAAGGCTGGCTCCTACTGCGATCAGCGTGTGCCGTCGCGGCGTTTTTTTGCCGGTAGTTTAGCTTTCGGCGGGCAGGCCGGCTTCGGCAGCCAGGCGCTCGCGCTCGGCCTTGCAGATGTACTTGGGCTTTTTCGGGGCGAGCTTGGCGCTCGCCTTCTTGGCGTGGGCTTTCAACAGCTGGTTGATCTTCTTGCGGCGGTTCATGTGCGTCCTCTGCCCACGGTCATGTGGGGGCGGGGATTGTACATGGGCTCAACGGCGATAGTAGCGGTAGTCTTGCTGGTAGCGGTGGTGCATGGCCCGCTCGTGGTGGCGCTCCCAGTAGCGCTGGCGCTCTAGCTCGCGACGATGCTGTTCGCGGCGCCATTGCTCGCGTCGCCACTGTTCGCGGCGCCAGTCGTCACGCCGGTCGTGCCAGCGCTCGTCGTGGCGGTAGCGATCGTCATGGGCGAGCAAGGTGGTCGCGGGCTGGGCAGTCAGCTCGGCAAGGTCCGGCCAGGGGCTGGCGGCGCGGGTGGCGGCTGCGGGTTGCTGGAGGTGGATGAGCGGTGCTGCCGCTGCCGAACCCGCTGCCACGAGGGCGAACAGGCCGAAAAGCAGCGTGCGCGGGGAAAGGATGGTCATGGACGGGGCAGCCTCTGCGGAACAGTGGGTCGATGGACGGAGAAATAGACCGCGCCCGTGGGAAAAGTTCGAAGCCTGCCGCCTGGGCGCGGGCACCCCGCCACCGCTGGTACCGTTGCCTAATTGGTCACCAGCAATTCCGGCCCCAGGTAGTCGTTGATCTGGTCGATGTCATCATCCCCCAGGCTGCCCACCGTCGAGGCCAGGCGCAGGCGCGCCATCAGGTAGTTGAGCTTGGCCTCGAACAGGTCGTGGCGGGCGACGAACAGCAGTTCCTGGGCATTGAGCACATCCGAATTGGTACTGGTGCCGCCCAGGGTGAAGCCCTTGCGCGTCGACAGCAGCGAGCGCTCGTTGGAGGCCACCGCCTTTTCCAGCGCGTGCACGCGCAACGCGCCGCTCTGCACGCCACGGTACTCGCGGGTGGTGCCGCTGATGACTTCCTGGCGGGTGGCATCGAGCTCGTCCAGGGCCTTGGCGCTGTTGGCGCTGGCCTGGCGGGTCAGGGCGCTGACGCCGCCGCCACTGTACAGCGGAATGTTCAGCTCCAGCCCGATCGAGCTGTAGTGGTTGCGCTGGTTCAGTTCGGAGATCGACTGGCTCTTGCCTGCGGTATAGCCGGCGACGAAGTCCAGGGTCGGCCAATGGCCGGCGCGGGCACGCTTGACCTCTTCCTCGGCCAGCGCGTAGTTGTGCCGGCGTGCGTGGATCAACGGGCTGTCGGCCTGGGCCTTGGCCAGCCAGGCCTGGAGGTTGTCCGGCAGCAGCGGCGGGGTGGCGAAGTCGGCCTGCAGGGTGGTCAGCGCGTCGGGGGTTTCACCGATGTACTCGGCGAGCTTGCGCCGGGCGTTGACCAAGTTGTCCTGGGCCTCGATCAACTCGGCTTCGGCCAAGTCGCGGCGGGCCACCGATTCGTCGATGTCGGTGACGGTGCCGTCGCCCAGCTGCAGGCGCCGTCTCGCCGAGGCCAGCTGTTCCTCGAACGCGCCCAGCTTGGCCTTGGCCAGGGTGATGGTCTCGCTGGCCAGGAGCACGTCGAAGTAGCTGTCGGCCAGGCGCACCGCGGCGTCCTGGCTCTTGGCATCGAACACCGCCACGCTGTAGTCGGCGCGTTGCTGGCCCTGGCGGTACTCGGCCATCTTCTGCTTGTTGAACAACGGCTGGCGCAGGCGCACGTTGGCCCCGGTGGAGTCGTAGTCCAGGTCGTTGTCGATGCCGTTCTGGCGCTGGCTGCCGTTGATCTTGTTGGCATAGGCCGACGCGTTGATCTGCGGCAGCAGGCCGGCCTGGCCGATGGCGCGGTTCTCGGCCCCGGCTTGCTGTTCGTGCACGGCGGCGCGGTAGATCGGGCCCTGGTACTGCAGCAGGTCCCAGGCTTGCTTGAGGTCCATGGCGCCCGCTGGCAACGACAGCGCCAGGGCGCACAGGCACAGGCAATGACGGTTCATTTCATTGCTCCTTGAACGCGGCATCCACGCGTTCGAGCATGGGTTTGAGCAAGTAGCTGAGCAGGTTGCGCTCGCCGGTCTTGATGGTCACGGTGGCGGGCATGCCGGGGCGAATGTGGTTGCTGCCCAGCAGCGCCATGCCGGCGCCGGTGACTTCCACCTGGGCCAGGTAGAACGGCTGCTTGCTTTCCTCGTCGAGCAGGCGGTCGGCCGACACGGTCTTGACCCGCCCGGGGATGTTCGGTGTCTGCGCGTGGTTGAAGGCGGGGAAGGCCAGGTCCACCGGCAGCCCGGGGGCCATCTTGTCGATCGCCTGCACCGGGATCATCGCGTCCACCTGCAGCGGCTGGTCGAGCGGGATCACCTCCATGATCTTGCTGCCGGGCTGGATCACCCCGCCGACGGTGGCGATGCCCAGGGCCTGGACCATGCCGTCGATGGGCGAGCGGATCACCGTGTGGCTGACTTCGTAGTCCAGGGCGCGCAGGCGGTCGGCCAGGGTGGTGCTTTCCTTGGCGGTGTCGGTCAGTTGCGACTGCACCTCCTTGAGGTAGTCGTGGCGGCGCTGGAGGATGCGCAGCTTGATCTCGGTGGTCTGGCTGCGCGCCCGGGCGATGTTGTTGAGGTTCTCGGCCTGGCCGGCGGACAGCTCGGCGTTGCTGCGCTCGAGTTCGAGCAGGCGATTGCGCGGCACATAGCCTTCGGCGGCGAGCATGCGCGTGCCTCGCAGTTCCTGGTCGAGGAAGCTGATCTGCGCGGCGCGGGCGCCATACACCTGTTGCAGGCCCTTGAGCTGCACCGCCGAGGCGGCGAGGTTTTCCTCGAGGATGCCGACCTCGCCGGCCAGGCCGGCGCGGCGGGTGTCGAGCAGGTGTTGTTGCAGGGCCATGGCCGCGCTCAGGCGCGGATCGCCGGCGTAGTGCTCGAGCAGCGCCGGGTCGAAGCGGATGCTGGCGCGGTCGTCGCGCTCGGCCTCCAGGCGGTTCTCCACGGTCTTGCTGACGATGTACTGGGCGCTGACCGCGCCTTGCTCGGCGATGGCGGGCAAGGCATCCAGGCGCACCAGCTCCTGGCCTTTTCGCACCACCTCGCCCTCGCGCACCAGGATCGCCTCCACGGTGCCGCCGGTGAGGTGCTGCACGGCCTTGCGGTTGCTGGTGACCTTGACCGTGCCGGTGGCCACCACCCCGGCATCCAGTGGTGCCAGCCAGGACCACAGGAGGAACCCGCCGAAACCGGCGAGCACCAGCCACAGGCCCCAGCGTGCGGGTTTACCGACGTCCAGGTCGATCACTTCGCCGGCGTCGGGGCGAATCATCTCGGTGTGCGGGCTCATCTGCATGGTCGGTTACTCCCGTACCTTGACGGCGGCCAGGGGCGCTGCGGCGCCGCCAGGGATGACGCTGGCGGTGCGCAGGGCGGCGAACACTTCGTCGCGGGTGCCGAGCATCTGCACGCCGCCGTCACGCAGCATCAGCACCTTGTCCACGGCGCACAGCACGTTGGGCCGGTGCGAGATCAGCACCACCGTGGCGCCGCGCGCCTTGAGTTCGGCCAGGGCCTCGACCAGGGCCTTTTCGCCGAGGTCGTCGAGGTTGGCGTTGGGCTCGTCGAGCACCACCAGGTTGGGTTCGCCATACAGCGCCCGGGCCAGGGCGATGCGTTGTTTCTGGCCGCCGGACAGCGGGCTGCCGTCGGCGCTCAGGCGGGTGTCGTAACCCTGGGGGAAGCGCAGGATCATCTCGTGCACGCCGCTGCTGCGGGCGGCGCGGATCACCGCGTCGCTGTCCACTTCGGCGAAGCGCGCGATGTTCTCGGCGATGCTGCCCTCGAACAGTTCGACGTCCTGGGGCAGGTAGCCGAGCCAGGGGCCGAGTTCGGCCTTGTTCCAGGTGAAGATGTCGGCGCCGTCCAGGCGCACCTTGCCAGCCTGGGTCGGCCACACGCCGACCAGCAGGCGGGCGAGGGTGGACTTGCCCGAGGCCGATGGGCCGATGACACCGAGGCTTTCGCCGGGCGCCAGGGCCAGGCTGACCCCGCGCAGGATGGTATTGCCGGTGCCGGGGGCGCCGGCATACACGTTCTCCACCGCCAGCATGCCCACAGGGCGCAGCAGCGACATGCTCGGTGGGCGCCGTGGGTACTCCTGCAACAGGTCGTTGAGCCGGCCCCAGGCCAGGCGACAGCCGAGCAGTTGCTTCCACGAGGCGATCACCTGCTCCACCGGGGCCAGGGCGCGGCCGGTGAGGATCGAGCAGGCGATCATCATGCCGGGGGTGATCTTGCCCTCGATCGCCAGCAGGGCGCCGGTGCCGAGGATCAACGATTGCAGGGTGATGCGCACGAAGCGCCCGGTGCCGCTGATCAGGGCGGCGCGGTCGGAGGCCAGGCCCTGCATGCGCAGGATGCGCAGGTGGCTGTGGAACCAGCGCTGGCTGATCGCCGGGAGCATGCCCATGGCCTCGATGACCTCGGCGTTGCGCAAGTTGTTGTTGGCGTAGTTGGCCGAGGCGAGGGCGGCGTTGTTGGCTTCGGCCAGGGGCTGCTGCGTGGCCTTCTCGGTCAGCCAGGCCAGGGCCACCAGGATCAGCGAGCCGATCAGCGTGACCAGCCCGAGCAGCGGGTGGATCAGGTAGGCCACCAGCAGGTAGATCGGTGTCCAGGGTGCATCGAAGAAGGCGAACAGGCCGTTGCCGGTGAGGAACTGGCGCACCTGGGCCAGGTCCTGCAGGGCCTGCCCGGGGCTGCCACCGGCCCGGCTCAGGTTGCGTTCGAAGGCGGCGCTGAACAGGCGCCGGTTGAGGTCCATGTCCAGGCGGTTGCCAACCCGGATCAGCACCCGGGTGCGAACCATCTCCAGGGTGGCCATCAGCAAGAACAGCCCCACCACCAGCACCGTGAGCATGCCCAAGGTGGTGACATTGCGGCTGACCAGCGCGCGGTCGTAGACCTGCAGCATGTAGATGGCGGGCGTCAACATCATGACATTGATCACGCCACTGAACCCGGCCAAGGCATAAAAACTGTGTCGAAGGCGAAACAGTGCGTCGGCCAGTTCGGAACGGGTAGCTGTTTGCCTGGACATTAGCGCCGACCTCCCTCTGCGAAAAACCGGTCGCCGTTGCGGCGGACTGGCTGAAAGCCTCGTGGTTGACGGTCTGCAGGCGGTGTGACGCTCTTTTGGCGCGTTAGCCGAATTCGCTGCGGCGTATTCCACTTACCGGCAGCGTAGGTGGCTTAGAAACATTTTGTAATATCGTTTTGCTCTAAACGATCCTCCAACTTCCTATTAAAAACAGTTAGTTGAGAAGCGTTAGCGATGAGCGAAGTTTTTTATTGACGTAATATTGACAATTTTTTTTGTTACAACTTTAGTCTTATTCAGTTCGTGGGAATTTTTGTCGCGCTGCTGTCGTCCCTGCGCCCCCGAGCCCTGCCGACATTCCTGTAGGAGCAGAACATGGCCCGATCCCTGTTCTTTTTCCGAGTGAATGGGTCCTACAGGAAGTTCGCCTCATCCTCGCGCAACCACGGGCCACCCAAGGCCCGCGGCCAGCCACGCCCCAGCGGCTGATGCTGCGTGGCGCGCTTGCGCGCCCGCGTTCGCCTCGCCACGACGTCACCTTCCACCGTGCATGCCTTCGGCCAGACGCGGCGCGCCCGCGTGTGCCCCCACCACAAGATCGAGGTCAAGCCAAATGGCCAATTTCAACAAGTCCGACCTGGAATTCATCCTCAAGCAGATCTTCATCGCCGAGGCCCATGCCAAGGGCATCAGCCTGGTTGAGCTGCTGCCCAACAGCCAGGTGCCGTTCGGCCTGCGCAGCGTCGATGGCAGCAACAACAACCTGGTGGCCGGGCAAAGCGAGTTCGGCGCCTCGGACAATGCCTTCCTGCGCCTGCTGGATGCCCAGTACCGGGCGAGCTACGCCGGCACCGGCACCCTGAGCGACAGCCAGCCACGGGTCATCAGCAACCTGATCGTCGACCAGACCGCGCACAACCCGGCGGCGCTCGAGGCCAATGGCGGTGCCGCGCCGGTGCTCAGCCCCGGCCTGGATGGAGTGTTCGGTACCAACGACGACAAGGAGGTGTTCTTCATCCCCAACGTCTCGCCGGATGCCGGCCTGACCGCCAGCTTCAACGCCTGGATGACCTTCTTCGGCCAGTTCTTCGACCATGGCCTGGACCTGGTGACCAAGAGCAGCAGCGCCTTCGTGTTCATCCCGCTGCAGCAGGACGACCCGCTGTTCAACCCGGCCAGCCCGACCAACTTCATGGTCCTGCCGCGAGCCGTGCGCGACGCCCAGGGCGGGCAGACCAACACCACCTCGCCGTTCGTCGACCAGAGCCAGACCTACAGCTCGCACCCCTCGCACCAGGTGTTCCTGCGCGAGTACGCGCTCAACGCCGACGGCGACCCGGTGGCCACCGGGCGCCTGATCACCAACCGCAGCCTGGGCGCCGATGGCAAGTTCGGCACCCTTGACGACGGCAACGGCGAGAGCGGCGGCATGGCCACCTGGGCGGTGGTCAAGGCCCAGGCCCGCGACGTGCTCGGCATCGACCTGACCGACGCCAACGTGCACAACGTGCCGCTGCTGGCCACCGACGACTATGGCAACTTCCTGCGCGGACCCAATGGCATGCCCCAGGTGGTGATGCGCGTGGGCAACGGCGCCGATGGCATCGCCGGCACCGCCGACGATGTCACCACCCTGGTGGAAGGCAACCGCGCCGCGCCCATCAGCCTGTTCAACGCGGTGGGCACCGGCCATGGCTTCCTCGACGACATCGCCCACAACGCCGAGCCGGTGTCGCTCGGCGGTGTGCTGCAGGCCGACGGCGACAGCGCCATTGGCAATGCCCAGGCGGTCGGTGCGGGCGGCAACAACCTGACCTACGACAACGAGCTGCTCGATGCCCACTACATCGCCGGCGATGGCCGGGTCAACGAGAACATCGGCCTGACCGCCGTGCACCATGTGTTCCACTCCGAGCACAACCGCCTGGTGCAGCAGACCAAGGACACCGTGCTCGGTGCCGGCGACGTGGCCTTCCTCAACCAGTGGCTGCTGACCCCGGTCGCCGCCATGCCCACCAGCGCGGCCGAAGTCGCCGCCCTGGCGTGGAACGGTGAGCGCCTGTTCCAGGCCGCCAAGTTCGGCACCGAGATGCAGTACCAGCACCTGGTGTTCGAAGAGTTCGCCCGCACCCTGCAGCCGCAGATCGACGAATTCCTCGCGCCCAACGGCTACGACACCTCGATCAACCCGGCGATCCTCGCCGAGTTCGCCCATGTGGTGTACCGCTTCGGCCACTCGATGCTGACCGAAACCGTCGACCGCTTCGACCCGGCGTTCAACCCGGTGCTGTCCGACCCCGACAACCCCGACCAGCAACTGGGCCTGATCGCCGCCTTCCTCAACCCGCTGGCCTTCGCCGGCAGCGGCGCCACCGCCGACCAGGCCGCCGGGGCGATCATCCGCGGCGTGACCCGCCAGGTCGGCAACGAGATCGACGAGTTCGTCACCGAGGCGCTGCGCAACAACCTGCTCGGCCTGCCGTTGGACCTGCCGGCATTGAACCTGGCCCGTGGCCGCGACACCGGCATCCCCTCGCTGAACGAGGCGCGCCGCGAGTTCTACAGCATGACCGGCGACAGCCAGCTCAAGCCGTACATCAGCTGGGTCGACTTCGCCGACCATCTCAAGCACCCGGCCTCGCTGGTCAACTTCATTGCCGCCTACGGCACCCACGCATCGATCACCTCGGTCAGCAGCGTCGCCGACAAGCGCGCCGCGGCCATGGCCCTGGTGTTCGGCGGCCCCGGCGCGCCGGGCGATCGCCTGGACTTCCTCAACGGCACCGGCCCCTGGAGCAACGTCAGCCGGGCCGGCAAGGACGGGGTGCTGGGCACTGCCGACGACATTACCGGGGTGACCATCACCGGGGTCGATGCCATCGACTTCTGGGTCGGCGGCCTGGCCGAGGAGAAGATGCCGTTCGGCGGCATGCTCGGCTCGTCGTTCAACTTCGTCTTCGAGACCCAGCTGGAGGCCCTGCAGAACGGCGACCGCTTCTACTACCTGTCGCGCACCGCGGGCCTGAACTTCGGCACGGAGCTGGAGAACAACTCGTTCGCCAAGCTGATCATGGCCAACTCCGACGTCACCCACCTGTCCAACACGGTCTTCCTGACCCCGACCTTCACCCTCGAGGTCAATGCCGCCAATCAGTTCACCGGGCTGGGTGACGACGGCCGCGCCGACCCTACCGGCGGCATCATGATCAACGGCGTCGAAGTGGTGCCGCTGGTGATCCGCGACAACCCCGACACGCCGGACCCCGACAGCAACTACCTGCACTACACCGGCGAAGACCACGTGGTGCTGGGCGGCACCGCCGGCAACGACATCATCATTTCCGGCGACGGCGACGACACCCTCTACGGCGATGCCGGCAACGACTACCTCGAAGGCGGCGCCGGCAACGACGCGGTGCTCGGGGGGGCCGGCGACGACATCATCTGCGACTCGTTCGGCGACAATCGCCTGGAAGGCAACGCCGGCAACGACGTGATCGTGGTCGGCAGCATGCTCGCCGCCGGCAACCTGATCCTCGGCGGCGACGGCCAGGACTTCATCGTCACTACCGAGGACATCACCACCACCTTCGGCGGCCAGGGCGATGACTTCATCCTCGGCGCCAAGACCAACCTGCCGCCCACCGGCAACGAGGGCGACGACTGGATCGAGAAGGGCACCCAGGACGGTGCGCCGGGCGACAACTTCGCGCCGCTGCTGACCGACGACGTGGTCGGCAACGACATCTTCGTCGGCGGCGGTGGTTTCGATGAAATGATCGGCGAGGGCGGCGACGACATCTTCGTCGGCAGCGATGCCCAGGACAAGATGGACGGCATGTCCGGTTTCGACTGGGTGACTTACAAGAACGACCAGGTCGGCGTCACCGTCGACCTGAGCTTGGCGGCCCTGGCCCAGCCCCATGGCAACGCGCCGAACCAGAATGCCGGCGTGTTCAACCCGGTCGGCGCCTCGCCGGCCTCGATCCTCGACCGTTTCGCCGAAGTCGAGGGGGTGTCGGGCTCGAAGTTCGCCGACGTGCTCAAGGGCGACGACGTCGATGCGGTGACCATCCTCAACCACGGCGGCACCACCGGCAGCGCGCTGAGCAACGTGCAACTGATCCGCGGCCTGGCGCAGTTCCTCGCCGATGCCGGGTTGCCCACCAGCGGCTTCGCCACCGGCAACATCCTCCTGGGCGGCAATGGCAGCGACCTGATCGAAGGCCGCGGCGGCGACGACCTGATCGACGGCGACAAGTGGATCAACGTGCGCATCGCGGTGTATGCCGCCGACGACGTGAACCACAGCGGGCCCGAGATCGCCAGCTTCGACAGCATGGTCGAGATGATCCCGTTGATGCTCGACCGCACCTACAACCCTGGCCAGCTCAAGGCCGTGCGCGAGATCCTGCCGGGCACCTCGAGCGGCGGCGCGGCGTTCGACACGGCGATCTTCTCCGGGGTGCAGGCCGATTACCAGGTTACCCAGGACACCCGCGGCACCGCCGACCTGGCCGACGATGTGTGGACCGTGAGCGACTCGGTGGCCGGGCGCGACGGCGTCGACACCCTGCTGCATATCGAGCGCTTGCAGTTCGCCGACGGCCAGCGCGTGCTGGTGCCGGGGCAGAACCTGCAACCCACCGGCAGCCCGACCGTCAGCGACGGCAACGGCGGGGCGATTACCGTGGGCGACATCCTCAGCGTGAGCATGGCCGGCGTGCGCGATGGCGACAACGTCGCCCTCGGCAACCTGCAGGGCACCCTGGCCAACACCTCGGTGTCCTACTACTGGCAGTTCGAGGCCGACCCCGGCAGCGGCGTGTTCGAGGACATCATCCTGCTGCCGGCCGGCGACCTGGCGTTCCAGAGCGCCGATGGCACCGCGTTCAAGGTCTCGCCCGACCTGGTCGGCCTGAGCCTGCGGGTCAAGGCGATCTACCAGGACGCCCATGGCACCACCGAGATGCTGTTCTCGGCGCCCACCTCGGTAGTGGCGGCCGGCGCCCCGGTGGTGCCCACGGCGGCCACCCCGGTGGTCGATGCCAGCGCCGGCGGCGCCGGCCTGCACATGGTCCGCTCCGACCTCAACTTCATCCTCGCCCAGATCAAGCTCGCCGAAGCCGACGCGGCCGGGCAGGACATCCTCTCGCTGGTCCCCAACATCCGCGCGCCGCTGGGCCTGCGCGCGGTGGATGGCTCGAACAACAACCTGATGAACCTCAACGGCAACGACCACACCGAGTACGGCGCTGCCGACAATGTCTTCCCGCGGCTCACCGACCCGGTGTTCAACCCCGCCGAGGGCGCGCCGGCCGGTTTCTTCGGCCCCGGCTCGCCCGCCATACCGGGCACCTCGTACCAGCAGACCAGCGGCGCGGTGTTCGATTCGCAGCCGCGCACCATCAGCAATCTGATCGTCGACCAGACCGCGCACAACCCGGCCGCCTACGCCAGCGCCTATGACCCTGGCGCCAACGGCACGCTCGACTTTGGCGCGCCGGGCAGCGACGACGTGCTCAAGGACGGCGTGCGCATCGTCACCAGCCCGGGCATGGACGGCGAATTCGGCAGCAGCGACGACAAGGACGTGTTCCTGTTCGAGAACACCGCGCCGGACGCCGGCCTATCGGCACCGTTCAACGCCTGGATGACCTTCTTCGGGCAGTTCTTCGACCATGGCCTGGACCTGGTCACCAAGGGCGGCTCGGGCACGGTCTATATCCCGCTGCAACCGGACGACCCGCTGTACGTGCCTGGCGGCCACACCAACTTCATGGTGCTGACCCGCGCCACCAACCTGCCGGGGCCCGATGGCATCCTCGGCAATGGCGACGATATCCACGAGCACACCAACACCACCACGCCGTTCGTCGACCAGAACCAGACCTACAGCTCGCACCCGTCGCACCAGGTGTTCCTGCGCGGCTACGTGCTGACCGACAGCGGCCCCATCGCCACCGGCCGGCTGATCACCAACCGCGACCTGGGCGGCGACGGCAAGTTCGGCACCGGCGATGACCACGAGATCGGCGGCATGGCCACCTGGAAGGTGGTCAAGGCCCAGGCCAGCGATATCCTCGGTATCCGCCTGACCGACGCCGATGTCGACAACGTGCCGCTGCTGGCCACCGACGCCTACGGCAACTTCATCAAGGGCCCCCATGGCTACCCGATGGTGGTGATGAAGGGCGCCGACGGCAAGGGCGGTACCGCCGACGATGTGCTGGTCGAGGGCAACCCGCTGGCGCCGATCGACCTGAGCAACGCCGTGCGCACCGGTCACCAGTTCCTCGCCGACATCGCCCACAACGCCGTGCCGGTGTTCAGCGCAGGCGTGCTGGCGCCCGACGCCGACAGCGACGTCGGCAATGCCGTGGCGGTCAACCCGCAGACCGGGGCCAACCTGGCCTACGACAACGAACTGCTGGATGCCCACTACATCGCCGGCGACGGCCGGGTCAACGAGAACATCGGCCTGACCGCCGTGCACGCGATCTTCCATGCCGAGCACAACCGCCTGGTGGCGCAGACCCAGGACACCGTGCTGGAGGCCAACGACCTGGGCTTTCTCAACGAATGGCTGCTCACGCCGGTGCAGGCCTTGCCGACCAGCCAGGCCGAGATCGACGCGCTGGTATGGAACGGCGAACGCCTGTTCCAGGCGGCCAAGTTCGGCACCGAGATGCAGTACCAGCACCTGGTGTTCGAGGAGTTCGCCCGCACCATCCAGCCGCGGGTCGACCTGTTCTTCGCCCCGACCCAGGTCTATGACGTCGACCTCGACGCCTCGATCGTCGCCGAGTTCGCCCACACGGTGTACCGCTTCGGCCACTCGATGCTGACCGAGACCGTCGACCGCTTCGATATCGACTTCAAGACCATCGGCGACCCGGCCAGCAGCGACCCCAACCAGCAACTCGGCTTGATCGCCGCGTTCCTCAACCCGCTGGCCTATGCCGCCAGTGGCGTGACCCCCGAGGAGGCGACCAGCGCCATCGTGCGCGGGGTAACCCGCCAGGCCGGCAACGAGATCGACGAGTTCGTCACCGAGGCGCTGCGCAACAACCTGCTTGGCCTGCCGCTGGACTTGCCGGCGATCAACATCGCCCGTGGCCGCGACGTCGGCATCCCGTCGCTCAACGCCGTGCGCCGGGAAATCTTCGGCCAGACCGGCGACACCCAGCTCAAGCCGTACAGCAGCTGGGTCGACCTGGTGCAGCACCTCAAGCATCCCGAGTCGCTGATCAACTTCATCGCCGCCTATGGCACCCACGGCACCATCACCTCGGCGACCACGCTCGAAGGCAAGCGCGCCGCGGCCATGCTGCTGGTGTTCGGCGATGACGGCGTCAATGAACCGAGCGACCGCCTGGCCTTCCTCAACGGCACCGGCGCCTGGGCCAACGTCAACCTGGCGGGCAAGGACGGCGTGCTGGGCAATGCCGATGACCTCAAGGGCGTGACCGTCACCGGGGTCGATGCCATCGACCTGTGGATCGGCGGCCTGGCCGAACGGATCACGCCATTCGGCGGCATGCTCGGCAGTACCTTCAACTTCGTGTTCGAGAACCAGATGGAGAAACTGCAGGACGGCGACCGCTTCTACTACCTGGAACGCACCGCCGGCCTGTCGATGAACGCCGAGCTGGAAAGCAACTCGTTCGCCAAGCTGATCATGGCCAACACTTCGGCCACCCACCTGCCGGGCCTGGTGTTCTCCGACCCGGGCTTCTACCTGGAAGTGAACCAGGCCAAGCAGTACAACGACGGCCTGGGCAACGCCGACCCGCTGGGCGACAACGGCGAGCAGGTGGTGTTCCGCGACAGCCCGTTGACGGTGGGCCCCGACAGCAACTACATCCGCTACGCCGGCGACCAGCACATCGTGCTTGGCGGCAGCAACGGCGATGACATCCTGGTGTCCAGCGAAGGCGACGACACGGTCTGGGGCGATGGCGGCAACGACCGTATCGAAGGCGGCTATGGCAACGACCAGCTGCGCGGTGGTGCCGGCGACGACATCATCAGCGACGTCGGCGGCGACGACAACATCCAGGGCGGCGACGGCAACGATGTGCTGCACGGTGGCAAGGGCGTCAACCTGATCATCGGCGGCTTCGGCAACGACTTCATCGTCACCGGCGAGGATGCTTCCGAAGCCATAGGCGGGCAGGGCAACGACTTCATCCTCGGCAGCAAGGCCAACGAGCAGGACATGGGCAACGAGGGCGACGACTGGATCGAGAAGGGCACCTCGGACGGCGCCCCCGGCGACAACTTCGACCCGCTTGGCAACGACCCGGTCATCGGCAACGACGTGTTCATCGGCGGCAACGAGAACGACAAGTTCAACGGTGAGGGCGGCGACGACATCATGGTTGGCAGCCTCGGCTTCGGCGACCGCTACATCGGCGGCTCCGGCTACGACTGGGCGACCTTCAAGGGCCTGGCCCAGGGCGTGACCGTCGACTACAGCGACCGCTTCTTCGATGTGCCGCCGGTCCCTGGCTCCGGCGCCTCGGCGCTGGTGCGCTTCGACATCATGGAGGGCCTGTCGGGTTCGGCCCATGGCGACTTCCTGCGCGGCGACAACGAGGACGCCACCTCGCTGCCCACCGCCGGGGCCAACGGCAGCGTGCTGACCAACATCGGCCTGATCAACGGCCTGGCCAGCCTGCTGCAGCCCGCGGCGACGTTCTACGACGGCGGCAACATCATCCTCGGTGGCAGCGGCAGCGACCTGATCGAAGGCCGCGGCGGCGACGACATCATCGACGGTGACAAGTGGCTGAACGTGCGTATCAGCGTGCGCGCCAACAGCGACGGCACGGGGGCGGAACTGGCGAGCTTCGACAGCATGGAGCCGATGGTGCCGCTGATGCTCAAGGGCACCTACAACCCCGGCCAACTGGTGATCGTGCGCGAGATCCTCACGGGTACCGACAGCTACGACACCGCGCTGTTCTCCGGGATCGCCAACGACTACCGCATCGTCGTCGAGGGCAACACGGTGATCGTCACCGACACCGTGGTCGGCCGCGACGGCGTCGACCGCCTGACCGGCATCGAGCGCCTGCAGTTCGCCGACAGCGCCCAGGCATCCGGGGTTGGCACGGCGCTCAACAACGGCCCGACCGGGCACCTGGCGATCGTCGATGCGGCCAGCGGCCTGCGCGACGATACCCCGGTGGCCGGGCAACTGCTGCGGGTCAGCAACCTGGCGGTGCACGATGCCGACAACCAGGGCGCCGGCAACCCCAGCGGCGCGCTGAGCGGGCCGGTGTCCTACTACTGGCAGGTCGAGACGATCCCCGGCACCGGCGTCTACGAGGACATCACCTTCGTCGCCGCCGGCGAGGTCTCGCGGGCCATCGGCAGCACCTATCGGGTGGCGGACGACGTCGCCGGCCTGAGCATCCGCGTGCGCGCGGTGTACCAGGACGCCAAGGGCACGCTGGAGATCGTCGACTCGTCGAGCAACAGCGCGCCCAGCGCGGGGCCGACCGTGACCGGGCTGCTGGCGCAGAACCAGGTGCTCACCGCCAACCCGGCCAGCATCGTCGATGCCGACGGCATCAGCGCCGCGCCGTTCACCTTCCAGTGGCAGACCAACAATGGCGGGGGCTGGGTCAACGCGCCCGGCGCCACGGCCAGCACCTTCGCCCTGGGCCAGGCCCAGGTAGGCTTGAACGTGCGGGTGCTGGTCGGCTACGTGGATAACTTCGGCGTGGTCGAAAGCGCGGCCTCGGACATCCTCGGGCCCGTGGCCAACGTCAACGACGCGCCTACCGGCACGGTGCTGATCAGCGATACCACCCCGGACCTGGGCCAGTTGCTGACCGCGCAGACCGGCGGCATCGCCGACCTGGACGGCCTGGGGGCGTTCAGCTTCCAGTGGCAGCAGGGCCTGGCCGGCAACTTCGTCAACATCCTCGGCGCCACCGGCGCCACCTTCACCCCGGGCCTGCTGCAAGGCGGCCAGCAACTGCGGGTGATCGTGCGCTACACCGATGGCTTCGGCGCCCAGGAGACGCTGACCTCCGCGGCCACTACCGCGGTGCGCCTGCTACCGGGCGTCAACCTGCTGGGCACCGGCGGGGCCAACACCCTCAACGGCAGCGTCGGCAACGACGTGCTCAATGGCCTGGGTGGCAACGACACGCTCAATGGCTTCGGCGGCATGGACCAACTGCTCGGCGGCGCCGGCAACGACACCCTCAACGGCGGCGATGACGATGACATCCTCAACGGCGAGGACGGCAACGACCTGCTCAATGGCGGGCAGGGCGCCGATGCCATGAACGGCGGTGCCGGCAACGACACCTTCGTCGTCGACAATGCCGCCGACACCGTCATCGAGGCCGCCGGGGGCGGGGTGGACCTGGTGCAGACCAGCCTGGCCAGCTACCTGCTGGGCGCCAACCTGGAGAGCCTCGCCTACACCGGCAGCGGCGACTTCAGCGGTACCGGCAACGCGCAGGCCAACACCCTCACCGGCGGGGTCGGCAACGACACGCTCAACGGCGGTGCGGGGGACGACCGGCTGGTGGGGGGCGCGGGCAACGACACCTACGTGGTTGACTCGCTGCTGGATGCGGTGGTGGAGGCCGCCGGTGGCGGGATCGACACGGTGCTGACCTCGCTGTCCGCCTACACCCTGAGCGCCAACGTCGAGAACCTGACCTACACCGGTGTCGGCAACTTCATCGGTATCGGCAACGGCTCGAACAACGTGATCACCGGCGGGGGCGGCAACGACCTGCTCAGCGGCAATGCCGGCGACGACACCCTCAACGGCAACGCCGGCAACGACACCCTCAACGGCGACGGCGGCAACGACCGTTTGTTCGGCGGGCTCGGCGCCGACACCTTGGTTGGCGACGGGGGCGACGACAACCTCGATGGCGGCGATGGCAACGATACGCTCAATGGCGGTAACGGCAACGACACGCTGCAGGGTGGTGCGGGCAACGACAACCTCGAGGGTGGGGTCGGCAGCGACCTGCTGGTGGGCGGCGAGGGCAACGACACGGTCCTGGGCGGTGGCGCCAACGATACGTTGCAGGGCGGTAACGGCGATGACTTCATCGATGGCGGTGCCGGCGACGACACGGTCAGCGGTGGCGCCGGCAACGACTCGCTGGTGGCCAGCAACGGCAACGATATCTTCCAGTTCGCCGCAGGCTTCGGCACCGACCAGGTGTTCGGCTTCGATGCCGCCCCGGCGGGGGGCCAGGACCGGCTGGATATCGTCGCGCTCAACATCACCGCGGCGACCTTCGCCGCCAGCGTGACCATCGCCGAAGTCGGCGCCGATACCTTGATCAGCTTTGGCGGGCCAGACTCGATCCGCCTGGTCGGGGTCGGGGATGCCGGCACGGTGACGGCCGCGGACTTCATCCTGGCGAGCTGAGGGGCGCCAGGCATGAGCAAGGGGAGCGCAAGGAAGCGCTCCCCTTTGTCGTGTCGGCGCCTGTAGGCGCCGGCCTTGCCGGCGAACACCAGCATAGCCGGTGCCAAGCGCCTCAATTCACATAGCTGGGCACGGTCCAGGCACCGTCCCTGAACCCCCGGCAGCGCACATAGCCGGCCCGGTAGGTCAGCACGAAGCGTGTGCCGTCCCAGGTCCAGAACGCCCGCTTCATGCAGTCGCCGCGCGGGCTTTGCATCTGCCAGGAAGCAAGGGTGGCCCGCGCGCGGTCGAAGCGGCTGCCGGCCTCGGTCACCAGGCGGGCCAGGTAGGGTGGCCGGTCCTCGGCGACCCAGAACCCGGTCGCGGTGTTGTAGCTGTTGGCCGCGCATTGCGTGCTGACCAGCAGCCGGTGTTCATCCAGCCGTTCGATCACCAGGGGGCCGGCGTGCAGGTCGGGGCAGGGCTGATGGGGTGACAGCGCGCTGGCCAAAGCTTGGCGCAGCGCCGGGTCGTCGGCCAGGCGGGCATCTACGAGGCGGGTGTCGACCAGTGGCGGATGGCTGATGGGCGGCGAGGCACGCTCGGGCCCCGGCACCAGGTCTTCGTCCTCGTCACCGCGCCTGACCGCGGCGCTAGGGGTGCCAAGGCGCTCCTGCAGTTCGTCCATCTTCAGCAGCGCGGCGGTCGCGCCCGCCCCGGACAAGGGCCAGGCGTGCCCGAGCGCATCGACGAAGCGGATCCTGGTGTTGCCCGCCAGGGCATCGACCAGGCGTCGGCTGGCGTACTCGTCGAGCACGAAGTCCCGCGGGCCATGCTCCGTCGCCGAGCCGACCAGTTCATCGTCCAGCACCAGGCTGACCGGGCTGGTCGGTGGGTCGCCGGCCAGGTCGGCGAACAGCAGGTTGGCGCTGAAGGGCGTGCGCGGGCCGGCTTGGCGATTGAGCGCCAGGCTGATGCCGTCGAGGCTGTCGCCGGCTGAATAACCCATGGCCACGCAGGTGCCGGTCCTGAAACACACCAGGTCCCAATCCTTGTGGGAGAACTCGACGCCCTCCCTGGGCACCTGGGCCTGGGCAAGGGTGCCGAGCAGCAACAGGGGCCAGCACAGCGCGTGCAGTTTCATCCGTGCTCCGCGCAACGCACAGGCCTTGAGCAAATGTCCTGGCACTGTCACTTCACCTGGCCGTTATACACCACGCTTGCCGAGCCCTCTTTCTTGATCGTCAGGGTGTTGCCTTCGGCCAGGCTCTCGACCATTTCCGAGCAGCCGTCCACCTGCTGCTTGCCATCGACCTGTTCGGCGCTGCTATCGAAGCTGAATACGTAGGTGGAGGCGGGGCAGGCATTACCGCCCTCGCCGGTGGATATCACCAGCACATAGCGGGAGGGGCCGAATGCGTAGGCTTTTTCGAGGGTGACGTACCCCGTGTATTCAGGCTCTTCGACGATGGCCGCCATGAGGTTTACCACGCCGGCACGGGACGGGTAGTTCAATGCGCTGCCCGTGCCCATCTGCTGCAAGGTGAACGGCCCGGTACCGGCATCGCTGACGGGCAATGGCGCATAGGTCACGCTCGGTGCCGCAGGGATTCGTTCACCCTTGCAGTCAGTGTCCTTGGCGCATTGGCCGGTGAGCGCAGTGGCCTGTTCGGCCTTGTCGCAGCCGCTTAGGGCCAGGGTGAGCAGGGTCAAAGCGAGCAGTCGCTTCATTGACGAAGTCCTTTTCGGGGGGATGGCGGCGTGCAGTATCACCAATCCCATGGGGCTTGTCGTGTGCCGAAAGGCAAAGGCGACTAGGTCGGGCTGGCGAACACGTCCTCGATAAAGCGTTCGATGGACTGCTGCTCGAGGATCTCGATGGAAAAATGCCCGAAGCGCTTGGGCAGCCAGAGGATGCGCGCGCCGGCCGGCGATTGCAGGTCGGCGCGGGCCAGGGGCTGGCCGTTCTCGTCCTCGGGCTGCACGCCGGCAGCCAGCAGTTGGTCGTAGGCCAGCTCGATGTCCGGGGTCGAATAGCAGTGGCGGTAGATCATGCCCTCGCCGTGCTGGTCGAGCAGGGTCTTGAGGTTGCCGGCCAGCGGCTGGACCAGCATGAAGCGCTCCTGGCCCAGGCGCGCCACCGCGTAGCGCACCTGCAGGCCGCGACGTTCCCAGACCTGGACGGTGGAGATCTGGGCACCGAGAATCTGCTGGTAGTAGGCGCAGGCGGTTTCGAGCTGGGCGACCAGTACATCCACATGGCTGAACTTGAGCTGCATGGCAGGGCTCCTGAAGGGCGCTCAGTATGCAAACGCTAGCTTTGTTTGCCTGCCCCCTTGTTGGGAAAAAGCTTGGCGAATTCCACGAATGACTCAACGAATTTTGGATCGAACGAGGAGGTGTCCAGACTGGCAAAGGAGGAAGACCGATCAATATTCCAGTGCTGGAACACTTCCTTCAATTCACTCCATTGGGTTTTTGCGCCGAATGCATTCAGGTAGAAGTCGCCGAATCGAATCGCATGAATTCTATCCGAGCATTTCAGCGCTTCGCTGGCGTAAGACTTGCCGAGGGTGAATGCATATTTGGCGCACGCCCCCAGAAGGCCGATAACGAGGAGCGCCTTGAGTGTTATCAAGATCAGGACGGTCAGCAGAATCTGGGCCTGCTGGTCGATGTGAGTGAGGTTGTAAATGCCAAAACCGATACCGGCGATCAGTGATAGAAAGCCGATGCAGTACCAGCCGTAGCCCAGCCATCGATCCCGCCGCTCTAGCGTTTTAAGCGAGTCGATGGCGACCTTGATGTAATCGGCCGCGTTGATTTTCAGCGCGGTAGCCACCTGTTCGGCTTCCTTTTCCAGCTCCTTGCGTCGCTCGCTAAAAGCCTGGACCGCCGTTGTCACCTGCCCGCAAATAGCGTCCAGATCCTGGTTGGGCTGGATGATGGCGTGGATATCCTGAAGCGCCAGTGGCGGCGGGGTGTTATCAATGATCACTGGTATGATGAGCATTCTGCCCGTTTCAGAAGCATAGGCCCGGGCCGCCCCTACTTCGGTCAGCACGTACTTCGAGTTTTCAGTATGTTTCGATATCACAACGATAAAAATCTCAGCCGCTTTCAGCCGATGTGTCAGCGTTGCGCGCCAATCGGTACCGGCAACGAGCGAGTCGAGATCGTAACTGAGCGTATGGCCCAGTGTTGCTAGGCGCTTGGCGAGGTCCCTGACGAAAACTTCGTCAGCTCGTTGGTAGGAAATATAGATGCTTGCCATAGCGTGTTGAGAACCTGATCGTGATGGCTCGATTCTTCCGGACGACGGTTTACAGGCGGGTCGGATGAAACGTCCTTGTTCATGGAAAATGTCTGGCCGAGCGATTGCACGCCGTAGCTGCAGCTAAGTGTCAGTTGGCCACCATACGGGGCAGTCAACAGCCTGTCCAGCGTGAGGATAGGGGCATGCGGGTGTTCGATCGTTGGTGAGGCAGTTCAATCAACGCACCCGCTCGCGGCTCTGTACCGCCAGGTCCAGCGCCTGGCGCATATCCAGCCGCGCCGAACGCCCCACGGCGCTGTCATCCAGCTGGTAGCCCCGCTCCGAGGGCAGGATCGGCGCGGTCAGGTCCTCGGCATCCATGGCTTCGAAATCGTGGCTGTCGCCGATGCTCATGGCGCTGCGGCGCAGCAGCATGCGCAGCTGTTCGGGTTGCAGTTGCGGGTTGATCGACAGCATGGCCGCCACCAGGCCGGCGACCATGGGCGTGGCATAGGAGGTGCCGCAGTGCACCGCGCCTTGTTCGCCGCGCTGGCGCGTCGAGGCCTGGGCGCAGGCGGCGGCGGTGATGTCCACCCGCCTGTCGATGTTCGAGCGCTGGCGTTTCACCGCATAGGCCGGGTCCGCGACCGCGAGGCCGTGCTCGCTGTTGCGCTGGTGGCCACCGACGACCAGCAGTTGCTCGGTGACGAACGAGGAGGGCAGGCGATATTCATCGCGCCCCGAGAAAGACGCGCCATTGCCTGCCGAGTTGACCACCACCACGTCGGGGTGGGCCTTGCGCAGCCACAAGAAGAACTCCTCGAGCAATTCCTCGTAGCCGCTCATGGCGATGTTCGAGCGCAACAGCGAATCTACCGTGTCGCCCTGTACATCGCGGGCCCCGACACGGTGGATGCCCCAACTCCAGTTGAGTACCCGCGCGCCGTCCTGCACCAGGTTGACCGACGCTGCGATGTTGGCGGTGATGCCGGCATCGCTGTTGCGCTCGACGATGACTTCGAAGCCGCCGCTGTGCTTGTCCAGGCCACGCAGCAAACCGGTGTTGCCGCCTTGGTCCCAGGCGGCGGCGAGGACACCGGCCACCGTGGTGCCGTGACCGTCCGGGCGGCCGGCGTCGCGGGCATACACACAAGTACGCGGCGGCGCGCACTCGCCCAGGTAGTCGGCGAAGTCGGCACTGTCGAAGTCGACGTCGCGCTCGATCACGCCGATACGTATCGGTTGCGCCAGCAGGCCTGCTTGCGGCGCGGGGACCCGTTCACGGTAATAGTGCACGGCATCCAGGAAGCGGTTTGCCGCCCATTCGTCCGAGTCCGCTGGCGGCTTGTTCGTTTGCGTCGCGGGCGCGGCTTCCTCGGCCGCCGATTCCTCGACCACCACCGCGTCGACGCCGGTCTCGCTGCCCAGGCGCAGCACCAGCGCGTCGCGCTGCAGCAGGTCACGGGCAGGCAAGCGCAGTTGATACAGATTGAGCGGTGCGATGCTGCCTACCACCTGCGCGCCGTACTTGGCCGCCAGGCGCTCGGCTTCGCGGCGGCCATCGTGATGTTCCTCGATCAACAGGCTGACCAGGTCGACATAGGTGCTGAGGCCGTCCATGTTCGTTGCCACCTCGTGTGGCCCGGCAGCCAACACATGGTTGTTGCGCAGGCTCAGCCAGACCGCGTTGCTGACGCGTTCGTCGTCGATCAGCCATAGCGGTGCGCTGCTGTGCTGCCTGGCGTCCAGGCGCAGGCGCAGCGTATCGCCCTGGCGCTGCACGCTTTCGGCGGGCAGCGCCGCATCGCCCAGGCGCAGTTGCGGCGTTTGCCCACGCATCCCGCGCACGCTCAGGCACCAGTCCTGCGTCTGGCTTTGCAGCAGGTCGGCGCAGCGCTGCAGACGTTCAACACGCAGTGGTGCTTCGGCGGCGGCGAAGCCGGGCAGGCAGATCAGGGCGGCGAGGGCTGCGCAACGTAAGGGCATGGGTGGGTTTCCTTGCCGGTGGCACTGCTGTTGCGACCGCCGTGGCAAGGGTTTCGTTCAGCTGGTTTGGCAGAAGGGCAGTTGGCTTGGGGGTGAGGGGCCTGGCGCGCCTGTTCTGCGGCCAAGTGAGTGCGATTGCAGTATCCTGCGTGTCCCTGACTGGAGCTGCCCATGGCCAAAGATATCGACAACCCCTGCGTTTCACTCTGCCAGCTCAACAGCGAGCTGTGTGTGAGTTGCGGGCGTACCCGCGAGGAAATTCGCAAGTGGCGGGGGATGAAGCGCCCGGAGAAGATGGCCACGGTGCAGCGGGCGGCGGTGCGGTTGAAGGCGGTGGTTAAGAAGCATGCTCGGCGGGGTGGGTAGTGGGCTGATGGGCGGAGGGTGTTCGCCGTGAGGGATGTGGCGCCTATGAGATCGAGCGCTGCCTCTGTTGTAGCGAACCAATTGCCAATACCATTGATGCACACCTTCGATCAAAGCCGTGGAGCCCCAGGGTGAGCATCAACTTCGACCTGAACGACCTCAAGGCCTTCCGCGCCGTCGTCGAGCAAGGCAGCTTCCGCCGCGCCGCCGATACCGTGCGCATCACCCAGTCGGCCCTGAGCCGACGCATCGACAAGCTCGAAACCGCCCTGGGGGTGAAGCTATTCGAACGCACCACCCGCAAGGTTGCGCTGACCAATGTCGGCCGGGCCTTCCTGCCCCAGGTCGAACGCCTGCTCGATGACCTCGACCTGGCCCTGCTCAGCATCGGCGACGGTGGCGCGTTGCGCACTGGCACCCTGACCATCGCCTGCGTGCCATCCGCGGCCTACTACTTCATGCCCCACGCGATCCGCGCGTTCCATGGCCAGTATCCCAAGGTGCGGATCAGCCTGCTCGACGCCTCGGCCAACGAGGTGAGCGCCGCGGTGGCCTCGGGCGAGGCGGATTTCGGCCTGAGCTTCACCGGCAACCTGGCCCCGGAAATCGCCTTCAGCCCCCTGCTGGAGGAGCGCTATGTCATCGCCTGCCGCCAGGACCACCCCCTGGCACGGCAGGCGGTGGTCACCTGGGCCGAGGCCTACAGCCACGACTACATCACCCTGGGCAAGGCCTCGGGCAACCGCCTGGTGCTGGACCGCGCCCTGGCGGGCATGCAGGTGGAAAAACAGAGCCTGTGCGAGGCGCAGCATGTCACCACTTTGCTGGGCCTGATCGAGGCGGGGGTGGGGATCGCCGCCGTGCCGTCGATCGCCATGCCGCTGGGCGCGCACCCGATCCTGGCCCAGGTGGCCCTGGTGGAGCCGCAGGTGACCCGGCAGATGGGCGTGCTCAAGCGCCGCGGGCGCACCTTGACGCCCGCGGCGCTCGAGTTCGAGCGCTTGATCCGGCAGTTGCCGGGCACTTTAGCGGGGCACTGAATCCAGGCCGGTGGCCTGCACGGTGCCTTGCACCTGGGGCGAGGCCAGGTAGTCGAGCAGTTGCCGCGCCTCGGCGGGGTGCTGTGCGCTGGTGGGGATGCCGGCGGCGAAACGGGTCACCGACTGCACGTCTTCGGGCAGCTTGCCGGCGAAGGTCACGCCGGGCACCGGCAGCAGTTCGGCCACCTGCTGCAAGCCCATCTGGTAATCGCCCTTGGCGACCACCGAGGCCACCGGGAGGCGCTCGATCATCGTGCCGCGCGGGGCCAGTTGCGCCTGGATGCCGAGCTTTTCGAACAGCTGACGCTCGACATACACCCCGCTGGCGCTGTCCGAGTAGGCCACCGAACGGGCGGCCAGCAAGGTCTTCTTCAAGGCGGCCGTGGTGCTGATGTCTGGCTTGGGTTCGCCGGCCCGCACCACCAGGCCGATGCGTGAGTCGGCCAGTTCCACCCGCGAATCGGCGGCAACCTTGCCCTGGCGGATCAGTTCATCGAGGGCGTAGCCGACCATGATCACCACGTCGGCGGGCTCGCCCCGTTGCAGGCGATTGGGGATCGCCTGCGGCGCCTTGCCCATGGACGGACCGAGCACGGTGGTCAGGGTGTTGCCGCTGGCGGCGGCGAACTGCGGGCCGAGACGCTGGTAGGCGGCGGTGAAGCCGCCCGAGGTCATCACCCTGAGGTCGGCGGCCAGGGCGACGCCACCCGGCGCGCTGACGGCCAGGGCGAGCGCCAGGAGTCTGTGCAATGGCTTCATCGTCGCTCCTCAGGCCGGCACGGTCGCAGCACGCACGGCCAGGCGGCGGTACAGCACCAGCGTGGCGGCGAACGCGCAGCAGGCGGCGACCATCATCCAGTAGGCTGGCGCAGCCTTGTCGCCGCTGAGGTGAATCAGCCAGGTGGAGATCGCCGGGGTGAAGCCACCAAACAGCGCGGTGGCCAGGCTGTAGGCCAGGGAAAAACCGGCCACCCGCACCTGCACCGGCATGATTTCGGTCAGCGCCGGGATCATCGCGCCGTTGTACAGCCCATAGAGGCAGGAGAACCACAGCAGCACTTCGAGCATGTGCCCGAAGCTCGGCGCCTGAGCCAGGAATTCCAGGGCCGGGTAGGCCGTCAGCAGGGTCAGCAGCGACATGGCCAGCAGCAGCGGCTTGCGTCCGAAACGATCACTCAGAGTGCCGCCGATGGGCAACCAGATGAAGTTCGATACCGCCACCAGCAGGGTCACCAGCAGTGCATCGCGGGTGCTCAGTTGCAGCACGGTCTTGCCAAAGGTAGGGGCGTACACGGTGATCATGTAGAAGGCGGTGGTGGTCATGGCCACCATCAGCATGCCCAGCAGCACCACGCTGGCGTTGTCCAGCAGGGTGCGCAGCACGGCCTGCATGTCCGGGCGATGCTGGCGCGCGGCGAACTCCTCGGTCTCGGCCAGGTTGCGCCGCAGCAGGAAGATCACCGGGATGATCATGCAGCCCACGCCGAACGGCACGCGCCAACCCCAGTCCGCCAGCTGTGCCGGCGCCAGCCATTGGTTCAGGGCAAAGCCCAGGGCGGCGGCGACGACGATCGCCACCTGCTGGCTGGCCGACTGCCAGCTGGCGTAGAAGCCCTTGTGCCCGGGGCTGGCCATTTCGGCCAGGTACACCGACACGCCGCCGAGTTCGGCCCCGGCGGAGAAGCCTTGCAGCAAGCGCCCGAGCAGCACCAGCGCGGGGGCCCACAGGCCGATGCTGGCATAGCCGGGCACCAGCACGATCAGCAGGGTGCCGCTGGCCATGATCCCCAGGGTGACGATCAGGCCCTTGCGCCGGCCGATATTGTCGATATACGCGCCCAGCAGCACGGCGCCCAGCGGTCGCATCAGGAAACCTGCGCCGAATACGGCGAAGGTCATCATCAGCGCGGCGAACTCGTTGCTGGCAGGGAAGAAGGCGGCGGCAATATAAGTGGCATAGAAGCCGAACAGGAAGAAATCGAACTGTTCGAGGAAGTTTCCGGACGTGACCCGAAAGACCTGGGCGGCCTTCGACTGGCCACGGGGCGCAGGCTGATGCATGGGGTTCTCCAGCGTTTTTTGAACTTATTTGTAAGTGCTTGTAACTGGAGATTCTGGGTGAAAGCGTGCCCGAGGATAATCGTTGTTTTTGCATGTATTGATGCACTTTCGCGATCAATCCTGTTGTGGCAGCCAGCCAGGCGCCTATCGCGATAGCTTCTAGACTTGCCCAGACACTGGCTGCCGGTGGAGAGCGGCAAATGCGTAAACTGTGGCGCAAATACCTGGACCTGCTGGACGCCGACCTGAGCACCAAGGTCTTCGACAATTTCAAGAACCTGCTGGTGTGCGGCCTGCTGTTCGCCGCCGGCACCGAGGCCATCCATGGCAATCACCAGATCCTCCTCGGCCTGTGGGCCTCGAGCCTCACCGGCTGGGGCCTGATCATCGTCTCGGCGGTGCTGTTGCTGCTCAACATCAGCGATACCTTGCACCGGCTGGCCAAGCTGCCTTACCACAGCGTGCTGCAGGTGCTGCTGTGCGTGCTCTACCTGGTGCTGGCGTCGCGGGTGGTGGAGATCGTCTGGAGCTTTCGCGCGGAGTAGGGCGCAAGGCTGTGGTGCTATCCATGGTGCCCGCAGTGCCGCCATTGCTACCTGTGCCTGGCGGCGGATTCTGCTAGTGTACGCCGGCCGCCAATGACCATGCGGCGCAGGTGATGTGCAGATGACAAGGACGGTTGCAGTGAACGATACCCCTTCGCTACTGAGAAAAATGCTGCTTTGGGCCCTGGGGCTGGTGGTGGTGCTCCCCGTCATGCTGCTCGCAGGCTATGCCTGCCTGGCGGCCATGATCATCATCCCGGCCATGTCCTTCGAGCGGCTCGATGATCCTTGGGCGTATCACCTTGCCCGTTTGGGCGCGGTTGTCGTGGTGGCCATGGGCTTGCTCGGCCTCAGGGCCGGAGGTCGGCTTTACCGACACTTTCTGCGCAGTACCCGAGCACCGGCGTGGGCACGTTCTGCCTGGCTTGGCCTGGCCTGCGGCACTACGGCAAACCTGGTGTTCCTGGGCTGGTTGCCCAGGCTCGAGCAGCATGAACTGATCCTGCTGGGGTGGCCGCTGCTGGGCAGCGTGGCATTTGCCCTGTTGCTGCTGGGCGCCAGGCAACGCCGTCACCCAGCCCTGGGCTGAGGCGATTGGCTGGCCTTACAGCCTGACGGCAACACTTGCCGGCAAAAATCCCGGATAATGCCGGCCATTTATCCGTCCCGCCCGCTTTCTGGTACCCCGCGCATGGAAATCAAGGTCAATTTTCTCGACAACCTCCGTCTGGAGGCCAAGTTCGACGACTTCACGGTGATCGCCGACCAGCCGATCCGTTACAAGGGCGACGGCTCGGCGCCGGGGCCGTTCGACTACTTCCTGGCCTCGTCGGCGCTGTGCGCGGCGTATTTCGTCAAGCTGTACTGCCAGACCCGCGACATCCCCACCGACAATATCCGCCTGTCGCAGAACAACATCGTCGACCCCGAGAACCGCTACAAGCAGATCTTCAAGATCCAGGTCGAACTGCCCGAGGACATCAGCGAGAAGGACCGCCAGGGCATCCTGCGCTCCATCGACCGCTGCACGGTGAAGAAGGTGGTGCAGACCGGCCCTGAGTTCGTCATCGAGCAGGTCGCCAACCTCGACGCCGACGCCCAGGGGTTGCTGATGCCGATGTCCGACAGCGCCACCTACATCCCCGGCAAGGACTTGCCGCTGGAGCAGACCATCGCCAACCTGTCGGCGCTGCTGGCCAACCTGGGGATGAAGATCGAGATCGCCTCGTGGCGCAACATCGTGCCCAACGTCTGGTCGCTGCACCTGCGCGACGCGCAGTCGCCGATGTGCTTCACCAATGGCAAGGGCGCCACCAAGGAAGCGGCGCTGGCCTCGGCGCTGGGCGAGTTCATCGAGCGACTGAACTGCAACTTCTTCTACAACGACCAGTTCTGGGGCGAGGAGATCGCCAACGCGCCGTTCGTGCACTACCCGAACGAGCAGTGGTTCAAGCCCGGGCCCAAGGATGCGCTGCCGGCCGAGATCCTCGACGAATACTGCCTGGAAATCTTCAACCCGGACGGTGAGCTACGTGGTTCGCACCTGTACGACACCAATTCGGGCAACAAGGAGCGGGGCATCTGCTCGCTGCCGTTCGTGCGCCAGTCCGACGGCCAGACGGTGTACTTCCCGTCCAACCTGATCGAGAACCTCTACCTGAGCAATGGCATGAGCGCCGGCAACACCTTGCCCGAGGCCCAGGTGCAGTGCCTGTCGGAGATCTTCGAACGGGCGGTCAAGCGCGAGATCCTCGAAGGCGAGCTGTGCCTGCCGGACGTGCCGCAGGCGGTGCTGGCCAAGTACCCGGGCATCGTCGCCGGCATCCAGGGGCTGGAGGAGCAGGGCTTCCCGGTGCTGGTCAAGGACGCCTCGCTGGGCGGTGAGTTCCCGGTGATGTGCGTGACCCTGATGAACCCGCGCACCGGTGGCGTTTTCGCCTCGTTCGGTGCCCACCCAAGCTTCGAGGTGGCGCTGGAGCGCAGCCTCACCGAATTGCTCCAGGGCCGCAGCTTCGAGGGCCTGAACGACCTGCCGCAGCCGACCTTCGAAAGCCACGCGCTGACCGAGCCGAACAACTTCGTCGAGCACTTCATCGACTCCAGCGGCGTGGTGTCGTGGCGCTTCTTCAGCGCCAAGGCCGATTTCGAGTTCGTCGAATGGGACTTTTCCGGCCACGGCGAGGACTCCAACGCGCAGGAGGCCCAGACCTTGTTCGGCATCCTCGAGGCGCTGGGCAAGGAGGTGTACATGGCCGTCTACGACGACCTCGGTGCCACCGCCTGCCGCATCCTGGTGCCGGGCTACTCGGAGATCTACCCGGTCGAAGACCTGATCTGGGACAACACCAACCGCGCCCTGAATTTCCGTGCCGACATCCTCAACCTGCACAGCCTCGACAACCGCTCGCTCAAGCTGCTGCTCAAGCGCCTGGACAACGCCGAGGTGGACGACTACACCACCATCACCACGCTGATCGGCGTCGAATTCGACGACAACACGGTGTGGGGCCAGTTGACCATCCTCGAGTTGAAGCTGCTGGTGCACCTGGCGTTGCAGCGTTTCGACGAGGCCAAGGAGCTGGTGGAGATGTTCCTGCAGTTCAACGACAACACCGTCGAGCGTGGGTTGTTCTACCAGGCGCTGAACGTGGTGCTGGAAGTGGTGCTGGACGATGAGCTGGAGATGGCCGACTACGAGGCGAATTTGCGTCGCATGTTCGGCAACGAGCGGATGGACGCGGTGCTCGGCTCGGTGGACGGCAGCGTGCGCTTCCATGGCCTGACCCCGACCAGCATGAAGCTCGAAGGGCTGGACCGTCACCTGCGCCTGGTGCAGAGCTACAAGAAACTGCATGCCGCGCGGGCGAAGGCGGCAGGGCTGTAACCACAGGCTCCACTGCAAACCACGAAGGGCCGCTTGTGCGGCCCTTCGTGCGAATGCCGTTATTGCGGCAACTGCGCCTGGGCGCGGGTGCAGGCGTCGTCGAAGACCTCGTTCAGCTTTTTCGCCAACGTGTTCTCGATGACGGCGGCCGTCAGCAGGCCTTGGCTGAAGCCGATGCTTTGCGCCTTGGCCTCAGCCAGCTGCTGGTGGTTTTCCGCTTCGGCCATGTCGCCCAGGTAGTGGGCAGCGCGATAGGCGTAGCGCTCGGGGAGTGCCAGCTGTTCGAGGGCCGTCAATGAGAGGGCGAACTGTTTGGCGGCGGCGGGTTTCAGGCTGAGGTGCTCGAACTGGAGCAGGCTCAGGCGATCGGTAGTCAAGGCGAATCTCCGTTTCTTTGCGGGAACACCCGGTTACTCTCCTGCGTTTTGCCGCGTAACGGAAGGGGGCGTGGGGAAATGCAGCGAAAAAAGCTGCATTGCCTTTGGGGCGTCGCTCGCAGGGGAGCTGGGACGTGAGGGTTTTTGACCGCGGGGAGGCTGCCAATAACCCTCTCACCCAAATAGCTTGAAAGGGCTCTGGCAACGTGGCCCGCCAGGGGCGGATGGCGGGGCACCTTAGCATGGCTGAGCGGCAGGCGGCCCGGGTGCTGCGTGCGCCTGGCGCATCTATGCTGTGAGGCGGGGCATTCAGCCGATGGAGGTGGATCATGGGCACGTTCACACGGGGTTCATTGCTGTTGCTGGTGCTGGCCACGCCGGTGCTGGCGCAGACCGTCACCCCGCTCAAGGGCCAGAGCAGCCAGCAGTTGCAGCAGGACATGGCCGATTGCAACAGCCTCGCCAGCAGTTCGAGCAGCAGCGACCCGCATGTCGGTGGCCGGGTCAAGGGCGCCGCGGCCGGGGCGGTAGCGGGCGCGGCCGGCGCCCAGGTGCGGGGCAACCAGCATGAGGCGGTCTATGACCGGGCCAGCGACGATGCCAAGCAGCAGTACCGGCAGAACCGCGCCGGCGAGGTGGCGGCGGCCGGCGCCGCGGTGGGCGGCATGCGCCAGCGCCAGGAGCGCCGGCAAGACCGCCGCGGCCAGGACGAGGCCCAGGCCAGCGCCTACAGCGGCTGCTTGCAGGGGCGGGGTTACCAGGTCAGCCCTTGAGCTCGGCCAGGACCTCGGCGGCAGTGGTGACCTTGCCGAAGTGGTGCTTCCACAGGTCGATGCCCAGCAGGCCGGAGCGGTCCAGCGACGAACCCATGGTCAGGTCGCTGACCAGGGTCGGGCACAGGCCGGCGTCGAACAGGGCGAAGCCTGCGGCCAGCACGCAGGTTTCGGTCTGCAGCCCGCACACCAGCACGCGCTCGACGCCCAGGCCCTTGATGTAGGCGAGGGCCTCGGCGCTTTGGCCGTAGCCGTGCTTGACGAACACCTTGTCGGCCTCGACCAGGGCCACGTCCTCGCGGGCTGGGTGCCAGCCGAGCTGGCGCTGGAACGGGGTGACCTGCTCGTCATGCAGCTCGATCGAGGCGAGGGTGGGGATGTGGGCCGAGAGGACGCGGATGCCATCGACCAGCTTCTCGGAAGGGCTGAAGGTGGACTGCACGTCGACGATGAGCAGGACTTGGTGCATGGCGGGTTCTCGGACCAGGTTTAAGGGCCGGCGAGTATACCGTCGTGCCCGGCTGTCGTGGCACCCATGGGGTCGGCCTGCTGGCGCTCCAGCACCTTGCCCGTCGTGTCCACCAGGCTAACAACCAGGACCTACCAGGCATGGCCACGTTGCAACAAATGTGGGGCGGATTCATCCGCGCTGCGCCGCGCGGGCGGCGCTCGATCTGATGGGCGCTGCATGGCGAACGGCGGGCACCTCTGAACGCCAACATTCCGGCCACCCTCTGCTACCCTTGAGCCTCAGCACCGAGGCTGAAATCCGTCGCTCGCTGTCCAGCGTTCACCTCCCAGGCTAAACCCTCATCGCGCGGTACGACCCTATCGGGAGGTGCGCATGCGCACGCGACTCTCATGCGTTCTGGCAGTGATGCTATTTCTGCAGGGAGCGCCCGTGCTGGCGCAAACCCCAGACCCAGGGCCGCCCGGCCCCGACGCGGCCAGCACCCAGGACCGCGTGTTCGACCAGGCGCAACTCGACCAGATGGCCGCGCCCGTCGCGCTCTATCCCGACCCCTTGCTGGCCCAGGTGCTGATGGCCAGCACCTACCCAGGCGAGGTCGCCGAGGCGGCCAACTGGTCCAAGGCCAACCCCGACGCCAAGGGCGACGCCGCGGTCAAGCAGGTTGCCGGGCAACCCTGGGACCCCAGCGTGCAGGCGCTGGTGGCGTTTCCCCAGGTGCTGGCCGTGCTCGCCCAGGACCCGGTCTGGGTGCAGCGCCTGGGCGATGCCTTCCTGGCCCAGCCGGACGACCTGATGAACGCGGTGCAGCGCCTGCGCCACAAGGCCCAGGTCGCCGGCAACCTGCAAAGCAACCCGTACCAGAGCGTCACCGTGCAGGCGCCGCCACCGGCCACCACCCAGCCACCGCCGGCGGCCAGCAACTCGACCATCATCATCCAGCCCGCCGACCCGCAGACGGTCTACGTCCCGGCCTACAACCCGACCACGGTTTACGGCACCTGGTCCTATCCGGCCTCGCCACCGGCCTATTATCCGCCGCCGCCGGCCTATTACCCGGGGTCGGCGCTGTTGGCCGGGCTGGCGTTCGGCACGGGGGTGGCGATCATCGGATCGCTGTGGGGCAACTGCGACTGGCATGACAACGACATCGACATCGACGTCAACCGCTACAACAACATCAACGCCAACAACCGCATCGGCAACACCCAGAACAAATGGCAGCACAACGCCGTGCACCGCGACGGCGTGCCCTATCGCGATGCCCGCAGCCGCGCGCAGTACGGCCGCCAGCTCGACGGAGCGCGCCAGCGCGCGGCCTATCGTGGCGACGATGCCCAGCGCGCCCGGGCCCGGCAGCAGGCCCTGGACTCCATGGACCGGCATGGCCTCGAACGGCCCGCCACCAGCAACCTGCAGGCCCGCGACCGGGTGCGCCAGGCCCAGGCCGAGCGCGACAACCCAAGGGCGGCGCAGCGGCCGGGCCAACGGGGCCCGCGCGATGGCCAGGCTCGCCAGCCGCTGGCCCAGCAACGCCAGAATGCCGGGCGGGCGCGCAACAATGCCTTCGCGGGCGTGCGTGCGCCGGCCGGTAGCCGCGCCCAGGCCGACCGTGGCCGCAGCAGCCAGGCCTTCGCCCAGCGCGCCACGCCCTCACGGGCGATGGGGCAGCCGGTGTCGCGGCCGTCAGGGGCGGGCATGCGCCAACGGGGAGGGGGCCGTCGATGAACAACCATCTACCGATCGCCTGGTTGCTGGCGGCAGGCCTGGCCTGGCCAAGCCTGTTGCCGGCGCAGGAAATGTTCGCCAGCCCCGGCCAGGCGGTCGAGGCCTTCGTCGCCGCGCTGGCCACCGAGCCGCCCGACGAGGCGCGCTTCAGCCAGTTGCTGGGCGATGACTGGCGCACCTATATCCCCCGAGGCGGCGTGCAGCGCCGCGATGTCGATACCTTCCTGGCGCAGTACCGCGAGCAGCATCGCCTGCAGCTGAGCGGCGAACACCGTGCGTTGCTGGCGGTGGGCCACGAGCGGTGGACGCTGCCGATTCCCCTGAGCCAGGGCGCCAACGGTTGGCATTTCGACCTCAAGGCCGGCAGCGCCGAGATCCGCGCCCGGCGCATCGGTCGCAACGAGCTGGCGGTGCTGCAGTCGCTGCTCGCCTACCATGACGCGCAAATGGAGTACGCCAGCCAGGACCGCAACGGCAATGGTGCCCTGGAGTATGCCCGGCGAATCTTCAGCACCCCCGGCGAGCATGACGGCCTGTACTGGGCCGATGAGCGCGATGGCCAGATCAGCCCGCTGGGCCCGTTGTTCGGCGAGGAGAAGGGCGGTGAAGACTGGTACGGCTATCACTTTCGCATCCTCGACGCCCAAGGCCCTTCGGCGCCCGGTGGCGCCTACGACTACCTGATCGGCGAGCGCATGGTGCGTGGTTTCGCCTTGGTCGCCTGGCCTGCGCGTTACGCCGACAGCGGGGTGATGAGCTTCATGATCAGCCACGAGGGGCAGGTGTTCGAAAAGGACCTCGGCCCTGACGGCGAGCAGGCGGCCCGGGCGATGCAGCGCTTCGACCCGGACAGCAGCTGGCAGGCGGTGGCGCTCGGCGCCGAGTAGGGGCGCGGCCTTGGGCCGCGAAAACGGGCGCAACGCGCGCCCGGCAATGCCAGATGACGTGGAGACGCTATGCCCCATGACGGCAGCCTGTTGCAGGCCACGGTGGTATTTTTGCTGGCGGTGGTGGTCCTGGTGCCGCTGGCCCAGCGCCTGAAGCTGGGCGCGGTGCCGGGCTACCTGTTCGCCGGCATCCTGATCGGTCCCGCGCTGCTGGGCCTGATCGACAACCCCGACAACGTCGCGCGGCTGTCGGAGATGGGCGTGGTGATGCTGCTGTTCGTCATCGGCCTGGAACTGTCGCCGCGCAGGCTGTGGACCTTGCGCCGGGCGCTGTTCGGCATCGGTTCGCTGCAGGTCGGCCTGACCGCCCTGGTACTGGGCGTGCTGGCCTGGCTGCTGTTCGACCAGGCACCGGCCAGCGCCTGCGTGCTCGGCCTGGGCCTGGCGTTGTCGTCCACCGCCTTCGGCTTGCAGGTGCTGGCCGAGCGCAAGGAACTGGGCAAGGCCCATGGCCGCCTGGCGGTGGCCATCCTGCTGTTCCAGGACATCGCCGCGATCCCCTTGATCGCCGTGGTGCCGTTGCTCGGCGGCAGTGTCAGCACGGCGGACGACGGCGCCTGGCCGGTGCTGGCGGTGGTGCTGGGGCTTGCCGTGGTGATCGTCGCTGGCCGCTACCTGCTGCGCCCGGTGTTCCGCTGGACCGTCGGCTGCGGCCTGCCTGAGCTGTCCACGGCCACGGCGTTGCTGGTGGTGTTGGGTACGGCCTGGGTGATGGAGCATGTCGGTGTGTCGATGGCCCTGGGCGCGTTCCTCGCCGGGGTGCTGATGGCCGAGTCGGAGTTCCGCCACGAGCTGGAGTCGCAGATCGAGCCGCTCAAGGGTCTGTTGCTGGGGCTGTTCTTCGTCGGCGTGGGCATGGCCGTCGACTTGCGCCTGTTGCTGGGCATGCCGCTGCAGGTGCTGGGGCTGACCCTGCTGTTGGTGGGCATCAAGCTGCCGTTGCTGTTCGGCCTGGGCCGCCTGGCTGCAGGCCTGGACCGCGCCCAGGCGCTGTGCCTGGCGGTGGTGCTGGCCTCTGGCGGCGAGTTCGCCTTCGTGGTGTTCAAGCTGGCGTTGCAGCATCAGGTGCTGGCCCAGCAACTGCACGACCTGCTGGTGCTGGCCATCACCCTGTCGATGGCGGTGGTGCCGCTGGTGATGATGGCCCTGGCCCGGCAACTGCGCCCTGCGCCACCGGCCGCGCCCGGGCAGATCCCCGAGGTGGAGGAAGCGGCGCAGGTGGTCATCGCTGGCATGGGCCGCCTGGGGCGGGCCATCGCGCGCATGCTGCGGGCCGAGGGCATCCGCCTGGTGGCCCTGGACGCCTCGCCACGGACCTTGGAACGTGGCGCCGCCGATCTGTACTACGGCGATCCGTCACGCTCGGAGGTGCTGCGTGCGGCCAAGGTCGGCGAGGCCGCGCTGGTGATCGTCGCCGGCGACGACGCCCAGGCCAACCAGAAGACTGTCGATGTGCTGGCGCAGCTGTACCCGCAACTGCCGGTGATCGCCGCCGCCCGCGACCACCGCGATGTGCTGCGCCTGCTCGATCTAGGGGTGAGCCCGGTGCGCGAGACCTTCCACTCCAGCCTGGAAATGGCGCGGCGGGCCTTGATCGTGCTGGGGCGCAGCGAGGCGCAGGCGGCGGCCTGGCTGCAGGGTTACCAGCAGCAGGAGCGCGCCGGGCTGCTGGCGCAGCACCGCCAGGGGCGCTTGCCGGATGAGGATGGGCCGTCGGCGGGGGACCGCCAGTAGGGTGTGCACAATCGCGGAGGTGGAGCATGCAGTCGGGTTTCAAGCTGGACAGCGTCCTGTCGCGGGGGCTGCTCGATGTATTGATCAAGGCGGGGCTGGTGGCCGCGCTGGTGATCTTCGCCTACCAGGTGTTCCAGCCGTTCCTCGAGCTGATGCTCTGGGCGGTGATCCTGGCGGTCACCCTGTACCCCTTGCAGCGCCGCCTGCTGCGCACGACGCGCCTGCGCCAGGGGCATGCGGCGACGCTGCTGGTGGTTCTGGTGCTGGTGGTGCTGCTGGTGCCGATCTACCTGGTGGTGGCGTCGATCGGCGAGTCGCTGGAAAGCCTGGTCGGGTTGCTCAAGAGCGGCGCTTGGAGCGTGCCGCCACCGCCGGACGCGGTGGCCGGCTGGCCGCTGCTCGGGACGAAGCTGCATGCCTTGTGGCTGGCCGCGTCGCAGAGCCTGAGCGGGGTACTCAACCACTACCTGCCCGACCTCAAGGGCGCCGGGCGCGTGGTGCTGGGCGCCGCCGCCAGCGCCGGCGGCGCCTTCTTGCTGTTCATCGGCGCGGTCCTGGTGTCCGGGGTGATCATGGCCTTCGGCGAGCAGGGCCAGCGGGCGGCGCAGCGCATCGCCACGCGCGTGTCGGGCGAGGCGCGCGGCAAGCCGATCGCCCAGCTGTGCACCGCGACCATCCGCGCCGTGGCCCAGGGGGTGATCGGCATCGCTTTCATCCAGATGCTGCTGATCGGCGTCGGTTTCGTGCTCAAGGGCGTGCCGGGGGCGGGCATGCTGGCCATCGTCGTCCTCATGCTGGGCATCGCCCAGGCGCCGGCGACCCTGGTCACCCTGCCGGTGATCGCCTATGTGTTCAGCACCGAGGGCTTCACTGCCATGACCATCCTGTTTGCCGTGTATACCTTCGTCGCCGGCCTGGCCGACAACGTGCTCAAGCCGCTGTTGCTGGGGCGCGGGGTGGATGTGCCGATGCCGGTGGTGCTGATCGGCGCCCTCGGCGGCATGGTGGCCAAGGGCGTCATCGGCTTGTTCCTCGGCCCGGTGATCCTGGCGGTGACCTACAACCTGTTCTGGCAGTGGGTCGACCAGCAGGTGCCCGAGCGCCCCGATGGGCCGGCGGCGTGAGCCCGCCGCGGCCATGGGCGGATCGTTGCGCCGCGGGGCGCTGAGCCTGTTGGCGATGCTTGCCGGTTGCACCCAGGTCGGCCCGGATTTCACCCCGCCGCAGGACCCGTGGCTGGCCGGCTGGCATACCCCGCTGCTGGCCCAGGCCACCGCCAGCGGCGCTGTCGACCTGCGCCAGTGGTGGGCGCTGTTCGCCGACCCGACCCTCGATGCGCTGATTGCCGAGGCCGATGCCCATAACGGCGACCTGCAGGTCGCCGGCTTGCGCATCGTCGAGGCTCGCGCGCAACTGGCCATCGTGCAGACCGGGCGCTACCCGCAGTTGCAGCAGTTGCGCGCCCAGAGCCTGTATCTCAAGCAGGACCAGTCCGCTAGCCCGAGTGCCCGCGATGCGGTGTTCTGGCAGTCGAGCCTGGGCTTCGAGGTTGCCTGGGAGATCGACTTCTGGGGCCGCTTCAGCCGCGCCATCGAGGCGGCCGACGCCGCCTATTTCGCTTCCCGGGCCAACCATGCCGATGCCCTGGTGCTGCTGCGCGCGCAGGTGGCCGACACCTATTTCGGCCTGCGCACCGCCGAGGCGCGGCTGGACATCGCCCGCGACAACGCCCGGCGCCAGGCGCGCAGCCTGCAGATCACCGAGCGCCTGTTCCGGCACGGCGAGAACGACGAGCTCGACTGGCAGCAGGCGCGCACCCAGCTGCTGGCCACCGAGGCGACCATTCCTGAGTTCGAGAACCAGCTCAACACCTTGCGCAACACACTGTGCGCCTTGCTCGGGCGCCCGCCCGGCGCGCTGCCGGAGCTGGCCACAGGCCATGGGCAGCTGCCGCTGCCGGATCGCGCGGTGCTGCGCGAGGTGCCCGCCGAGCTGCTGCGCCGGCGCCCGGACATCCGCGCCGCCGAGCAAGCGGTGGCGGCGCAGTCGGCGCTGGTCGGGGTGGCCGAGGCCGATCTGTACCCGCAACTGAGCCTGCTCGGCAGCCTGGGCTTGAGCCTGGTGTCGTCCAGTCGGCTGCCCGACAGCTTCGATATCGCCGCAGGGCCCGCGCTGCTGTGGAACCCGTTCGACCATGGCCGGCGCAAGAACGCCGTGCGGGTCGAGGACGCGCGCCTGCAGCAGTTGCTGACCCTGTACCACCAGCAGGTGCGCGACGCCGCGCGCGAGGCCGACGACGCCGCCAGCGGCCTGGTGCGTGCCTTGCAGAGCGCGGCCATTCGCGAGCGGGCGTCCCAGGCCGCGCAACGTTCGCTGGCGCTGGCCAGTGCGCAGTACCGCGAGGGCTTCGCCGATTTCCAGCGGGTGCTCGATGCCCAGCAGTTGCTGTTGCAGCAACAGGACGGCTACCTGGTCAGCCGTGGCAACGCGGTCAGCAGCCTGGTGGCCTTGTACAAGGCCCTCGGCGGCGGCTGGCAGCGCCAGGCCGCGGCCATCGACCGGCCAACCCGTGAACAGATGCAGCGGCGCACCGACTGGGGCGAGCTGCTCGATGAACAAGGTGAGCGCGAATGACTCAAGCCCAAGCCCCTGACCGGGGCATGCGCTGGATCCTCCTGGTGATTGCCGTGAGCCTGCTCTGGTACCTGCTGGCCGACCGCTTCACCCCCTATACCCAGCAGGCGCGCCTGCAGGCCTATGTGGTGGCGGTGAGCGCCGAGGTGGCTGGGCAGGTGCGACGGGTGGCGGTGGGCAACAACCAGCCGGTGCGGCGCGGTGAGCTGCTGTTCGAGCTGGACCCGGCGCAATACCACATCGCCCTGGCCCGGGCCGAGGCCGACTACGAGGCGGCGCGGCGCCAGGTGGGCGCCCACAGTGCCGGCATCGAGTCGGCCCAGGCCGCGCTGGCGGCGGCCGAGGCCAACGCTCGCAAGGCCCGCCAGGATGCCGAGCGCCTGCGGCGGTTGTATCAGGAGGATCCAGGCACGGTGTCGGTGCGCCGCCTGGAAGGTGCCCAGGCCAGCTACGAGCAGGCGCGCAGCCAGGTCGCCGCGGCCCGCGCCGAAGTCGAGCGGGCCAAGGAGCAGGAGGGCGGCAGCAGCGACGACAACGCCCAACTGCGCAGCGCTGCGGCCAACCTGGAGAAGGCCCGCCTGGACCTGGCGCGGACCCAGGTGCGCGCCGATGCCGACGGGCGCATCACCGACCTGCGGGTGGATGTCGGCCATTACGTCGGCGCCGGCAGCCCGGTGCTGACCCTGGTTGCCACCCATGACCTGTGGATCAGTGCCGACATGACCGAAAACAACCTCGGTCGCCTGCGCAGCGGCACGCCGGTGCTGGTGGTGCTCGATGGCCTGCCTGGAGCGGTGTGGCGCGGACGTATCCGCAGCATCGGCCAGGGTGTCAGCACCGGCCAGGCGCCGCCGCCAGGGCAACTGCCAACGGTGCAGAACAGTCGCGAGTGGTTGCGCTCGGCGCAGCGCTTCCCGGTGATCGTCGAACTCGACCCGGACCAGGCGCTGGAGGCCTCGCAGTTGCGGGTCGGTGGCCAGGCCGAGGTGATGGCGCTGCCGGGGCAGGGCAATCCGCTGAACCTGCTGGGGCGCGTGTTCATGGCCGTGATGAGCTGGTTGTCTTATGCCTATTGAGCTGCGCCGGCGACGGGCCTGGCGCTTGGCCTGGGGCGCGGCGCTGAGCCTGGCGGCGAGCTTCGGCATGGGCCTGCCGGTACCGATCCTGGCGCCGGTGCTGTGCGTGCTGTTGCTGGCCATGCGCACGGCGGCCTTGCCGTTGCGCCTGGCGCCGGTGCTGGCGGTGCTGGTGCTGTTGAGCTGCGGCAGTGGCCTGCTGCTGATTCCGCTGCTGCGCCATGCGCCGCTGACCGGTGTGCTGCTGGTGGCGTTGGGGCTGTTCTGGGTGTTTCGCTATGCCCAGCGCGGTGGCAACGGTTTGCTGGCCAACCTGCTGGTGATCGGCCTGACCTTGGTTGCTGGCGCAGGCACCCGCGATTTCGAGTTGGCGTTGTCGGTGGTCGAGGCCATGGCCAAGGGCATGTTGCTGGCGGTGCTGTGCACCGCCGTGGCCCACGGGCTGTGCCCGGAGCCTGCGCATGCCCCCGCGCCCGCCCAGGCGCCCAGCGTGGTGGCGGACGCCGGCTGGATTGCCTTGCGTGCCACCTTGATCGTGATGCCGGCCTTCCTGCTGGCGCTGGTGGCGCCGGATCGCTTCATGCCGCTGATCATGAAGGCGGTGAGCCTGGGGCAGCAGGTCGATGGCACCGAGGCGCGCCAGGCGGCCCGCGAACTGGTGGGCTCGACGCTGCTGGCCGGGGGCCTGGCGATGCTGCTGTGGGGGGCGTTGAGCCTGTTCGTGCACCTGTGGATGCTGTTTCTCTGGGTGCTGCTGGCTGCGCTGTGGCAGGCGCGGCGCCTGCAACGGCTGGTGGCGACCCGGCACAGCCCGGCGTACTGGGTCAGTTGCCTGACGACCTTGTTGATTCTGCTCGGGCAGTCGGTGCAGGACAGCCTGGCGGGGCAGGATGTGTATCGCGCGTTTGCCGTGCGGCTGGGGTTGTTCGTGCTGGTGTCGTTGTATGCCAGTGTGATGTTGGTGTGGATCGATGGGCGTAGGCGGGGGGTGGGGGGGTGACAGTGGCGCTCAGCCGCGCGTCGAGCGCGCATTCGCCGCGACGTCTGTCACCTCTTGCGGCTGCTCCGCGCGCAACAAGGCCAGTCGACGCTGTTCATACGCTTGCAGGCTCAACCCCTGGCGCTGCAGGGCTTCAAGCTGCAGCTGGCGGCTTTCCTCGGCGCTGTAGGGACGCAGTTCGGGGTGGTTGGCACAGCCACTAAGCACGGCAATGCCGAGTGCGGTCAGGACGGCAAGCAGCAGGCGGGCGCTGGTATTCATCGGGACGCTTCCGGGGTTCAGGATTCAGGGGCCGAATCGATGAACCTAGGTTATTGCCCAAGGCCAAGCCTGAGAAATTGCTGTGCTTGATAGTGACTATCGAGCTGGGCGTGAAAGCGCCAGCGGGATGTCCCGCGCTGCCTGCTTCGCCAGCTAGGCTGGCGCCTACAGGCCGCAGGACGGCGCGGTCGCGGTAGGCGCCGGCCTTGCCGACGAACACCGGCGCAGCCGGTGCCATGCTGCGCAGTGGCTTAGAACCGGTAGTTCACGCTGGCCTCGAGCGTCCGTGGCGCTCCGGGGGTGATCAGATCCACCGAACCATGGGCCGAGGCATAGTAGTCGCGATCGAAGGCGTTCTTCAGGCGCAACGCCGCGTCCCAGTGCTCCACGCTGTACAGCAATGCGGCATCGAACGTGGTGTAGCCGGGCATCACCACCTGGTTGTCCAGCGCCGTGTAGCGTTCGTCCACATAGTTGGCGCCCGCGGCCACGCGCCATTCAGGGGTGAGGGTGCGCACCAGCCAGACGTTGGCGCTGTTGCGTGGGGTCAGGGTCGGTACCTGGCCCTCGTTGGCCACGCCGTTGGTCTTGCTGTTGGACTTGGTGATCTCGGCGTCGAGGAAGGCATAGCCGGCATAGATCTGCCACTTGTCGCTCAACTGCCCGCTGAGGGTGGCCTCGAAACCGTCGGTGCGTTGTTCACCGGCCAGGATGGTGAGGTTGGGATTGCTCGGGTCGGCGGTCTTCATGTTGGTGCGTTCGAGGCGGAACACCGCAGCGGTCAGCGACAGGCGACTGTCGAGCAGGTCCCATTTGGCGCCCACCTCGTAGTTGGTGGTCTCCTCGGGTTCCAGGCCGGCATTGGTCGGCGATACCGCGAACACCTCGCCTGAAGGCTGGTAGCTGCGGCTGACCGACACGTAGTAGGACTGCACCTGGTCAGGCTGGTAGACCAGGCCGGCGCGTGGGCTCCAGGTCTTGTCGGTGCGATCGAGGTCGACGTTCTGCACCCGGGCGTCGTTGTACTCCTGGCCGAAGATGTCGTAGCGCACGCCCAGCAGCGCCTTCCACTGCGAGCTCAGCTCGATCAGGTCCTGCACGTAGAAGCCGCTGGTCTGCTGGTAGTTGGTGCCTTCGGAGGACAGGTTGGCGGCGTGTTCCGGCACTGCCACCAGGGCGTCGCGGTACACCGGCACACGCGCGACGTTGTTCTGGCTGTAGACACGCTGGTATTTGTCCTGGAAACCGACCTCCACACCATACAGCAGGTTGTGCTGCATGCCGGCCAGTTGCGCCTGCTGCTTGAGCTCGGTCTGGTTGAACACCCCGGACTCGTCGCGGGCCACGTTGCCGCGATTGAGCTTGACCAGCAGTTCACCGTCGGGCGCGGTGACGAAGCGTGTCGGGCTGCTGTCGGCCAGGGTGTTGTTGCGGTCCAGGTCGTAGCGGTAGTAGCGGCTGGTGTTGCTCAGGGTGAACGCGTCGTTGATGCGGTAGTCCAGGCTGGCGGTAAACGAGAACACTTCGCTGCGGGCGTAGTCCTGGGAGGCGTTGCCCGAGCCGAAGCGTTTGTCGCGGCTGACGTCCACTGGACGGTTGCCCAGTGCGGGGATGCCGAAGTCGATCAGGCGCTTGTCGTACAGGTAGGTGGCGCCGAGGTTCAGTTCCAGGTCGTCGGATAGCTTGAAGTAAGCCGAAGGGGCGATGGCCTTGCGGTCGATGTAGCCGTCGTCGCGGAAAGTGTCGCTGTCTTCGAAGGCGCCGGTGACCCGATATGCCTGATTGCCCTGCGGGTCGGCCCAGCCGCTGTCGAACTGGGTGCGGCGCTTGCCCTCGCTGTCGAAGCTCACGCCGACTTCCTGCTTGGGGGCGAAGCCCGGTTTCTTGCTGATGCTGTTGATCAGCCCGCCCGACGAGCCCCGGCCATAGAGGACGGCGGCCGGGCCCTTGATCACCTCGACCCGCTCGACGTTGGACAGGTCGCGAAAGTACAGGGCGTCGTCGCGGATGCCATCGACGTACATGTCGCCAATGGCGCTGAAGCCGCGGATGGTCACCTGGTCGCGCTGGCCGTCGCCGTTGGACAGGCCGACACCGGGCACGTTCTTGAGCACGTCTTCCATGGATTGGGCGCCTTGGTCCTTGATCACGCTCTCGGGCACCACGTTGACGGTCTGCGGGATATCGCGCAGCGGCGCGTCGATCTTCAGCGCGCTCCTGCTCTCGCTGGCCTTGTAGCTTTGCTGTTCGTAGGCGCTGGTTACCGGGGTCGCGGGGAGGGCCAGCGGGGCCTGGCTTTCAGCGTGGACGGCAGGGATCACTAGCAGGCCCAGCACCGACAGGGAGGCTGGGGCAACAGACTTTTTTGCCATGGAATGCGACTCATTTGTTGTTATGAGGCGCGAATGGTAATTCTTCTCAAGTGTAAAGCAAGTGTAAAGGATACATATTCATAAAAATATTTTGTTTGTGTCGTTGGTATTCATATGAATGTTATTCGGGCAGCGAGAGCCTTGCAGTGCATTCGGCGAACACCCACCCTCACGCACCTTGCAGAACACGGCTTCAACGCGGCATATACCCCAACTGCCACGCCCGCGGCACGAACAGTGTCACCAACGCCAACACACACGCCAGGCCGCTGCTGGCTGCCAGCGCCAGCAAGCCTAGCCGCAGCTCCAGCCAGGCACCCAGCGCCGCCCCGAGCAACATGCCGCTCCAGGGCACCAACTGCACCCGCCAGCCATGGCGCCGCTCGCCCAGCAGCCAACGCCCCAGGCCACGGCCAAAGCGCGACAGCGCACCGGTGACGTAGGTCAGCCCGATGGGCAGGCCGTTCACTTGCTCGACCACGGCATTGAGCATGCCCATGGCCAGGATCGCCGCCACCAGCGCCGGCAGCGACAGGCTCGACGGCCAGGCCGCGGCACCGGCCAGCAGGGCCGCGACCACCAGCAACAGGGGCGAGGCACGCCGCCCAAAGCGCCGGGCCAGCAGCACGCCGAGGGCGTTGCCCAGCACGAAACTCAGGATCGCCAGGGCCAGGCGCGCCATCAGCGCCAGGTCCGCCTGGCTGATCGCCACCGCCAGGCGGGTGGTGTTACCGCTCATGAACGAAACGAAGTCGCCCAGCGCCAGCAGGCCAATGGCATCGGTCATTCCTGCCAGCACCGACAAGCCCGCCACCAGCCCCAGGCCGACCCGCCCACGCAAGATTTGCAGCCTGGCCCGGCGGGCGCTGTGCAGGGAAGGGGCGGTGGGCAACATGAGCAAGGTCTCCGTGATCGGGATCTCGATGTTATACCCGCAGTCAGGCCTGGCGCATGACCTTGCGCATGACCACGCAGGGCAGTTCGAGCCCGAACGGCGAGCTTCACGGCTGGTCAAGCCTCCGCGAACGTGCCGGTACGCACCGCGCCACCGCGCTGGTAGCGGGTAATCAGCACGCCGCTGGGCGAGGCGACCGACTCCACCAGGGTGAACGCCGCGGCCTGGGCGTCATCGCCGAACAGGCGCTTGCCGCGGCCGAGCAGCAGCGGGTGTACCAGCAGGTACAGTTCGTCCACCAGCCCGGCGGCCAATAGCTGGCGCACCAGTTCGCCGCTGCCCTGGGTCAGCAGGGGTGGGCCGTCTTGCTGCTTGAGCGCTTGCACCGCCTTGGGTACATCGGTACCAAGGGCATGGCTGTTGTGCCAGCCTACCGAGCCGGGGTGGTGGGTGGCAACGTGCTTGGCCACGCCATTGAGCAGGTCGGCCATGGGCCGGTTTTCCGAGTCGCTCCTGACCTGCGGCCAGTAGCCGGCGAAGATGTCGTAGGTGCGCCGCCCCAGCAGCAGTTCGAAGGGTTGGCTGAACAGGGCTTGCATGGCCTGGCCGAAGACCTCGTCGGCGTAGGGCGGCAGCCAGCCGCCGTGCCTGAAACCGCCGCTGGTGTCTTCCTGCGGGCCGCCGGGGGCCTGCATGACGCCGTCCAGGGTGATGAAGGCGGCAACGATGAGCTTGCGCATGGGGAGTGCTCCGCGGGTGGATGTGCTGGGTAGTCGAACGGTGCGGGCTGGAATCGACAGGAACCTTGAACGATAGCCTGGGCTCAACCGTTGCACGGGACTGACCGCGGAGGTGGACGATGGACAAGGTGACAGGGCGCTGCCTGTGTGGGCAGCTAAGCATCGAGGCGTGCGGCGAGCCACGGCGGGTCGGGCTGTGCCATTGCCTGGATTGCCGCAAGCACCATGGCGCGTTGTTCGGCGCTTCGGCGATGTTCGCCGAGGGTGCCGTGCAGGTCACCGGCGAGGCGACGACTTATGCGGGCAGGCATTTTTGCCCGCGGTGCGGGTCGTCGGTGTTCGCCCGCAGCGGCGATGAAGTGGAGGTGCACCTTGGCGCGCTGGATGAGCCTGACCGCTTCAGGCCGACCTACGAGCTGTGGGTGATACGGCGGGAGGCCTGGTTGCCGGCGTTCGCCGGCATGGCGCGGTTCGAGCGCGACCGGCCGGCTCCTTAGGCGCCAGCTCGCTGGCGAACCAGGCGACCCGGTGGATGGCACCGGCCCTGCCGGTGTTCGCCGGCAAGGCCGGCTCCTACGGCGACCGCGCCAGGGCCAATGGCTGGCCCTGCCGGTGTTGGCTGGCCCAGGGCGGGCGTTACAGCCAGTAAGTCACCGCCCACCAACCCAGGCCACCCATGACCAGGGTATAGGGCAAGGCCATCCACACCATCCGCCCATACGACAGGCGAATCAGCGGTGCGATCGCCGAGGTCAGCAGGAACAGGAACGCCGCCTGGCCATTGGGCGTGGCCACGCTGGGCAAATTGGTGCCGGTGTTGATCGCCACCGCCAGGGTCTCGAAGTGCTCGCGGCTCATCGCGCCGTTGACGAACGCCTGCTTGACCTCGGTGATGTAGATGGTGGCGACGAACACATTGTCGCTGATCGCCGACAGCAGGCCGTTGGCCAGGTACAGCATGCCCGGCTGCTGCTCGCTGGGCAGCGCCAGCACCCAGGCGATCAGCGGGCTGAACAGTTGCTGCTGGTGGATCACCGCGACCACGGCGAAGAACACCACCAGCAGCGCGGTGAACGGCATGGCGTCCTGGAACGCTCGGCCCAGGCGGTGCTCGTCGGTGATGCCGGTGAAGGCGGTGATCAGCACGATCACCAACAGGCCGATCAGCCCGACCTCGGCGATGTGCAGGCCCAGGCAGACGATCAGGATCAGTGCGGCCAAGCCCTGCACCACCAGGGCCACGCGCTGGGCCTGGGTGCGCGCGGCATCGTCCTCGGCGGCGTAGGCGGCCAGCACCTGGCGCACCGGCTCGGGCATCAGCGTGCCGTAGCCGAACAGGCGCAGCTTTTCCAGCAGTACGCAGGTGACCAGGCCCGCGGCCAGTACCGGCATCGACACCGGGGCGACCTGGTGGAAGAACTCGGCGAAGTGCCAACCCATTTCATGGCCGATCAGCAGGTTTTGCGGCTCGCCCACCAGGGTGCACACGCCACCCAGCGCCGTGCCCACCGCACCGTGCATCAGCAGGCTGCGCAGGAAGGCACGGAACTGCTCGAGGTCTTCACGGTGCAATTGAGGGATGTGCTGGTCGCTGTCCAGCGCGCTGTCTTCGCGTGGGTTGCTGCCGGAGGCGACGCGGTGGTACACGGCGTAGAAGCCCACCGCCGCGCTGATGATCACCGCGGTCACGGTCAGGGCGTCGAGGAACGCCGACAAAAACGCCGACAGCACGCAGAACAGCAGGGCCAGCATGGCCTTGCTGCGCACGCCGAGGAGGATCCGCGAGAACAGATACAGCAGCAGTTCCTTCATGAAGTGGATGCCGGCGACCATGAACATCAGCAGCAGGATCACCGGGAAGTTGTGCTGCAGCTCTTCATACAGGGCCTCGGGCGTGGTCATGCGCAGCGCCAGCGCCTCCAGCAGCAGCAGGCCACCGGGCATCAACGGGTAGCACTTGAGCGCCATGCCGAGGGTGAAAATGAACTCGATCACCAGCACCCAGCCGGTGACGACCGGGCCAAGGGTCGCCAGCAGCAACGGGTTGAGGAGCAGGAACAGGCAGATGACGGCCTTGTACCAACGCGGCGACTGGCCCAAAAAGCTGTGGGCGAGGGCGCCGGTCAGGGAACGGGACATGAATTTGTATCCTTTTGATTCAGCAGTGGCGCAAGGTGCCCCATCAGGGCGCGGGGTGCAAGGGATCCAGTCCCGCTTTTGGCACATGCGCGGCCTTGCGGGTGCGCTAAGATTCTGACTTGTGAATCCTTTCCCCAATGGAGTGCCGTCCGTGACCGAATACACCGCGTTCAAGGTTGAACTGACCGACAACATCGCCCACGTACAGATCAACCGCCCGGAAAAGATCAACGCCATGAATGCTGCGTTCTGGGAGGAAATCGTCGAGATTTTCCAGTGGATCGACGATACCGATGCGGTGCGCGCGGTGGTGATCAGCGGCGCCGGCAAGCATTTCTCCTCTGGCATCGACCTGATGATGCTGGCCTCCCTGGCTCAGCAACTGGGCAAGGACACCGGCCGTAACGCCCGGGTGCTGCGCCGTACCATCTTGCGCCTGCAAAGCTCGTTCAACGCCGTGGACAACTGCCGCAAGCCGGTGCTGGCGGCGATCCAGGGCTACTGCATCGGCGGCGCCATCGACCTGATTTCGGCGTGCGACATGCGCTATTGCGCCAGCGACGCGCAGTTCTCGATCAAGGAAATCGACATGGGCATGGCTGCTGATGTCGGCACCTTGCAACGTTTGCCGCGTATCATCGGCGACGGCATCCTGCGCGAGCTGGCGTTCACCGGACGCATGGTCGATGCCCAGGAGGCGTTGCGCATTGGCCTGGTCAACCGCGTCTATGATGACCAGGCGGCGCTGCTGGACGGGGTCTTTGCCATCGCCCGCGAGATTGCCGCAAAATCGCCGATTGCCGTGGCCGGCACCAAGGAGATGCTCAGCTACATGCGCGACCATCGCATCGACGATGGCCTGGAATACATCGCCACCTGGAACGCCGCCATGCTGCAGTCCGAAGACCTGCGGGTGGCCGTGGCCGCCCACATGAGCAAACAGCAACCGACGTTCGCCGACTGACCGGGTTGGCGGGCGCCTTTTAGGCTCTGTACGAAAAGCCTTGATACTCGTTCATGCTGCGTTGAAAACCGCCTCGCAATGCTCATGTACTCCAGTACACTGCGCTTGCTCGGCTGTTTTCGCCTTGCCTGACCTTCGTCTCAAGACTGTTCATACAGAGCCTAGGAACCCGAACCATGTCAGCACGCTGGACAACCGCAGTACTCGACCCGCAGATCACCGGGGGGCTCGCCGTCGCCCGTAGCCCGGAAGGGTTTTTGATGGACGGCAACGGCGCGCTGTTCCCCCGCGAGTGGCTCAAGCGCCAGGATCTCGATGTGCTGTGCGAGCACGGCATCGGTCACTTCGACGGCCAGCCGGTGTTCCTGCTCGAACTGCGCGGCGCCACTGAAGTCCCGGGTTGTGCCTGGCAGGGGCTGCGTCGGTTCATGCTCGAAGGTGACTTCGACACCTACAGGGTGCTGGGTTATGCCGCGCAGATTGGCACCTGGGCCCGCGAGCATCGCTTTTGCGGCAGCTGCGGCCAGGCGATGACGCAGATTCGCTGGGAGCGTGCGATGTATTGCCAGGCCTGCGACTTGCGCAGCTACCCGCGTATTTCGCCGAGCATGATCGTGCTCATCACCCGCGGCGACGAGGTGCTGCTGGCGCGTTCGCCACGCTTTGTCAGTGGGGTCTACAGCACCCTGGCCGGCTTTGCCGAACCGGGTGAATCGGCGGAGGAGTGCCTGGTGCGCGAGGTGCGTGAAGAGGTGGCGGTCGAGGTGAAGAACATTCAGTACGTGGGCAGCCAGTGCTGGCCGTTTCCGCATTCGATGATGCTTGGGTTTCATGCCGAGTATGCGGGGGGGGAGATTGTCATGCAGGCGGATGAGATCGAGGATGCGCAGTGGTTCAGTGTTCACGACTTGCCGCCGTTGCCGGCGGGGCGGTCGATTGCGCGGTATCTGATCGATCTGTATGTGGCGCGGCGGTTGGGGTTGGTGGAGCCTGTTTTGCCTGCCTGATGCTGGTTTGGTTGTTGTGTTGGTGGTTTTGATGGGGGGCGCATTCATTTGCGATGTAGACGCGTAGTCAATGAATGCGCATATAACTTTCAAAACCCACGTTCTGGAAGTCAAAGTCAAAGTCAAAGTCAAAGTCAAAGCTAAAGTCGGTAGGCGTGGGTATTCACAGATGTAAGTGCATTCATTTGCTATATCGACGCTTAGTCACCTTTCCGCCCTTACGGCCATCCCTTTCAAGGTCTTCGGTAGAATCCGCTGAAATCCAGTCAGGAAGACCCGAGCG